>CARUOB010000017.1 GCA_949076555.1 uncultured Lachnospiraceae bacterium | reverse complement strand
GTTCTAAATCTCACACGAGAGAATGCTCCGCATTCTCTTGGAATGATTTATGCTGTCGCAAAATAAATATGCAACGGAGGATAACGATGATTCAGATAGCGGTTTTGGGGTATGGCACCGTGGGCAGCGGCGTCGTGGAAGTGATCGAGACGAATAAGACGGATATCAATAAGAAGGCGGCCGAGGATCTGGCGGTAAAATATATTCTTGACTTAAGGGATTTTCCCGGCGATCCTTACGAGAGCAAGGTGGTACATGACTACAGTATTATTCTGAACGACCCGGAGGTAAAGATTATCTGTGAGACCATGGGCGGCACGAAACCGGCTTATGATTTCACGAAACAGGCGTTGCTTATGGGGAAGAGCGTGTGTACCTCCAACAAGGAGCTTGTCGCAGCCCACGGGCCGGAACTCATAAAAATCGCAAAGGAGAAACACTGTAACTATCTCTTTGAGGCCAGTGTGGGCGGGGGTATTCCGATTATCCGCCCCATCAATTATTCGCTGACGGCGGAACATATCGACAGCATCACGGGCATCCTGAACGGAACGACGAACTACATTCTGACCAAGATGGACAGGGAGGGCGCCGATTTTGAGGACGTCTTAAAAGAGGCGCAGGATAAAGGGTATGCGGAGAGAAATCCCGAGGCCGATGTGGAAGGCTACGACGCCTGCCGCAAGATTGCCATTCTCTCTTCCCTCATGTCCGGCAAAAATGTAAGTTATGAGGATATCTACACAGAGGGAATCACGAAGATTACCGCGGCTGATTTCAAGTATGCGAAACAGATGAACAAGTCCATCAAGCTCCTGGCGCTCAGCAGGGATACGCAGGAAGGATTTTTTGCCATGGTTGCGCCTTTCCTGATTTCCAGAGAGCATCCGCTTTACAGTGTAAACGATGTGTTTAACGCGGTGTACGTGCACGGAAATATGCTGGGAGATTCCATGTATTACGGGCGCGGCGCGGGCAAACTGCCGACGGCCAGCGCAGTGGTCTCCGATGTGGTGGACTGTGCAAGACATCAGGGCAAGACCATCATGTGCTTTTGGGATGAGGCAAAAGTGGAGGTTGCGGACGTGACAAGCGCGAGAAGGCGGTTCTTTGTCCGGATAGCGGCAGATCAGCGTGAGGCGGCGATGTCGGCCTTTGAAACGATGGCGGAAGTGAACGTGGGCTTGATGAAGGAATTTGGCTTTATGACCCAGGAGATGACCGAAAAGGAATTTGATGAAAAGATAGAGAAGATCGGCGGATGCATCAACAGAATCCGGATCATGGCATAGCAGGGGGATAGAACATGAATAAGGTAGTTAAATTTGGCGGAAGTTCTCTGGCGAGTGCGGAGCAGTTTAAAAAGGTGGGCGCGATTATCCGTGCGGACAAGGAGCGAAAATTTGTGGTACCCTCCGCGCCCGGAAAGAGATCGTCGGATGACACGAAGGTTACCGATATGCTTTACGCCTGCTATGAGCTTGCGGAGCGGGGACAGGATTTTTCCGGCCAGTTACAGGCCATCAGAAACAGATATCAGGATATCATAGACGGGCTGGAGTTAAAGATTTCTCTGGACAAGGAGTTTAAAGGCATCGAGAAAAACTTTAAGGAGAAGGCCGGATCTGATTATGCGGCTTCCCGCGGCGAATATTTAAACGGCATTATCATGGCGCAGTATCTTGGCTATGAGTTCGTGGACGCAGCCACAGTGATCCGCTTTAAGCCGGACGGCGAGCACGACGCGGAGCTGACCAACCGGCTGCTGACAGAGAGGCTTGCCGGTGTGGAAGCGGCCGTGATTCCCGGTTTTTACGGCGCATTTGAGGATGGAAGGGTTAAGACCTTTTCCAGAGGCGGCTCCGACATTACGGGTTCCATCGTAGCCCGGGCGATCAAGGCGAATGTGTATGAGAACTGGACCGATGTTTCGGGCGTGCTGGTTG
Organism: uncultured Lachnospiraceae bacterium; assembly: GCA_949076555.1. Taxonomy (GTDB): domain Bacteria; phylum Bacillota; class Clostridia; order Lachnospirales; family Lachnospiraceae; genus UBA3282. The sequence continues at coordinate 44,391 of CARUOB010000017.1, read as the reverse complement.
CCGATCCTCGGATTATTTATAAGCCCGAGGGTGTGGAGACGATTACATACAGAGAACTTCGGGAGCTTGCCTATATGGGATTCTCGGTTCTGCATGAGGACGCCATTTTCCCGGTGAGGAGCGAGGGGATTCCCATCAATATCCGAAACACCAACGCGCCGGAGGATAACGGCACGTGGATTGTGGAGAGCACCTGTCAGAAGTCAAAGTATGTGATTACCGGCATCGCCGGAAAGAAAGGCTTCTGCGCGGTCAATATAGAAAAGGAAATGATGAACTCGGAAATCGGTTTTGGCCGCAAGGTGTTACAGGCATTTGAGGAGAATGAGATTTCCTTTGAGCACGTGCCTTCCGGGATCGACACCATGACGGTGTTTGTGCATCAGGATGAGTTTATGCACAAGGAGCAGAAGGTGGTGGCCGGTATTCACAGACTGGCTGATCCGGATTCCATCGACATAGAGGCGGATCTGGCGCTGATTGCCGTGGTGGGACGCGGCATGAAGTCCACCCGCGGTACGGCGGGAAGGATATTTTCCGCGCTGGCCCATGCCAATGTCAATGTCAAAATGATCGATCAGGGTTCCAGCGAGCTGAATATAATTATCGGTGTGGCGAACGCTGATTTTGAGACGGCAATTAAAGCGATTTATGATATTTTTGTAATTTCCCAGATTTAAAAATTGGTAAATATGGCGAGAATGCATTTGAGAAGGACAAAAAAATTGTTTATTTTTTGTCCTTTTTATGTTAAAATAATAAAAAAATTGTACAAATAGTATAAACAAAAACAAATCTTATTCACTTTGGAGGGTAAAATGGCGAATCAACCGTTAGACGCGTTGGTCTATACCAACGACAACTGCGTAGGATGTAACAAGTGTATTTCTGCATGTCCTGTGCTGACGGCAAACCGTGCGGTAGAGGAAAAGGGGAAGAACAAGATTATTGTGGATGGCAGCCAGTGCATCAGCTGCGGGGCGTGTTTCGACGCCTGCGCGCATAATGCGAGAAGTTATGATGATGACACGGAGCGCTTCTTCGAGGATTTAAAGAGGGGGGAGAAGATTTCCCTTCTGCTTGCGCCCGCTTTTCTGGCTAACTATCCGAAAGAGTATGCCGCGGTTTTGGGCGGCCTTAAGAAACTGGGCGTAAACCGCATTATCAGTATCAGTTTCGGGGCGGATATCACGACCTGGGGATATGTCAAGTACATAACGGAGCACAATTTTACGGGCGGTATTTCGCAGCCCTGTCCCGCGGTTGTGGGGTACATAGAAAGGTATCTGCCAGAGCTTCTTCCCAATTTGATGCCGGTGCATTCCCCGATGATGTGCGGCGCGATCTATGTGAAGAAGTACATGAAGGTGCCGGACAAACTTGCCTTTATCAGTCCGTGCATTGCGAAGAAAAACGAGATTGACGATCCGAACTGCGGCGGCTATGTGTCCTATAACGTGACCTTTGACCATCTGATGAAGTATGTGAGGGAACACAACATTTCCGGCCCTGCGGTGACGGATGAGATCGAGTACGGACTCGGCTCCATTTATCCTATGCCGGGCGGCTTAAAGGAAAATGTTTACTGGTTCTGCGGCGAGGATATCTTTATCAGGCAGATTGAGGGCGAGAAGCACGCCTATGAGTTCCTGAGTGATTATAAGAGGAGAGTGCTGGGAAAGAAAGAACTGCCTTTTATGGTGGATGCGCTCAACTGTGCGAAAGGATGTATTTACGGGCCGGGCGTGGAGGCGGAGAAGACCAGATCAGACGATACGCTCTATGAACTGCAGAGGATTCGTGAGGCGAGCAAGAAGAACGATAAGCGCCACGCTTTCAGCAAGAGTCTGACCCCGAAACAGAGACTTGCCAGACTGAACAAGCAGTTTGGGGATCTGGATTTGAACGATTTTATCAGAAGATATACGAATAAGTCGTCGATGGTTACAGCCAGGAAAGCCAGTCCTTCCGAATTGGAAGACATTTTTATCTCCATGGATAAGCGTACGGACGCGGAGCGCAGTATCAACTGTTCTGCCTGCGGTTACGATACCTGCAAGAAGATGGCGACTGCGATTCATAACGGCTGCAACAATATTTATAACTGTATCCAGTTTGTAAAGAGCGAAGTGGAGAAAGAAGGAGAGATCGCAAGGACGATGGCTGCCGAAGTGGAGCAGAAGAACGCACAGCTTCAGGCGAAGAATGAAAAAATAGCGGCGCTGATCGCGGAAGTGCAGGTAAACTTTGACAGTCTGGATGTTTCCATCAGTGAAATGTCCGAGGGCAATAACAGCAATGCGGAGGAGAGCACGGGTATCTCGGCATCCATGAGCGATGTAGTCAATTTCTGTGATCAGTTAAACGAAGCGCTCGGAAAGATACAGAATTTGCTTGTCAAGCTGGAAGAAAATAACGAGGAGATAACGAACGTGGCGGAGGAGACGAATCTCCTTGCGCTGAATGCGAGCATTGAGGCGGCAAGAGCCGGGGAATCCGGCAGAGGCTTTGCCATCATAGCCGAGAATATTAAGAAATTGGCGGACTCTTCCAAAGATACGGCCAGCGACTCCGATGCGAATAAGGAACAGATACGGACGGCAATCTCCGAACTTTTGACGGATGCCGAAAAGCTGATCAGCGTGATTGACGGCGTGAATCTTCGGGTGACGAATCTGGCTGCGTCCACGGAGGAAATTGCGGCATCGGCCGATATGGTGAGCACGATCTCGGGCGATTTGAAAGCCAAACTTGCACAGCTGAACGGTTAGACCGTATAGCGGAAGCAAAATGCGGAAACCGAAATAAAAAGGAAAGCGGAATAGAAGAAAAGGAATCGGGCGCTTAACGGCTTCGATTCCTTTTCGGTATACCTATGTTTTTAGTATCCAAGCTCTTCGCCTACAAGATAGACTTTGATCCTGCCCGGATGCATACTTCGCCTCGTCACGACAACCTGACAGCAGAAGCACTCCGGGGAAAGGCAGTCATGGCAGACGCCGGTTGCGGCGCAGGGCAGGTTTCGCTCCAGACGGACCGCGTTGGCGGGTGAGGCCGTGTTTCTGACTCTTGCCACGCCGCTTTCTATGTCGGGAACAACCTTGTTCATGCCGACAACAACGATCACGCTGGAAGGACCCTGAATCAGACAGGCGACACGGTTGCCGTTGCCGTCGATGTTGATCAGTTCACCCTCTAATGTGATGGCATTCGTGCTCATAAGGAAATAGTCCGCAAGAACGGTTCTGGCGTAGATCTGCCGGGATTCTTCCGGTGTTTTCGCGGCGCTGCGATCCAGCAGTTCATAAGAGCCGCCGTGGATGGCATCCATCAGCCCGCATTCTTTTAAAGTTTCGCTGCCGCCCCAGCCGATGATAGCCCCCGAAGGCATCGCAGAGAGAATCGCCTCGACGCAGGCTGACGATGTATCAAAGTAGAAGCCTTCCATATTTCTTTTTTCCAGATTTTTGATAATGGTTTCTGCCTGTCTGGCCAGCGCAGTCTGTTTAGGTGACATTTGTATTTCCTCCATACCATAGGATGATTTGTAATGCTTTTCAATTATTGTACACTGTACCTTGAAGTGGTGCAAGCAGGGAATTAGTATCATATGGCTACCGCGCCAAATCGTCACGGGTACATATGAAATTGGGTGCGGGTGTGAATGGGGACTGTCATGTGGCATGCAAAATACTTGCTTTAGGATGTGAATTAACTGTCAATTTACATAAATATGTAATATAATGAGAAAACGATAAGAGAGACAAAAGAAAGTAAAAATTTTTAAAAAAATTTCAAGAAATGTGTTGACAAATTATATTGAGGTGTTATAATAAACTCATAAAGAAACACTTCACATAGATAAACTAAAAGAAAGGGAGGTACGGTCCACCAAAAACTGAAAGTAACACATCAGAGAACGACAAGTGAATAGGAGGCTGCTAAATACGAACGAAATCGAGTACATGACAGAGGATGGCGAATCAGAAAAAGAGTCCCGGAAAAGCTCCCAATAGAAGAAGAGAAGAAGGCGGATGACGGAAAAGAGCAGAGATTCGGAGGAGAGAGGGAACAGGACGCCACAGTATCGAGGATACGAGAGAAGAGATGGAAAGAGGACGTGAGGGAAAGACGGAGGTAAAGGCCATTGGACAATGAGTTTTAGAAACGGGTATTGATTCTTTAGAGAATGAATACCCGTTTCGCAGTGTCCTTTTTTGCGTTCTTATGGGAATCTTAATAAAATCAGGGTGGCTTTTCCACTAAAAATAGGTTATAGTATACTTATGCATACTATATCTTGTATGCGGTGGAGTTTAAGGGTCTGTTATATAGAAAGCGACGGATAAAAGATATCAGAAAGGACATGGTTACAGCCGATGGGAAAGCTGCATAAGAGAAGAAAGGGATATTCGGACGAGGAGCTGGATGAGGAAGACGCGGATTTTGAGGATGAAGAAGGGGAAGAGGATGAAATAGAGGACGACGAAGAAGACGAGGATGAGGGCGACGACGAAGATTATGACGAGGATGAAGACGAAGATTATGATGAGGAAGAGGAACGTCGTGCATATAGGCGCAGACGAAGGATTCGGAATCAGATCATAGTCTATCTTGTGATCTTTTTTATGGCTGCGGGAATTGCCGGAGGCGGCATTGCGGTCGGAAGAAAGGCGGCTTCCTTCGTGAAACAGAAAAAGCAGGAGGCAGAGGATGCGAAGGCGGCGGAAGAAGCCGCGAAGCAGGAAGAGCCGGAGGAGGAAATGGTTATCGATACGCCGGAACCGGCAGTGGAAGAGCCGGAGGAGGAAGAAGATATTTTGGGCGGACTGGCGGAGTCCTATTATTCTGAGATGTCGATTGAAAATAAGGTGGCGGGGCTGTTTATGGTGACGCCGGAGGCAATAACGGGAGTCAAAACGGCGACGCAGGCCGGAAACGGCACCCAGGAGGCGCTAAATCAGTATGCAGTGGGCGGTCTGATCTATTTTGGGCAGAATATTCTGGATAAGGAGCAGATCACGACGATGCTTTCGAATACGGCGTCCATGAGCAATTACCCCATTTTTCTCGCTGTGGATGAGGAGGGCGGTGACGTCAGCAGAGTCGCGAACAGCAAGATTGAGGTGGAGAAGGTGGAAGACATGGCTTCTATCGGTGCGGGAGGAGACGCTTCCGCGGCGGCCGGTGCCGGAACCACCATCGGTTCTTATTTGAAGGAGATTGGTTTTAATGTGGATTTTGCGCCTGTTGCGGACGTGGCAGGAGAAGGCAGCGTGCTTGGGAACCGCTCTTTTGGCGCTGACCCGCAGATGGCAGGCGAGATGGTATCCGGCGCGGTAGGCGGCATCGAGGGCGCAGGAGTGAGTGCCTGTCTGAAGCATTTCCCGGGGATTGGCAGCACTTCGGAGGATACCCATGACGGCAGGGTGGAGATTACGAAGTCGATAGACGAAATGAGGGCTTCGGATTTTGTGCCTTTTTCCGCGGGAATAGAAGCCGGTGCGGATTTCGTGATGGTGAGTCACGCCACGGCGCCTGCGCTGGACGAGGATAATGTGCCAAGTTCCCTGTCGAAGAAGGTGATTACCGATATCCTGCGTGGTGAGCTGGGATTTGAAGGCGTGGTGATTACGGATGCGCTGGATATGACGGCGATTACGGATTATTATACGCCGGAGGAGGCGGCTGTAATGGCGCTTGAGGCCGGAGCGGATATGCTGCTTATGCCGGAGGATTTTGAGAAGGCGTACAATGCGGTGCTTGCGGCGGTGCAGGAAGGGACGCTTTCGGAAGAGCGGATCAACGAGTCGCTGGATCGGATTTATCGTGTGAAGTGCGCCGGGAAGTTGGAAAATTAAGGACAGACAGATACATGAGATAGGGCGGGAGCGCTGCATAAGGCGGCATCCCGCTCTTTTTTCGCGCAGCGTTTTTGTTGCTTTTTAAACTGCGCCATACATTTGCCGCACGGCGCCGGAGATATTTTTTCGGCTGGCGGCACGGGTCTTCCCGGGATGTTGACTTTGCCTGATTCTGGTTTTATAATATACTTAGTATTACATAGTATATAAAATATTTGAAGGTTAAGTGAACGGGATGCACCAGATAGATGCAGAGGGTGGTGAAGAAAAGAAGGGGATTATGACTGATAAGTATGAAAGGCAAATGAAGAAAGGCGTTTTAGATATGCTGGTCCTGAGACTGCTTAAGTCCGAGGCCAAGTATGGTTATCAGATTATTCAGGAGATGAGGGAGAAGAGTGAGGAAACATTTCTGTTGAAGGACGGTACATTATATCCGGTTCTCTACCGGCTGGAGGATGACGGGCTGGTGGTGAGCAAGTGGAGCAGTGCGGTGGGGAAACAGGTGCCGAGAAAGTATTACGAAATTACGGAAGAGGGAATACAGACGCTTGCAAGAATCGAAGATGTCTGGCAAAGGATTTCCGACGGCATAGGAAAAATCATGGAGGAATAGGCGATGGACGAGAAGAGATATGTAAACGCTGTTGCGAGAAAACTTAAGTGCGGTGGAAAAAGGAAAAGGGAGATCAAAAGGCAACTTCTGGCAGACATTCAGGCGCGGGAAAATCAGGGAGAACGGCTGGAAGAAATTTTTTCCCGGATGGGTAAGGCGGAGGAGATTGCGGACGGGTTTAACGAAAATATTTCAGCGGGGGAACAGAGGCGGTATGCCAAAAGTAAGGTGTTAAAGATTGTAATTCCCATTGTTCTGGCAGTGATTTTTATTGGAATGGCCGGTTTTTTTATGGTTCCGAAAACTGTGGATATAGAAAAGAGCACTGTTTTTGACAAAGAGAAAGTGGAAGCGGCCATGAAGGAGACGGTTGAGCTTCTGGATGCGGAAGAGTACGCCGCGTTACAGGAAAACGCCATTTCCAGGATGCAGCCTTTGTTAAATGCCGAGACGCGGGAAAGTATGCGGCGGGCGCTGTCTGACGACTGGGGAGAGCGAAGGCAGTTTGGCGCGGTGTATCTGGTTGAGCTGATACAGGGAAACAGCCATTTTGCGGTCGGCGAGATGACGGTGACTTATGAGAATGTAAGTGTCACGTACCGGCTGACATATGATGAGGATATGCGCTTGGCAGGTATCTATGTGAGATAAAGGAAAACGCGCCGGATTGCGGAGCGGGAGAGGGTGAGGACATGACAGGGGAGATTATTTTTTCGTTTGTGGTGTTATTGATCAGTACGAGTCCGATTATCATTCTGGGTATGGTACAGTATCGGAGCAAAGAGCCGGTCGGGTTCTGGGCGGGAAAGAAGCCGCCGCGGAATGAGGAGATCACGGATGTGCGCGCTTATAACAGGAAACATGGCCTGATGTGGATTTTATATGGGGCCGGATTTATAGTCTGCTTTGTGTGCGGGACGTTCTTTGGAGGAACTGCCACAGCGTATTTGTGCGTGGCGGAGGCGGTTTTGGGGATTCCCGGGATGATTGCTTATCATAACAGGCTGAACCGCATGTACTATAAAAAACGGGGGTGATCTATAACCGGGAGGCTATAGATCTGTGTTGAAAGAGACTTCCTCCGAAGAGGCGTTATGTGCGGGAAAAGGATTGGGTTCATCCTGCCAATCGGCAGCATGATCTGATTTCCGGGCCTGTTTTCGGTAGGACATAGGACTGACGCCCTGTATGCGTCTGAAACTCTGGGAAAAATAACTGGGAGAAGAAAAACCCAGCATTCCCGCGATTTGAGACAGTGACAGGCTTGTTTCCGACAAAAGATGTATGCTTTCCTGAACCCGGCATGAGAGCAGATAATTAATGGGGGAGGTGCCGTATTCCCGGCTGAAAGCATGTGACAAGTAATACTTGCTCACATGAGCAATGGCAGCCAGATCGTCGAGCGTCAGGTTTTGTTTAAAGTTATTTTCAATATAGCGGCGTACCACGGCGCATTCCTTGCTGGATTTATGTACAACCGGGATGAATGTGACGGTAAATTTACTGTGTCTCATGAGAAGAAGCAAAACTACTTCCAGAAGATCCTGGCAGACGGTGTTGTAGCCGGGAAGCTGGGTTTCAATTTCCTGTAACAGGCGGCGAAGGTAGAACAGGATTTGCTCACCGTCAGTCTGAAAATGGATAATAGAGTAGCCGTCTCCGCCGTCATCCCCGGAAATGACGTCCATGCCGTCTACACCCATCACAATATATTCCAGCGGATCATCCTCCGAACTTTTTTCTGTATGCTCAATGCCGGAATTTACAATAATGACATCGTTGATACCGATAGACACGGTGTTGCCGTCAAGCAGGAGGTGGCCGGAACCGCCGGTGACATAGAATAATTCGGCACAGGGATGTGTGTGAAAGAGTGAGTGCCATTCGGGACTGTAACGGGTGACGGTTACATAGCGGAGTTTTGTGACAGAACGGTCTACCGGATTGACTGCCAGAGGGTCAATCACATAATGGCTTGTGCTCATGGGACGGGGAAGCCTCCTTATTGATATGAAATCTTTAAAAATTACAATTATTATAAATTGTTTTTTGGGGAAAAACAAGAAATATTCTACATAAACATTTTAGGAGATTTGGGAAAAAATGAAAAAGAAACCAGAAATAGGACAAAATAAGGGTGTAAAATTTGTCAATTTGTATAGATGCAAAGGGAAAATATCTATTAAAATTGAAAAAAAGTCTAAAAAGAGCAAGATGTATAAAAAAAAGAGCAAGAAAGGTATTGGAAATAAGAACTTATATTGTTATACTTGTATCAGTTGATAAGGAAGTGGCATAAGCCTTATCGGCTAACACTAAATAGGAGGTAGATTTTATGAAAAAGGTATTAAGTATGCTTTTGGTAGGTGCTTTGACGGCATCTACGCTGGTCGGCTGCGGCGGCAGCGAACCGGCACCCGCGGCAGAGACTCCTACCGCTCCGGAGGAGAAGGAAGAAGCTCCGGCTGAGGCTCCGGAAGAAACACCGGATGAGGCTGCAGAGGAAGCGCCTGCAGAGGGCGGTACCATCACCGTTGCAGCAATTGAGACTGCTTATGGCAGCCAGATGTGGACAGATGTTTGTGCGGCGTTTACAGAACAGACAGGCATCAACGTAGAACTGATTACAGACAAGAACTTAGAGGACGTGATCGGACCCTCTATGCAGGCAGGAGATTATCCGGATGTGATTCATCTTGCTACAGGACGTGAGAAGGCTCTGACAGAGACCTTTATCAAGGATCAGAATATTGTTGATATCACAGATGTTTTGTCCATGACCGTACCTGGCGAATCTGTTAAAGTAAGCGATAAGATTGCCGGTGGTTTCACAGAGACAAGTCTGACCAATCCTTATGGAGATGGCAAGACTTATCTGGCACCTATGTTCTATTCTCCCTGTGGTCTGTTCTACAATGCAGGCCTGTTTGAGGAGAAAGGCTGGGAAGTACCGACTACATGGGATGAGATGTGGGCGTTAGGCGATGCGGCTGCTGCTGATGGAATCGCTCTGTTTACATATCCTACCACAGGTTACTTTGACGCATTCTTCTATGCGCTTATGTACTCTGTAGGCGGCGCTGATTTCTTTGATCAGGCTACCAACTATGCAGAAGGCGTTTGGGATACCGAAGAGGCGAAGACCTGCTTTGAAATCGTAAGCAAACTGGCAGGCTACACGGAGAAGACAACTCCGGCACAGGCAAATGATCAGGATTTCACAAAGAACCAGCAGTTAATTCTGGACAACAAAGCACTGTTCATGCCTAACGGTACCTGGATCGTAGGCGAGATGGCAGAAGCGCCCAGAGCAGACGGTTTCCAGTGGGGTATGACGGCTCTTCCGGCTGTAACGGCTGGCGGTGACGGCTACAGCTATACATGGTTTGAGCAGGCATGGATTCCCGGCGGCGCAGAGAATCAGGATGGAGCAAAGCAGTTCGTTGCATTCCTGTACAGCGACGCGGCATGTGAGATTTTTGCAGGCGCAGGCGCTATTCAGCCGGTTCTGAACATTGCTGAGAAGCTGGAAGGCGACAACCAGATGTTCTACTCCATTTACGACAAAGGCGCTAAGGCGGCTATGGGTAACTTCGCAGCTTATGACAGCGCTACAGTAGGTGTAAGCAACCGTGAAGTATGGTTTGATCCGGTAAACTCTCTGGTATCCGGCAATATGACAGAGCAGGAGTGGGTTGACGGAATCAAGGCGGCAAACGATCAGATGCGTGCGAATCTGATTCAGTAATTTGAAATAGTAGTAAAGTTTGTAAATGAATAGAGAAACGGCGGTGGCAGGGCTGCTTACCGCCGTTTTTTAAAAGCAGGAAATGTTCTGAGGGATAAGGGTACCCAAAGACATGGATTGCCAGGAAAGGAGTTCTGACGTATGAAGAAACGTTCCGGCCGCAATGGATTTATCTTTCTTTGTGTGGCGCCCGCGGTGATATTGTTTGTTGTTTTCATGATCATTCCTACGCTTAACGTTTTCAGGATGTCTCTGTTTCAGCGTAGTGCTTATTCCACAAAGGAAGATTTTGTGGGATTGCAAAACTTTATCCGTTTGATGAGTGACACAAACTTTATCCGCTCCATGCAGAATACAATTTTGCTGATTGTGGTGGTGACCATTGTAACTTTCGCATTTGCGTTGGTGTTCGCTGCTATACTGACCAGAGAAAAGATCAAAGGGCAGAATTTTTTGCGGATTATATTTTATATCCCCAATATTTTGTCAGTCGTGGTTATTTCAGCAATTTTCAGTGCTATTTACGACACGAACAATGGTACTTTGAACAGCCTCTTATCCCTGTTTAGCGGAAAAACCGTTGCGGTTTTGTGGAAGGGAGAGGATATGGTAATGATCAGTTTGATTATTGCCATGGTGTGGCAGGCAATCGGCTATTACATGGTTATGTATATGGCTTCCATGGCCAGTGTTCCGCAGAGTTTGTATGAGAGTGCAGGATTGGATGGCGCCGGCCGGGTTACGCAGTTTTTCCAGATTACACTTCCGCTGATTTGGACAAATATCCGTACAACGCTGACATTCTTTATTATCAGTACGATTAACATGGCATTTCTGTTTGTAAAGGCTATGACTTCCGGCGGGCCGAACGGGGCATCCGAGGTGGCGTTGTCCTATATGTATAAGCAGGCATATACCAATTCTTCCTATGGTTATGGAATGGCTATCGGTGCGTTGGTGTTTATTTTCTCATTTGGACTATCGGCGGTGGTCAATGTGGTTACCAAACGGGAACCGCTGGAATTTTAAGGAGGGCAGTCTATGGAACGGACAAAAAATACGTCGGCTGATCGGCTGTATAAGGCGTTTATCTATGTAGCTTTGATAACTTTGGCTGTGACCATTATTATACCAGTGGCCTGGGTATTTATGGCATCTGTGAAAGAAAACAGTGAGTTTTATGGAAATCCATGGGCGCTCCCCGCAGGATTCTATATCCAGAACTTTGTTGATGCCTGGGGAAAAGCCAGAATGGGAGAATATATGTTAAGCTCTGTTCTGGTAACGGCATTGGCGCTGGCGATTCTTCTGGTGGTAGCTTTACCTGCCGCTTATGCACTGTCCCGTTTTGAGTTTCGGGGACGCAAATTTCTAAATGCGGCTTTTATGGGTGGGCTGTTCATCAATGTGAACTATATTGTAGTGCCGATCTTCCTGATGCTGGTAGACGGAGACAAATTTTTACGAGGCGTATTGGGGAAGGGGCTTCTGCTCAATAACATTTTTGTGCTGGCAGTTGTGTATGCGTCTACGGCGCTGCCTTTTACCGTTTATCTCTTGTCAGGATATTTTTCTACGCTGGCTCATGATTATGAGGAAGCTGCCTACATTGACGGGGCCGGTTACGGCAGGACGATGCTGAAAATCATTTTCCCCATGGCGCAGCCTTCTATTATTACCGTGATTTTATTTAACTTCCTTTCCTTCTGGAATGAGTATATTATAGCGATGACATTGTTGTCAGATCCAAAGGGCGGAAAGACTCTTCCGGTAGGACTGATGCAGTTGACGCAGGCACAGCAGTCAGCGGCGCAGTATGGTCAGCTTTATGCAGGTCTGGTTCTGGTTATGCTGCCGACCCTGATTCTCTACATTTGTGTACAGAAGAAGCTGACTCAGGGTATGACACTGGGTGGTCTGAAAGGGTAAGGTGAGAATATGAAATTCTGGAAAGAGAACGTAGGTTTACGGATTTGGCTTATTACAGTGCTTTTTGCAGCGGGCTTGGGCTTAGTCATTGGCGGATGGAAGATGACCGGTGATATGATGGGACTGATCTTGATGATTATAGGTCTGGTTTTCCTTTTGACGGCTATTATGATTTATAATAAGCCGTTTGAAGATCCGAAAGGCCGATAACGGTTTGTTACAATGTAACGGCCCTGTTGAGGGGTGTATAGGGTATAAAATAAATTACTGAGGTGTTTGTAGATGGACAAGAAGATTGACATGAGCGGCCGTGTTACGATTCCCACTGATGTGGACGTGGTACCGGAAACTCTGGAGTTACTGGAACGGTGGGGGGCGGATGCAATCCGTGATTGTGATGGAACAGATTATCCGGAGGCGTTAAAAGGTGTGAATGCAAAGGTGTATTCTACCTATTATACCACCAGAAAGGATAATGCCTGGGCAAAGGCGAATCCGGATGAAGTGCAGCAATGCTATATTATGACCGGATTTTATACGGCACAGGAGGAACCTTTACGGATTCCGCTCATGGCGGGGATCTGCCGTGAATTATTAGCGGTAAACACCAGAGACGACAAAAAGCGCTGGTGGGAAGTGATGGACAGGACAGAAGGGGGTCCTGTAGATCCGGAAGAATGGATGTATGAAGAGGAGAGTGGCTGTGTTGTTTTGCCGAATCCCAAACCATGGCATGAATATACGGTTAGCTTTTTGGCTTACCTGATTTGGGACCCAGTGCACATGTACAATGCGGTGGTCAATGACTGGAGTGATTTTGAGCACCAGATTACTTTTGATGTGCGCCAGCCGAAGACAAGAGAACATACGATGAAACGGCTGCGCCGCTTTGTGGAAGAGCATCCTTATGTGGATGTGATCCGGTATACTACATTCTTCCATCAGTTTACGCTGATATTTGATGAGTTAAAGCGGGAGAAGTATGTGGACTGGTATGGCTATTCCGCATCGGTTTCTCCTTATATTCTGGAGCAGTTCGAGAAAGAGGCGGGATATCGTTTCCGCCCGGAATACATTATTGATCAGGGGTATTATAATAATCAGTACCGGGAGCCGAGCAGAGAGTATAAAGATTTCATGGCTTTCCAGCGCCGGGAGGTGGCGGCTCTGGTAAAGGAAATGGTGGATTTGACGCATGAACTGGGCAAAGAAGCCATGATGTTCTTGGGAGACCATTGGATCGGTACGGAACCTTTTATGGATGAGTTTTCTACTACCGGTATCGATGCCGTGGTAGGTTCTGTGGGCAATGGTTCCACACTGCGCCTTATCGCGGACATTCCGGGAGTGCCTTACACGGAAGGACGCTTTCTGCCTTATTTCTTCCCGGATACCTTTAAGCCGGGCGGCGATCCGGTGAAGGAAGCCAAGGAAAACTGGGTGACAGCACGCCGGGCGATTTTACGAAAACCCATTGACCGGATTGGCTACGGGGGATATTTAAAGCTGGCTTGCCAGTTCCCGGATTTTATCGATTATGTGGAGAGCGTATGTAATGAGTTTCGGGAACTTTATGACAATATCCGTGGGACGGAAGCTTTCTGTCAGAAACGTGTGGCGGTACTCAATTGCTGGGGGCGTATGCGTTCCTGGGGATGTCATATGGTGCATCACGCACTCTATCAGAAACAGAATTACAGCTATGCCGGTGTGATTGAAGCGCTGTCGGGCGCGCCATTTGACGTGAAGTTTCTATCCTTTGATGAGATTAGGGAAAATCCGCAGGTGTTAAAGGAGATAGATGTGCTGATTAATGTGGGGGATGCAGATACGGCGCATACCGGCGGTATGGTCTGGGAGGACGCTGCTGTGTCATCGGCCATCCGGGAGTTCCTTTACAATGGCGGTGGACTTATCGGTGTAGGAGAGCCTTCCGGTCATCCTTATCAGGGACGGTTTTTGCAGCTTGCTTCAGCCCTGGGTGTGGAAAAAGAGACAGGCTTTACTTTGGGGTATGATAAATATAACTGGAAGGAACATCCGGATCATTTCATTCTGGAAGACTGTAAGGAACCTGTGGATTTTGGTGAGGGAAAGAAGAGTATCTATGCACTGGAAGGAACGCAGATTCTTGTTCAGAGAGAAAAGGAAGTGCAAATGGCGGTCAATGCCTATGGAAAAGGCCGCTGTGTCTATATTTCCGGTCTTCCCTACAGCTTTGTCAACAGCCGGATTCTCTATAGGGCGGTTCTGTGGAGCAGTCACAGTGAGAACCAGCTTCACCAGTGGTTTTCAAGTAATTACAACGTGGATGTGCACGCGTATGTTAAGAACGGAAAGTTCTGCGTTGTGAACAACACCTACGTGCCACAGTCTACCATCGTATATAAGGGGGATGGGGAAAGCTTCCCGCTGGATCTGGAAGCCAATGAGATAAAGTGGTATGAGATTTAAAAGCAATAGGTAAATAGAAGGGACATGAAAGAGGCTTTTGTACCGATATCGGCATTAGCCTCTTTTATATTATACGATTATCACTATATGTTAAAGTAGTCACTTGCGGATTTGGGTGTAGAAACAGCGGTCAAAAGGTTATTGTTTCTTGCCGAGATGTCTGCGGTATTCGTTCGGGGTGAGGCCGTAGCATTCTTTGAAGATACGGTAAAAGAAACTGCGGTTGGACACGCCAAGCTGATTCATGACGGAGGAGACATTTTCGTCTGTCTGGATCAGCATCCGGGCGGTTTCCCGCAACAGAAAGAATCTGCCGTATTCCAGCAGACTCATGCCGATAGACTGATTGACAATCCGATTTAAATAATGGGCGTCATAATTTAGGATGGAGGCCAGCTCTTCGCGGCTGATCCGTCCTTTGCGCTCTTCTAAGATCATCTGAATCTGTGAAAATAGATATTCATTCTTATTTCCCCCCCCACAGCAATTTGGCGATGCTGATACATGGCCGGATCGAGCATGATCCGGAATAATTTGGCAATCATGGATTGCACGGCCAGATAAGAACCCGCCGCCATTTCTTTGGTTTCCAGAATGATATTAGCCAATAAATCCTCCAGCCGGGGCACGATAAGGCTGGTCGGAATGGCAGATGTATTTCTGCTCTTCGATCCGATGAACCGTAGAACCTTTCAGCACAAACATGATTTCAAAGAAATTGTGCTGGTGCAGGTTTCTGTTTTGCAGAGGGTCGGAGGTTGCGGCAGTATATTTGAACTCCCTGTGGTGCCCGGCCCTATTTGGGCGATACGCACGTCGAGGCCGGTCAGATTAAAGTATTCCCGCGTGATGATATAGGGACGCTTTATTTCGTAAAATTCGACCAAATTCGTATAGGGATTGCGGATATGTACGCCGCCACAAAGTGTATCAGAATTGTTTACAGGTTCAAGGAAATTATTTGGCATAGGGCGTGGCTGCTCCTTACTTCTCTTTGTCACTTTCTGGTTTTATCGTAGCATATTTTTCGGATTTCGGAAATAACAAATCGCGTTTTGCCTGATTGAGAGCCTGGGATGCAAAATCAAAAAAAAGGAGTCCGTTTTTGACACAGTTTACCATGTTATTGCCGCATGTGATATTGAAAGAAAAGGCCGCTTTTTTGAAAATAAAATTAATAAAATTTAAATCTGGCAGGAGGACAGTTCAATGGGCAGAGAGTTATTTAATGATGGCTGGTCTTTTATGTATCAGGCGGTGGAGGGAAGCAGTCAGGTATTTCCGTCAGAGGAAATCACGCTGCCGCATGATGCCATGATCGGCAGGGAGCGCTATGCCGGGCAGATTCCCGGAAAGGCGAAAGGATTTTTTCCGAATGTGAAGGTGCTGTACGCCAAGAAGTTTTTTGTCGGGGAAGAACTGAGGGGACAATATCTGAGCCTGCAGTTTGACGGCGTATATCGGAATGCGAGAGTGATGGCAAACGGAAACTACGCGGGCGGATGCCATAACGGCTATGAAAGATTTTATGTCGATATTTATCCCTATCTGCAATACGGGGAGGAAAACGAAGTGGTCGTCGAGGCGGGTTCGGGAGACGATTCGAGATGGTACACGGGAGCCGGAATTTACAGGAATGTATATCTGATCACGTCGGATATGCTGCGTTTTGCGCATGGCGGCGTGAAGCTGTGCACAAAGGAGGCGGACGAATCCATGGCAGTCGTGGAGGCGACGCTTCGTGTGGTCAATGGTGGATTCCTGCCGGAAACTGTGGAGACAGTGCTTGCGCTTTTTGACGCAGAGGGCGATATAGCAGCCGTGGACAGGAGACGAGTGAGTGTATATGGCAATGACGGGGCAGAGCTGACGGCCCGGATTTATATCAAAGAGCCGAAACTATGGGATACGGACACGCCCAATCTGTATACCTGCAAAGCCTCCGTGGTGAAGGGGGAGAAGGTACTGGACGAAGAGGAATTTATGTTTGGTATCCGCACGCTCGCGCTCGATCCCGTCCGGGGCTTTCGCATCAATGGCAAAACCTTAGTGATGTACGGCGGATGTGTGCACCATGACAACGGCGTTGTGGGAAGCGCGGCATATGCGGCGGCGGAGGACAGGAAAGTGCGCATGTTGAAAGAAGCCGGTTATAACGCGCTTCGGTTTTCCCATAATCCTATGAGCAACGAACTGATGTCTGCCTGCGACAGATATGGTGTGGTTGTTATGGATGAACTGTCCGATATGTGGAACCGTTCCAAGACTTCTGAGGATCATGGCGTCACCTTTATACAGGATTGGAAACAGAGCATGGCTTCTATGGTGGACTGTGCCTACAATCATCCCAGCGTAATCATGTATTCTATAGGAAATGAGATTAAGGAATTAGGCGATCTGGACGGGCAAAAGCTCGGACGGGAAATGGCGGCAGAAGTCCGTCGGCTGGATGGCTCCCGCTATGTTACCTGCGGCGTGAACAGCGTGGTCTGCACGATGATGTCGAGAAAGACGGTCACAGATCCGACGAAGGAAGATATAAAGGAGATCAATGAGACAATGTCCCAGATGATCAGTCAGATGGGAGAGATACAGTGCCGGGATCAGGTAGTTGACAGAATACGTGAATTTTCCGAGGTGCTGGATGTTGTGGGGTATAACTATGCGGAGGACAAGCAGCTAATCGATCTGGAGAGATTTACCAACCGGATCTGCGCCGGAAGTGAGACGTTCCCGAAAGCGATAGCAAAGAATTGGAAGATGATGCAGGAAAACCCGGCGATCATCGGCGATTTCTCGTGGACTGCCTGGGACTATCTGGGAGAGACGGGAATTGGCAAAAACGGGCTGCGGGGGCAGCAGGGCAAGGGACTTTACGAAGGATATCCCTATAAACTGGCAAATTGCGGGGACATAGATATTACAGGAACCAGGCGGACACAGAGCTATTACAGGGAGTGTGTGACGGGCATGCGGCAGGCGCCTTACATAGCGGTGGTAAATCCGAAATGGTACGGACAGCAGGTGGCCATGTCACCGTGGAGCTGGTCGGATTCTGTTTCCAGCTGGAGCTGGGACGGGGCCGAAGGAAAGCCGGTACAGGTGGAAGTGTACGGCGTCGGTGACGAGGCGGAACTGATCGTGAACGGCGTCTCGCTGGGAAAAAAGAACGTGCCGCAGGTAAGCGAAGGCGATGTCAACGCTTACAGCACGGTGTTTGACACGGTATATCAGCCGGGGCGTATTGAGGCGGTTTTGTACCGGGCAGGAAAGGAAACAGGGCGCTATGCGCTGGAGACGGCTTCCGATACGCTGCGTCTGCTGGTGGAAGACCAGAACGGAGCGTCCGGCAGGGGCGGAAAAGACCTGCTCTTTTTTATGGTAAGCCTGACTGACGAAAAGGGAATTTTAAAGCCGGTATGCGACAGGGAAGTACAGGTTTCTGTCAGCGGCGCGGGGGCGCTGCAGGGATTTGGAAGCGCGTCGCCACTCAGTACGGAATGTTTCATGGCAGGTACGTTTACGACTTATTACGGAAAAGCATTGCTCGCTGTCCGCCCGGTCGGGGAAGGCGAGATCCATATCCAGGTGAAGGCGGAGGGCTGTGACACGGTAGAGATCAGCTTGTAATAAAACGAAACGGGCAGGGCAGGTTTGTTCTGCCCGACCACATGAAAAACACCACTCACGTTTTGGCGGAGTGGTGTTTTTCATGTGCGGATTGATAACCTGAGCGAAATCCGGTTATCCTTTGATGCCGGACATCTTAATACCCTGCACAAAGTACTTTTGGCAGACAAAGAAGATGATCAGGACAGGAATTGTCAGAGTCAGGGACACAGCCATCATCTGTCCGATCTTGGTAGTTCCCATAGAAGAATTTAGGAACTGCAGGCCGATAGCCACGGTAAATTTCTTTGTGTCGTTTAAGTAGATTAACGGCTGATAGAAATCATTCCAGTTGTACACCAGAGACATAACGCCTACACACATGGAGATGGGCTTTACGGCGGGCAGCATGATGTAGATGAAAGTCTGGAAAGAGTTGGCGCCGTCTATGGTGGCGGCCTCGTTTAGCTCCTTGGGCAGAGAGAGGAAAAACTGCCTGTAAAGGAAGATATTGTAGGCGCCGCCGCCGAGCAGGGAAGGAATGACCAACGGCCAGTAGGTATCCACCAGCCCCATCTTGAAATATAGAAGGTACTGTGGAATCAGCGTTACCTGTGTGGGCAGCATCATGGTCGCCATCAGGCAGGTGTACCAGAATTTGGCGCCTGTGGCAGGGAATCTGGCGAAGCCGTAAGCTACCAGCGCGGAGGAGAACACTGTCGCGACTGTGTTGACCAGAACAAGGAAAATTGTGTTCTTTGTGAACAGCGCGAAATCAGCCACCTGCAGACCGTTCGAGAAATTGGAGAGAAGCCATTTTTTCGGAAAGAAGGTGGGAGGGAACGAGTAAGCCTCCGCCGTAGATTTGAATGCGGTAGTCAGCATCCAGAAAAACGGGAAAATACATACCACTGCGCAGGCGATCAGAATCAGGTAAGTGATTGTCATGCTGATCCGTCTGGCGGTTGTCTTGGACATTTGACGTTTGTTCATATCTGTGCTCCTTTCAGGTTGCATCTTAATTATCGTAGAATACCCATTTCTTCTGGGTAGCGTTGATGATGCCGGTAAAGATCATGATGACGATAAACAGGCACCACGCGATGCAGGATGCGTAGCCCATCTTGCCGTACTGGAAGGCATTCCGGAATATCACCATGGCTACGGTCAGCGTGGAGTCAACGGGGCCGCCGTTGGTCAGGATATACGGCTGGTTGAATAGCTGGAATGCCGTGATCACGCCGATGATCAGGTTGAAGAAGATGGTGGGCGTGGACAGCGGCAGGGTGATGGCAAATACCTGTCTAAGTGTGCTCGCGCCGTCGATCTGGGCGCTTTCGTAATAGGAACTTGGAATGTCCTGTATGCCGGACAACATGATTAAGATCTGGTTGCCCAGCGCCCACACGCACATGATAACGATACAGCCCAGCGCCAGATGTTTGTCGCCCAGCCAGTTAGGACCTGTGATGCCAAACAGGGAAAGGACGTAGTTGATCACGCCGTAAGTGCCGTTAAAAATCCACCCCCAAAGGAGCGTCACGGCAACGCCGGAAGTGATGTAGGGCATATAGAAAACGGTACGCCATAAGCCTAAGAGTTTCACCTTGCGGCTTAAGAGCCAGCCGAGGAAGAAGGAGAGGATCAGGCTTAAGGGCACATACATCAGCACATAGCAGATTGTATTCTTAAAGGCTGCTTTAACCTGCACATCCACGGTGAAAGCCTGAATAAAGTTAGCAAGGCCTACGAAGTTACCCTTCCCGCTGAAATCCGAGTCAGTGAAGGCAAGCGTCAGAGACTTGAACATCGGATAGACAGTCAGCACAAGAAAGAATAGCAGCCAAGGGGATATATAGAGATAAAAGTTGATATTGTTCCTTTTTTGGATACCGGATATTTTTTTCTTTTTTTTACTGATACTACTCATAGTTACCTCCTCACAAATACGTTGTAACAATATGTAACGGATAAGAAATCGGGTGCGCTGTCGCAATTTCCTATAAGATGAAAGAATGCAGAGGAGAGTGTCCCCTCTGCATCTGATTCATGTAAACCCCATCCTGCGACTGGTTTCCTATTTTTGGTTGAAAGAATACCCGGAGAACTCTGTCTTAATCTGAGGCGCGTACTGGGCAACCACTGCCTGAGGGTCCTGGTTGTCCAAAAGCACCGCTTCAATCATGGAAGACCAGAGATTGCCGGTGGAGGTAAGCGTGCCGCCAAAAGGATTCAGGTGCGTGCTGCCCATATGATCAACGTAGTAACTGTTATCCAGACCTTCTCCCTTGAAGGCGATTTCTTTATAGTAAGTCTCAGCCACATTTTTGTTGGAAGGCATACCGATGCTTGCGGTCTGCTTGGCCATCTCGTCGTTGGCATAAGCGCTTTCCTTCAGGAATTGCCATGCGGCATCGGGATTTTTGCTGGTTGTCGTGATCGCCCACCCGGTAGCGTACTGGATATTGATCTCATTACCGTTTTGGTCGCTTGGCATCGGGCAGAAACCGATGTTAATGCCGTTCTCGTCCGCATCGTTGGTAACGGTGATGGTCTCAAAACCGCCGCACGGATACATAGCGCATTTGCCGGATACGAAAAGTGTTTCGGCGGGAATGGTCTCCATTGCGGTATCGTTGGGGATGATACCTTTGTCGATCAGGTCTTTGTACAGGGTGAGAGCTTCCACGATCTCAGGGTCTCCCATATTTGAAGTACTCAGATCATCCGTATAAGGCGTGCCGCCGCATGCATAGGGCATCATATACTTTAAGATCCAGTGCTTGGCAAGGCCATAGGTCTGATTGGCGCCCTCGCCGCTTACGAAAGACTGTCCCCAGTCAGCTAAATCCGACAGCGTCCATCCCGCTTCGGGAACCGGAACGCCTGCTTGCGCAAACATATCTTTGTTGTAAGCCATTACAAAGCAGTTCGCAAGAAGGGGGAATCCCTCCAGTTTTCCGTCGGTATCGTAGTAACCGTCAATCGTACCGCTCACCAGTACGTCATCCAGATTCACGCCGTCTGCTTCCACGTAGGGATTCAGATCGATGTAGTAATCGGTGTTCAGGCCGTAAAAGTCAGGGCTCATCTGCATAACATCGCCTGCGGAACCGGAAGCCAGCGCAGCGGCCGATTTCTGATCCCAAACGCTGTCCTGACTTGGAATGATGGTGTAGGTAACCTCCAGCTCCGGATGCTCCGCAATAAATATTTCGATGGCGCTCTCCCTTGATTTCGCTTCGTCGTCCGCACCCCATGCCCAAATATCCAGTGCGCCGGAAAGTGCAGAAGAAGGCGCTGTGGACTCTGTGCTTTCGGCCTCTTTTGAATTGCTGTCCGCAGGAGCCGCATCCGCAGTGCCGGTGTCAGGGGTACTGCCGCCTGTGGAGCCGCCGCATCCGGCCAGTGCAGCAGTCATTGTGGAACATAGCAAGAGTGCACAAGCTTTTTTGGAAACTTTTTTCATGATAATCCTCTCCTTTTTCTTTATTATGACGGGGCAGACGTAAAAAATGCCCAAACATCAGCTTATATGATAAGTGTGATTGGACATTTTATCTATAAATGAATTTGCTTGATTTTAGTCTTTTTTTGCTACGCTTTACCGGGAGTTGCGATAGGCCAAAGGTGTACAGCCGGTAATTTTTTTAAAAATCCGGTTAAAATAGCTGACGGAGCCGAAATTCAGAAGGGTTGAAATCTCCGTGACCGATTTCCGGGAATTTTGGAGTAGTTCCTGTGCCCGCCGTACCCGGATCATATTGCAGAAATCCACATAGGAGTACCCCAGGATGAGCTTGAAGGAACGGCAGAAATTGGAGTAACTCATGTGGGTGAGAGCAGCGGCTTTCTCCATGGGCAGCTTTTCTTCCGGGTGTGTGATCAGACGGTTGATCAGCGCTTGCATTTCTTCCAGACGGATGGGGAGAGAGTCGTTAAACTCCGGCCGGAGCAGGCCTTCGTCCAACAGACAGGAGAGCAGGGAGAGGGTGTGGGCATTCAGGCGCAGACTCTCGGGAAAGGGGTATTCTTTAATCGAGGGCGTCTCTTCCAGCGCAGGCAGAGAGATTTTTGGCACATCCGCCAGCAGCTTTTGAATACAGTCATAGGAACCGGTGCCTTCCCGCAGTTGAACGAATCCATGCCGCTGGAGTTCTCCTGAGGGCAGCAGTAACCCGTCTGTGCCGTTGCTGGAAAAGTTCAGCAGTTTGTGGGAAAAATGCAGGAGAAGTTTGCTTTTTCGACTGCTGTTTAGAACAGAGTGTACGGAGAGGGGCGGAAGGAAAAGGAAGGAACCGGGCACAGCCTCCACCAGCCGTCCGTCGAGTTCATGCTGACAGACGCCCTCAAGGGTATAGTCTATCTCATAGAACAGATGGCAGTGCGGGGGATAATTTAGTCCCAAACAGTTTGGAGGAGTGGTAGATTCGTTTGTGTAGACCGCGCCAGTGACGCTTAATTTGTGCGGGTCGCCCCCGGCTGGATATATTTCCTGATATAACATAATGATGTCTCCTGTCGGTATATCATATAAATTTAGGAAATGGACCCGTATGTACGAGACTGCGAAGCAGACCTCGGTAAAGTGAATGCAATTTTTTTTATTGTAGCAGGATATAGAAAATGTGTCCAGCAAAAAAGGACTAAAACTGGACAAGATCGTATCTATATAAAAATGCCTGCGTTGACTATCCTGAATGATGAGGGAATTTTGGAAATACTGTGCAAAAAGGGGAATGGATATTGTTATGGATAAATTGCATTTTATGGTAGATGCGGCGGCGCCCACGCAGCGGCTTGCCCATTTCTGGGAAAAGTGTGTGGGTTCCTGCCACGGCTACACGGCACTGCGGGAGGACTACCGAAAGCAGTTGAAAAAGGCAAGGGTGGAACTCGGATTTCGGTATGTGAGATTTCACGGCATTCTGGATGACGACATGTGTGTGGTGCAGGAGACAGCGCCGGGGAAATACAGCTATAATTTCTTTAATATTGACAACATATTTGATTTTCTTCTTCGGATTGGGATGAAGCCCTTTATGGAGATCGGCTTTATGCCGACGGCCTTTGCGTCCGGGACGCAGACTTGTTTTCATTATAAAGGAAACGTGACGCCGCCAAAGGACTATCCGGTGTGGGACGCGTTTATAACTGCTATGGTACGGCATTTTGTGGACAGATACGGACTGGCGGAGGTGCGGCAGTGGTTTTTTGAAGTCTGGAATGAGCCTAATCTGCAGTTTTTCTTTTCCGGGACGCAGGAAGAGTATTTTACACTTTACGAGCATACGGCACGGGCCATAAAAGCGGTGGATAGCTGCCTGCAGGTGGGCGGCCCGGCGACTGCCCTCAATGCATGGGTGCCGGAGCTGATCGGGTACTGCAGAACACATGAAGCGCCGCTTGACTTTATATCGACGCACCATTATCCGACAGACGATCCGCTCTGGAACAGCGGTATGAGCGTGGAGAATTTTTTCGCGGAAATGGTAAAGAAGGAACAGGAGGGCGACAAAGACGTCCGAAAGAAGACGATGACCTATGAAAGAGGCGTGCTGGCAAAGATGACTGCAAAGACGCGGGAACAGGCGGAGGATTATCCGTTGTACTATACGGAATGGAACACGTCTGCCATTTTGTCCGACGAATGCCATGACTATCCTTACGGCGCGGCTCTGGTGACGAAGACGGTTCTGGACAATATCGGGTATGTGGACGCGTATTCTTTCTGGACGTTTACGGATATTTTTGAGGAGCAGCCGCAGCGCAGGGGGGAATTTCACGGCGGCTTCGGACTCCAGACCATACACGGGATTCCAAAGCCTGTTTACCGGGCGTTTGAACTGCTTCACCAACTGGGCAGTGAGCAGTATCCGAGGCCGGAGGAACAGGGCAATGTGGGAATGCTGGCAACGGTCGGCAAGGACGGGGGAATGTGCGTGATCGTCTACAACCAGCAGATACAGGGAGGCCCTTCCGGGGTAGAAGAGATTGAATTGACGGTGGCGCACGGCAATGCTTCCGGCGCGGTGATCTGCCGGGTGGACGAGTCACATGCCAACCCGCGGAAAGTGTGGGATGAGATGGGATGCCCGGAATATCCCGACACAGGGCAGATGGACAGGCTGTATCGGGCCTCCTGTCTCGAGGAGGAGCCGCTTGCGGTGACGCATACGGAGAGAGGTGTTCAGGTGTCCTTTGCACTGCCAAAGGACGGAATCGCGTTAATCAAGATGCACTAAGCGCTATGGAGGAGAGATTTTGATTGAGGTTAAGGAACTGACCAAATATTACGGGGAACATCTGGCGGTGGATCATATCAATTTTTCCGTGGGTGAAGGCGAGGTCGTGGGATTTCTGGGGCCGAACGGGGCGGGGAAGTCCACTACCATGAATATGCTCACCGGCTATCTGTCGGCCTCTGCCGGGCAGATACGTATCAACGGCGTGGATCTGTTCGAGAGTCCGCTGGAGGCAAAGCGAAACATCGGCTATCTGCCGGAACTGCCGCCGCTGTATACGGATATGACGGTAAACGAGTATCTGCAATTTATGTGCCGGTTAAAAAAGGTACAGGGAAAAAGAAAAAGGGAAGAGCATATCGCAGACATATGTGAGCAGGTGAAGCTTGCGGATGTGAGGGGGCGGCTGATAAAACACCTCTCGAAAGGATTCTGGCAGCGTGTTGGAATCGCGCAGGCGATGATTGGTGATCCGCCTATTCTCATTCTGGATGAGCCTACGGTGGGACTCGATCCGAACCAGATTCTCGAGATACGCAGCCTGATAAAGAATCTGGGGAAAAAGCATACGGTGATTCTCTCCTCCCATATCCTGCAGGAGATTCAGGCGGTGTGTGGCAGGATACTGATTTTGTGTGAAGGCAGGCTTGTGGCGGATGACACGAAGGAGAATCTGACCGGACAGGACGGGCAGGAGAGGAGTTTGGAGGAAATTTTCTTCCGTCTTACTGTGGGCAGAGAGTTGTGATAATATACGGCGGCATATCAGGGCGGTCAGGGATTTTTGACGGCTGGCCCGGACGCCAAGAAGGAGGCGGGACGAGACAATGACAGCGGTTTATGGGAAGGAACTGTCCGCTTATTTTAAAAATTTGCAGGGGTATATCTGTCTGACGGTGTACTATCTGCTTGGCGGTCAGTTTTTTTTGATGCAGCTTCGTTATGTGGGAACAAATGATATTTCAGGCATATTTGGAAACATGTATATGGTGGCGGCTTTGACGCTGCCCCTTCTCACGATGCGGCTGTTTGCGGAGGAAAGGCGCCAGCACACAGATCAGGCGCTTTTCACGGCGCCGGTCTCCCTGTGGGAGATTGTGTGGGGCAAGTATCTGGCGGCTTTTACCCTGTATCTGTCTGGTGTTTCGGTATGCGTGGTCTACTTTGCCCTGATCAGCGCCTATTCTGTGCCGCTCTGGAATCTTTTTATCGGAAATTTCCTTGGCATCGTGCTGCTTGGGGCTGCGTTTGTGAGCATCGGGCTTTTTGTATCCGCGCTGACGGACAGTCAGGTGTTAGCCGCAGTGGGCACTTTGGGATGTATGGTGTTTCTCATGATGCTTGACGGCATCGGCGGCGTGCTGCCTTTTGCCCTTGCTTTTTTGGAGAAACCACTTTTGGCGCTGTCCTTTTCGGGACGATACGCAGACCTTTACGGCCGGAATTGTGAAAGTGCCGCATGCGCTGTTTTTCGTGAGCGTGGTGCTGGTGTTCCAGTTTTTGACGGTTCGGGTGCTTGACAGGGAGCGCTATATGGCAGACAAAAAGGTGAAGAGCGCAGGGATTTCCATGCTGGTAACGGTAGTTTTTCTGGCTGTGGTGGTTCTGGCCAATGTGGTGCTGTCCATGCTTTTAGAGAAGCTGCCGTCCATAGACTTGACGGAAAACGGCATCTATCAGTTGACGGAGGATTCGGTGCAGGTGATTGGGCAGGTGGATCGTTCGGTTGAAATGATCGTCTGCTATGGGGAGGAGGAATTAAAGAGCACAGAGTATGGAAGACAGACCTACGAGATCCTGAAAGGCTACGACAGGCTGAATAGCCAAATCACCCTGCGGTTCGCAGATCTTTTGCGGGAGCCGGAGCTGTCCGCGCAGTATGCGGATTATGGGGTGACAAACGGCAACATTGTGATACGGTCGCAGAACCGGGTCAAGGTGGTGAGCCTGAATGACTGTATCGAGACGGAGGTGGATTACGCCAACTATACTTATCTGTACAAGTCGCGTGCGGAGCAGGTATTGACGTCGGCAATTCTGTATGTGACGGACGACTCTGTGGTGACGGCGAGCATTCTCACAGGACATGCGGAGGCGGGATGCAGGGATATGGTCAATTATCTGCGGGAAAATAACTATATGGTTCTGGAACAGAACATTTCCACGGAGGAGATTGACTCACAGGCGCAGATGGTGCTGCTGCTGGCTCCCACCACGGATTATTCGACGCAAGAGCTGGAGAAGCTGGACCGGTTTCTGGACAATGGGGGGATGTTTGGCAGGACGCTCATCTATGTGGCGTCCCATGAACAGCCGACGCTGCCGGGGCTTGAGAGCTTTCTGGCAGAGTGGGGAATCGGCGTTGGCAGCGGGCTGGTTGTGGAAACGGAATCCACCAATGTCTATGACCAGCATGGATTTATGTTTGGCGTAAGGTATGAGGATGCGGCAGTGCCTTATCTGGAACAGATGAAGGATGCGTCGATGCCCTTTCTTGGGTATTACTGCAGGCCGCTTTCCGTTCTCTGGGAGGAAAAGGATAACAGAAGCGCCTCGTATCTGCTTGGCACCGGAGAATCCTGCACACTGTACCCGCTTGGGGAAACGTATTTCAATCCGGAGGAACAGGAAAAGGGCGCTTACGGAATTGCTGTTTTGGGTGACAGATTAAAATATGAAGGGACAACGGCGCACAGATCCTATGTGGCAGCTTTTGGGTCTGCGGCCATGTTTTCCTCCTCTCAGATTGTGAGCAGCAATTTTGGAAATAAGGATTTTACCGTAAGCCTGCTCAATACACTGGCCGGAAAGCGAAACGGCATCAGTATTCCCAGCGTGGGTTTTACGTATGAAAAGCTGCAGTTTGCCAGAGCTGATTACACGACGGTTTCGGCGCTTCTTGGAACCGTGCTGCCTGTCATGGTATTTTTGACGGGAGTCGTGGTGTGGCTGCGCAGGAGGCGTTTATAATGAGAGAGAAAAAGAAACTGCTGGCGGTTTTGTGTATCGCCTTTGTCTGCCTGACGGGTGTCTGGGCCTTGCTGCTTGCCACGGAGAAAAAGGGAAACGGCGGCCGGGAACAGACGGGTGAAAATAGTGCCCAAACAGCAGAAAATAATGTGAATAACGACTCGGATGCCGACGTGCAGGACAGCCCGGAAGACACCGTATATGTCCTCTCTGACATTACGGCACAGGAGGTGGAGCGGGTTGAAATTCAAAACCCGGAAGCGGAATATGTGATCGTTCCGGCGGCAGTCCCGGAATCCCCTTTTGACGGGGAGACAACCTCTCAGCAGGCGTTTGTTTTGGAAGGCTATGAGACATACGGACAGAATCGGGAGGCGCTTTATGAGACGGTTCGTCTTCTGTCTTCTGTATCGGCAGTGCGGATTGGTGAGGGGGATTTTGAGAAAGAAAAATTCGGCCTGCAAAATCCGTGCGCAGCGGTAAAGATTTCCGGCCGGGAAGAGAGCGTGACTTTTTATCTGGGCAGTTATAATGAGAGCGCTTCCGTGTGGTATGCGGCGAAGGAGGGAGAGGAAGGGCTGTACTGCTTAAGCAAAGGCGTCGGCGACCGAATGATGGCATCCCCTTACGACCTGCTGGATATGACGCTGATTGACGCCATGGATTCCGAAACAGAGGATATGACGAAACGGCTTACGAAGATAGTGGTGGAGCGGCCGGATTTGGAAGAGCCGCTTATCATTGCGGCGACGGCAGAACCGACAGACGCTTACACATCGGCATACGAATTGACCAGTCCGGTCTGCGTAAAAACTTCTTTGAAAACGGTGCGGGAGCAGATCGCGTCCCTGTTCGGCCTTTCCGCGAAGAAGGCGGTGGGAGTATATGATGAAACGAGGGCGGCGGACTACGGATTGGATGCGCCGTCCATGGTGATGACAGTCATCCATGACGGGGAGGAGCTAAAGCTGACTGTTGGCGGTTTTGTGTCGCAGGGCGAAGACAAAGACAGATACTTGATCTGTTCTGATTCGGATTTGCTCTATATAATAGAGGAAGACAATCTGCCCTTTTTTGACGAGACGGCGGACGACCTGTTTTTCAAAATAGCGCTGCTGCCGAAGATTGATGAGGTCGGAGCGGTTTATCTGGATCTGCGGGGGGAGGAATATCTTTTTTCGCTGACCTTTGAGGAGACGGAAAACGACAAGGACGCGGATGGTGTAAAAGAAGACACGCTGAAGGTGTCGTTGGATGGCGGGGATTTGGATGCCGGTCTGTTCCGCACTTTTTATTCTTTCCTGGTGGAAGTGGATATCGAAAATATCAACCGGGACAGTTATGAGGGAGAGCCGGAGATGGTTCTGGAATACCGTTACCGGGACGGTCGAATTGATCGGCTGGAAGCATACCGCCTGGCGGACGCAAGGCGGATGGGCATTGCGTTGAACGGGGAAGCGAGTTTCGAGGGGCGTATCGCTTATCTGGATAAATTGCAGACGGAACTTTTCCACTTGCTCGCAGGTGAAAAGATCGATACGGACTGGTAGAGATTTCATATACGACCGGGCGAACACAGCCGCAGATTATCTGATCCGGCGGAAACAGCTTGGTGAGATCATCATGGAAATACTTAACAATCACGTCAGGGTGATCGTCAATGATGACTCTAACAGGTCATGCGGCTCCGCGCATTCGATCTGGGAAAAGTTTGTCGGTGCGGCCGCATGGGAAACAGGTTTTGCGAATTTCGACAAGCTGTGATATGCTTGTCTTGTTGTCATACCCAATCCGGCAACGGAAAGGGGGTGAGATAATGCAAGAAGTGCTTATATCTATTTTGGCTACTGTCATGGGTGGTGTGATCTGCCATTACATCATCAAATGGTTAGACAATGGCGGCAATGATGACAACTAACCTCGGACTGGTTCCCCGTAAAGGAACAAGAAACCCTCAGAGCTGCCACTCCGAGGGTTTCGTTTTGGTGAGTTAAATGCAAGATTCACTCATATCTATTTTGCCTACTGGCATTATAGCATATGCAGAAACAGTTTGCAAGATACGCAGACAAAGAAAACAGTATATTAACGATACAGACCTAGCCAGTCTTGGTAACTGACACCCCCGGACTACTGATGTGCCCGTTTTCCTGCTCGTATTGCTCGAGGTATTTTTTTAGAATATAGATAATTTGTTGGTTGGTACTACGCGCTTCCTTTTTAGCTAGGATATTTACTTTGTTTATCAACTCTTTTTCCATTCTGACAGTTAGTCTCGGCAGATCGCTAGGCATAACTACATCCCTCTTATATATGTTATTGACAGAGTGACGTCACCTATGATATGTTTTTCTTTGATAGGTGACGTCACTGAAATGTCACTTTGACACAATGCTGTTCCGCCTCCACCGAAAGGCGCACAATACCCCTACCGTATGCCCTGCGGGTCATGGAGATACATAGTCATAATAGCAGAAGGAATGGAAAAAGGCAAGGGAGCGTGAAAGCATGATAAACCTTTGTGAACTTACGGGATTGACGCAGGCTGATCTGACTGAGATAACATCTTACATTCTGGGAATCCATATAGCTGGTGTTTTTGCCGGGAAGGTGCTTTTTTGGACGCTCATGCGGGGTGAAAAGCTGATTGATTTTTGGGTCGACCGATTCGCTAAACATATCAGAAAAATAAAGGCGCAGGGTTTGAAATAATGAAAAAGGGCGGTGCTGTATGAATCTGGATGAATGGATCAATCTGGGGATCTGCAATGGCGTCGTGAACATGCCGCAGGTCGAGGAGAAGACCTTTGAGGAAATCTATAAACAGTGGTTTCTGATGAAAATAAACGTGATCAAGGCGCAGAGCTGTGACCGGATCGAGGTGACGTACAACCGTTACTATGCGGGAAGTTCGTTCGTGAAACAGAATGTATCCACGCTGGACGAAGCGGCGGTGATCCGCTTCCTGACAGGAGTGATTGTCGGATGGGGAAATATCACGGCGAAGGAGTTTGCGAGAATATACCAGATCGTGAATAACGTGCTGGTATATGCCAGGTTTCTGGAGCTTGGCGGTGTGCGCCTGTTTGATTGGGAAATGATCAGAAGATATGTTCCGGAGGGAAAACTGGTGAAAGATCCCCATAAGGATTTTGCCGTGCCCAAGGCGGACATAGAGAAATTTCTGCATCTGGTGGTGGATCAGGACATTTATCCGGTAAAACGGTCAGCCTGCCTGTGCCTTGTTATGAATTTTTATCTGGGGCTGCGTGTGGGAGAACTGGCATCCCTGACGTGGCAGGACGTGGATCTGGATGGGAGAGTGGTGCGGATCAGCAAGACAGAGACGAAAGCATACAGAAGGGACGGCAGCGGAGAACGATGCGGCGCCATGGTGTATCAGGTGGTGGAGGACGTCAAGACCATTTATTCCGTCAGGGACGTCCCGCTGCTTCCGGAAGCGGTCTACATACTGGAGAGACTCAAAGCGCATCATGCCAGGTGCGGATATGAGAGCCAGTACCTTGCCTATGACGGAAGGGACACGGTTTTAGTAAGGTCACTGGACAGGACGCTCAGGAAACTCTGCCGGTACTGCGACGTGAAATATTTCAACACCCATATGATAAGGAAGACATTTGCGACCATGCTGCATGAGTCCGGGATGCCAACAAGGTATATAAGCGACCTGATGGGGCATTCCGACATGGTGACAACAGAGCGGAACTATATCTTAAGCTACAGGGATAACTATAACAAACTGTTAGGATATATGCATAAAGGACTCAGTTTCAGACTGAAAAACCAGATAACAAGTGATATGTAACTGTAAACAAAAAATACCCAGAACAAATCTGGGTATCGTTTAGGTCAGAGCGCGAGACGGGACTCGAACCCGCGGCCTCGACCTTGGCAAGGTCGCGCTCCACCAACTGAGCCACTCGCGCTTGTTGTCCTGCTGTATCGCTCGGACATTTATTACTATACTATAGGACTTTGGGTTTGTCAACAAGAAAATTAAAAAAATTTATCTTATTTTTTAAATGATTTGACAAATGAGAAAAATGGTGTATTATGGTGGTGTAAACGAAGAGTAGAAGAGAAAAGGGAGGAAAAGAAAATGAAAGTAATGAACATCGACAATCCTGAAAAGTTTTTTGAAGTGATTAATGAGTGCAAAGGTACGGTAGAGTTAGTGACGAAGGAAGGCGACAGACTGAACTTAAAGTCCCAGCTGACGAAGTATGTTGCGCTTACAAAGCTGTTTGCTGACAACGCGATTCCGGAGATGGAGCTTGTTGCGCATGATCCTGAGGATGTGAACCGTTTGCTTGCGTATATGGTAAATTCCAAATAAGAATAAGAAGATGCATAACGAACTGACAAAACAGGATATCCGCAAGATGAAGGAAGAGATCGAGTACCGCAAGCTGGTGGTGCGTCCGGCGGCCTTGGAGGATGTGAAGACAGCAAGGGCGCACGGAGATCTGAGCGAGAACTTCGAGTATCATGCGGCGAAGAAAGTGAAAAATCAAAATGAAAGCCGTATCCGCTATCTGGAACGGATGATAAAGACGGCCGTGATCGTATCTGACGAGTCCGCAGAGGATGAAGTCGGTATGAACAATACGGTGGAGGTTTTTTTCGAGGAGGATAATCTCACGGAGAAATACAAGCTGGTGACGACGGTGCGGGGCAATTCCTTGGAGGGATTGATCAGCACGGAATCACCGCTCGGCAAGGCTCTGCTCGGCCATAAGGCGGGCGATCGCGTCTATGTGGAGCTGGCCGGAGGCGGGGGCTATTATGTGGTGGTGAAATCCATCGAAAATACAATTGATGACGGAACTGATAAGTTGAGGAGCTTCTAAATACAGGGGCTCCTTTTCGTATGCAAGCATCCGTTTTGCATCGATTTACTTCTAGCACCGCTTAAAAGCAGACTCGAAATGCTGCGCATTCCTCGTTCGCGTTGCTCGTTATAAGCAAATAGAAGCAAAACCGTATGCAAGCATCCGTTTTGCATCGATTTACTTCTAGCACCGCTCAAAAGCAGACTCGAAATGCTGCGCATTTCTCGTTCGCGTTGCTCGTTAGAAGTAAATAAAAGCAAAACCGTATGCAAGCATCCATTTTGCTTCTATTTACTTCTAACTCTGCTTAATCGCGCATATCTTAAAAAAGAAGTGACAAGCCTTTGGGGTGATGGGGCGGGTAACGGACAGGTTTTAGGAAATGGCGGGAGGACAGGCGTATGTATGGGAACAGAAGCGTATCAGAGACAATCCGGGGATTGCAGACAGACGCGGAGAGGGGGCTGGGCGCGGCAAAAATTGCGGAGCGGAGGGCGAAATACGGAGCGAATCGGTTAAAGGATCAGGAAAAAAAGAGTCTTGCCGAAAGGATTGCGGCGCAGTTGAATGATCCGCTGATACTGATTTTGATGGTGGCCATGGCGATATCCATGATGTTACATGAGTTTGGAGACGCCGTTATTATTGTGGCGGTGGTTGCGCTGAACGCGGCTGTCGGGATTATTCAGGAAGGAAAAGCGGGAAGAGCAGTGGAGGCTTTGAAGCAGATTTCTGAACCGAGAACGACGGTTGTGCGTGACGGCGCGCATCACAATATTCCGGCACAAGAGCTGGTGCCCGGAGATATTGTCGTTTTGGAGTCGGGAAATAGGGTGCCTGCCGATTTGCGGCTAATAGAAAGTATTGGGCTTTTTGCGGAAGAGTCTACCCTCACGGGAGAGTCTGTGCCGGTAGAAAAAGAAGCGGATTTTGTGGAGGAGGGCACGGCGGATACCAGCAGCAGAAATATGGTTTACATGTCTACCTATGTGACGAAGGGGCGGGGCTTAGGCGTAGTGACAGCTACCGGTATGGATACGAGGGTCGGCCATATAGCGGACATGCTGCACGGGCATAAGGAAAAACTGACACCGCTGCA
Source organism: uncultured Lachnospiraceae bacterium (assembly GCA_949076555.1). Taxonomy (GTDB): domain Bacteria; phylum Bacillota; class Clostridia; order Lachnospirales; family Lachnospiraceae; genus UBA3282. The sequence continues at coordinate 11,004 of CARUOB010000017.1, read as the reverse complement.
AGTAAGGCTGGGAGAGCTGGGAAAGGTGTTGAGCGCTCTTGCGGTAGGGATATGTGTACTGCTCTTTATTGTGGCTTTGCTGCAAAAGCGGGATGTGGGAGACATGCTTCTGACTTCCGTCTCTCTGGCGGTGGCTGCGGTACCGGAAGGGCTGCCCGCCATTGTGACAATCGTGCTGGCGCTGAGCGTGTCCCGGATGGTGAAGGCAAAGACGATTGTCCGCAGGCTTTCGGCGGTGGAGACGCTGGGGGCGGTGGAGGTGGTCTGCTCGGACAAGACAGGGACGCTGACGCAGAACAGGATGACGGTTATGGAATGTTATCTGGACGGAAAACTTACGGAGAAGAGCGGATTGGAGACAATTTTTGGGGAGGCGGATACAGACGGTACAAAACCTTCCTGCGCGGCGCATTTTCTTTTGGGCTGTGTGCTATGTAACGATGCGCAGACAGAGGAAGAGGGCATGGGAGATCCGACGGAGCTGGCGCTTCTTCACATGGCGCAAGACTGTGGTGTCAAAGTGACGCGGCTCAGGGAACGTTTTCCGCGGATAAACGAGATCGGCTTCGACTCGGAGCGTAAAATGATGACCACGCTGCACCGTATGGGAAGCGGCCAGACAGCTTATACAAAGGGCGCGGCGGAGCGGATTCTGGAAAACTGTGGAAGCTGTTTTAAAGACGGCCGTATGACGGAGCTTACCGTGACGGAGCGGGAGCGTCTGCTTGGCATACAGAAGCGGCTGATGGGAGAGGGAAGGCGTGTGCTTGCGCTGGCCATGGAGCCGGAAGGGGGTATGAAGGAGCGGGGCATGGTGTTTCTGGGCTTTGTCAGTATGCAGGACCCGGTCAGGCCGGAGGCCCTTGCGGCGGTACAGGGTTTTTCGCAGGCGGGGGTTTCCACGGTGATGATCACGGGAGACCACCCGGACACGGCGTTTTCCATTGCCAGGCAGCTTGGCATTGCAAGCCGGGCGGAGGAGTGCATCACGGGCCGGGAGCTGGATCATTTGAAAGATCAGACTTTTTTGCAGAGATTGCCGCAGCTTAAGGTCTTTGCGCGGGTGACGCCGGAACATAAGGTGCGAATCGTGGATGGGTATAGAAGTTTACATAAAACGGTAGCCATGACCGGGGACGGCGTCAACGACGCGCCCTCCTTACAGGCGGCGGATATCGGCATCGCCATGGGGCAGGGAGGAACCGACGTGGCCAGAGGAGCGGCGGATTTTGTACTGATGGACGACAATGTGGCGACGATTCATACGGCCATACGGGAAGGGCGGGGGATTTATGAGAACATACGCAAGTCGGTGCTGTTTCTTCTCTCCTCCAATCTGGGGGAAATTCTCACCATGCTTGTGACCATTGTGGCCGGATTGCCGGTGCCCCTGACCGCCGGATTTATTCTTTGGATCAATCTGATCACGGATTCCCTGCCCGCGCTTGCGCTGGGGGTGGACGACAACGACACGGAAAGTCTCATGCGTGAACCGCCGAGACAAAGCGACGAGTCGCTGTTTGCCAGAGGCGGACTTATGTGTGTGATCTGTTATGGACTGGTAATCGGTGGGATCAGTCTGGCGGCGTTTTTGAAGGTTCCCTATGACCGCATTGTGACGGAGGGACTGCCTGTGAGTTTACATAATATATTGGAAGGGCTGAAAATATCGGCCGTTCTTGCCAGGGCACAGACTCATGCTTTTACAGTGCTTGGTATCAGTCAGCTTTTCCACGCCATCGGTATGCGCGATGTGAACCGCTCCGTATTCCGGATGGATCACAGGGGTAATCCGCAGATGGTGCTGGCGCTTGCGGTGGGTATTGCGCTGCAGGCGGCGGTGACGGAGATTCCTCTGCTGGTTACGCTTTTTGGCACTGTGCGGCTGAGTGTGGAGGAGTGGGGACGGCTGATTGCACTCTCCGTTACGCCTCTTTTCGTGCATGAGCTGCTGGTGCTTGTGGGAATGGCCGGGGTTTCTGTGCGGCGTCCGTCATGCCGTTGCGCGGAGGGCCGGGAGTAAGCTGCCGGGGATGAAAACCGGGTCCGGTTCAAGCCGTTGAGCGGAAGACCGGAAGTAGCGTGCAGAAACCAGAAGGCCGGGACAGGTTTAAGTCAGTGAACGGAAGACCGGAAGTAGCGTGCAGAAGCCGGAGAGCTGGCAGGATTAAGCCAGTGAACGGACAGCCGGAAACAGCGAGGAGAAACCGGAGAGCCGTGACAGGGTTAAGCCAGTGTGCGGAAGGCGAGAAGCAGCAGGCAGAGGCCGGAGAGCCATGACAGATCGATGCGCAGTACCCGGGAGAGCAGGCGCCCTAAGAGACAGCCGGAGATAAAGAGGAGAAGGTTAAAGAGAGTGGCGCATAAAAACAGGGTCAGCCATGGAACGGCGGCGGACGGAAAGGCCATTCCCACAAGAACACTGTCAAGGGAGAGGGCAAAGCTTAAAAGCAGCGCTTCTCTGGCGCTTAGCACCTGAAGATCCGTGCGGTTTGCTTCTTCCGGTGAAAGATAGACTGTGAAAATAATATTGATCTGTTTGATCTGACAGCCCCAGTTTCCCATGAGACTGGGGTGTTTTTTGGCTATGCTGCGGATCAGACTTTCCAGAAGTTTGGCGACGCCGATCGCGGCCAGCATAAAAAAGGAAAGAAAGGGAAGAACGCCGGACGGCAGGAGGGAACCGGCGATCTCGCCGATTCTGCCGGCGGCGGTGATGAAAAGGGCCGGAACGCAGGCCAATATAAGCAGAGAGAGGGCTTTGATGTGCACCCGCCCGGTGCCGTAGGAAAATCCGGCCGTCAGGGAATCCAGAGAAACGGCCACCAGAAAGAGCAGCAGGGAGGAAATCGAAAAGGACATGGGACTTTACCTCATCACAGGTTTATTATATAGTATGGGGATCAAATGGGATGTTGAAGAAAGCAGGGCGTTCTGATGTCTGACTGTCAACACAAATCTGAAAAGAAATCCCTGAAAAGATTTACGCTTACCGAAAAAAATGTTATAGTGTAATATAATAGGCGCTAAGAATAAACAGCAGTGCGAAGCAGGGGAGGGGACTGTATGGAACTTATGTTTATCGGGGCAGACCATGAGGTGACGGGGAGCTGCCATTATCTTCGTGTAGGCGATAAAAATATTCTCGTGGATTATGGTATGGAGCAGGGGGCGAACGTGTTTGAAAACTGCGACCTGCCTGTGGAGGAAGCGCTCATAGACTATGTGTTTTTGACTCACGCGCATGTGGATCATTCGGGTCTTCTGCCGCTTTTGTACGCAAGAGGGTTCCGGGGGCAGATTTTTGCCACGTCACCCACCTGTGATCTTTGCAGCATTATGCTGCGCGACTGTGCGCATATCCAGATGCAGGAGGCGGAGTGGAAAAACCGCAAGGCGAAGAGAAGCGCGGACAATGTGCTGGTAGAGCCTCTCTATACGATGGAGGATGCGGACGGGGCGGTCAGACGTCTCATCCCCTGCGACTATGACAGTGAAGTGACGGTATGTGAAAATATAAAGATCCGCTTTACGGATATCGGGCATCTGCTCGGTTCTTCCAGCATCGAGGTCTGGGCGACGGAAGGAAATGTGACGAAAAAGCTGGTATTTTCCGGCGATATCGGAAACAGTGAACAGCCCCTTATCAAAGACCCGAAAAACACGGCGGAAGCGGATTATGTGGTAATGGAATCCACCTACGGCGACAGACTGCATTCCGCGGAGAAAGTGGATTATGTGGGAGAGCTGACGAAGATTTTGCAGACCACCTTTGACAGGGGCGGCAATGTGGTGATCCCCTCCTTTGCGGTGGGCAGAACGCAGGAGATGCTCTATTTCCTGCGGCAGATTAAGGATGACAGGCTGGTGAAGGGGCATGAGAACTTTCCGGTCTATGTGGACAGTCCGCTGGCAGTGGAGGCCACGGGTATTTTTCATAAGAATGAGGCCAGATGCTTTGATGAGGAGGCGATGGCCTTAGTCAGACAGGGCATCAACCCGATTACTTTTCCGGGGCTCAGGCTTGCCATTACGAGCGACGAATCCAAGGCGATCAACTTCGAGCACACGCCGAAGGTTATTATATCCGCATCGGGCATGTGTGAGGCGGGCCGTATCAGGCATCATTTAAAGCATAACCTGTGGCGGCCGGAGTGCACGATTCTCTTCGTAGGCTATCAGGCTGTGGGAACCCTTGGCAGAATGCTTGTGGAGGGCGCGAAAGAGGTAAAACTTTTCGGAGAGCCGATTGAGATACGCGCCGAAATCGCGAAGCTGGTTGGCATGAGCGGCCACGCGGATAAGAACGGGCTTCTGCGATGGGTGGATGGCTTTGAAAAGAAGCCGGATAAGGTTTTTGTGGTACATGGTGAGGATAGTGTCTGCAAGCTGTTTACGGAATGCCTGAAGGTGGAGCACGGACTGGACGCCTATGCGCCTTACAGCGGCACCAGATACGATCTGATAAGCGGTGAGTTTATCCATGAGGCGGAGCCTGTGGCGATCAAGAAGAAAGTGCGCGGCATTTCCGACGTCTTTGCAAGGCTTTTGGCCAGCGGCCAGCGGCTTATCGCCGTTATTCACAAGAACGAGGGCGGCGCAAACAAAGATCTGGCGCGGTTCGCGGATCAGATCAATTCGCTTTGTGACAAGTGGGATCGGACATGAAGACGCACTAAGGCATCGGAGGACGATGCCCAAGTACAACTATATTATGTTCAGAAGAATGCTAAGAGCGCATTCTTCCTGAATGGTTTACATTATGAATCAATGAAATGCCGCAGGTTTGCGAATTGGAGAAACGTGGTTTACATAATATTAATAGAATGGAGAACGGGGAGTGAGTCTGGCAGATCACATTTTCATAGATATGTGTAAGGATATACTGGAGAACGGAACGAGCACGGAGGGGGAGAAGGTGAGGCCCCGGTGGCCGGACGGGGAGAGCGCTTATACCGTGAAGAAATTTGGGGTGGTGAACCGCTATGACCTGTCGGAGGAGTTTCCGATTATGACGCTTCGCAGGACGGCGATTAAGAGCGCCACGGACGAAATGCTTTGGATCTGGCAGAAAAAGTCCAACAATATCAACGATTTACACAGCCATATCTGGGACGAGTGGGCGGATGAGGACGGCAGCATCGGCAAGGCCTACGGCTATCAGATGGGCGTGAAGCATCAGTATAAAGAGGGCATGATGGATCAGGTGGACAGGGTGATTTACGATCTGAAGCATAACCCGTTCAGCCGCCGGATCATGACGAATCTCTATGTGCATCAGGATCTTCACGCGATGAACCTATATCCTTGCGCCTACAGCGTGACTTTCAATGTGACACAGAAAAAGGGGCATGAGAAACTGACGCTCAACGCGGTGTTAAACCAGCGTTCGCAGGATGTGCTGACGGCGAACAACTGGAATGTAGTGCAGTATGCGGTGCTGGTGCATATGCTTTCACAGGTGTGCGGTATGGAGGCCGGAGAGCTTGTCCATGTGATTGCGGACGCCCACATTTACGACAGGCATATTCCCATCATAAAGGAATTGATTGAGCGGCCCGTTTACGACGCGCCTACGTTTGTGCTGAATCCCGAAATTACAGACTTTTATCAGTTCACAAGGGACGACGTGAAAGTAGAAAACTACACCACCGGCCCCCAAGTCAAAGAAATACCAGTCGCGATCTAACAGCTGCGCAAGGGAAGCAAGCGACGCGAAGCGGCATTTGGTTCCCGGCAGCGTTAACGAGCAAACGTCCGACGAAGGCGGACAAAGAGCGCGAAGCGCGGGTTTGCGAGTCTAAGACTGCGCAAGGGAAGCAAGCGACGCGAAGTATATCATAGAGCAAGGAGACACAATATATGAACGCAATTGTAGCCGTTGACAACAACTGGGCGATCGGCTGTAAGAACAGCCTGCTTGTCAGGATTCCGGCGGATCACAAGAATTTCAGGCAGGAGACGACGGGCAAGGTAGTAGTGCTTGGGAGAAAGACGCTGGAGACCTTTCCGCAGGGGATGCCCCTGCCGAACAGGTTAAACATTATTCTCTCCACGAATCCGGATTATAAGGTGAAGGATGCCGTGGTGGTGCATGACAAGGAAGAACTGGACGCGGAGCTGAAAAAGTATAAGACGGAGGATGTGTATATTATCGGCGGAGAGAGCGTTTACCGCATGATGCTTCCGGAGTGCGACGTGGTGCATGTGACGAAGATCGACCACGATTATGAGGCGGATGCTTATTTTCCTGACCTTGATCAGGACGGGGCGTGGGAGGTTACGGCGCAGAGTGAGGAACAGACTTATTTTGATCTGCCATATTACTTTGTAAAATATGAGAGAAAAAATAAGTAGACAGAAAAAATAGGGGAGGTCTGCCGGGGGCAGAAAAACGACGGCAGCAATGGGTATAAAGGAAGGGTACACAGGTATGGGGCAGGAGACAAAGAAAACGACGGAGCTTTCACGTGCAAAGGAGGCGCTGCAGCAGAAAAACGATGAGCTGGAGACGGCTAAGAGCGCGGTGGAGAAAGCGGAGAAGACGCGGGATATCTTTTTGGCGAATATGTCCCACGAATTGCGGACGCCGATCAACACGATTCTGGGTCTGAACGAGCTGATTCTGAGGGAGAGCCAGGAGGAGGCGGTCAAGGAGTATGCCAGAGACATCAGGCAGGCGGGCAATATTCTGCTTGCCCTTGTCAGCGATATTCTGGACTTCTCTAAGCTGGAGGCGGAAAAGCTGGATCTGACGGAGGGGATCTACGACGTCAGTTCGCTTCTGAACGATCTGATTAACGGCATTTCGGTGCAGATGCGCCGCAAAAAGCTGGATCTGGTTCTTGAGATCGCGCAGGATATTCCCTATAAGCTGTTTGGTGATGAGATACACATCAGACAGATTATCGGAAATCTCTTGTCAAATGCGGTCCGCTATACGGAGAAGGGCAGGATCACGCTGTACGTGAGCTGGAAGGAGCTGCCGAAGGATTCCGTGGAAATGACTGTGATTGTGAAGGACACGGGAATCGGTATTAAGGATGAAGATATTCCGAAACTCTTTCATGCGTTTCAGCGTATGGATTCCGCAGCGCGCAGCAAAGAGGACAGGACGGGGCTGGGGCTTGCCATCACAAAGCGTCTGGTCGAGATGATGGGCGGCAGTCTGGAAGTACAGAGCGTATACGGAAAGGGTTCTGCGTTTTCTTTCAAGGTCATACAAAAGATCGTGGACAGAGATCCGCTGGGAGATTTTGAAAAACAGTATAAGGACAGTCTGCGCAGCATCGAGGATTATCATGAGAAATTCATTGCGCCCATGGGAAGAATCCTGATTGTGGACGACAACGCCATGAATCTGGCGGTGGCCCAAGGGCTTTTGAAGGGAACGAGACTGCAGATCGATGTTGCGGCCAGCGGCGAGGAGTGTCTGGAACTGATTAGGAGAAAGACTTACCACCTGATTTGTATGGATCACATGATGCCGGTGATGGACGGTGTAGAAACGCTTCACGCCATCCGCGCGCTGGAGGGAAATCCGTCCAGAGACATTCCGGTGATCGCGCTGACTGCCAACGCGGTGGCGGGTGCGAGGGAGCTTTATCTGCAGGAGGGATTTCAGGATTATCTGACGAAACCCATAGACGCGGATAAGTTTGAAAATATGCTGATCGAGTATCTGCCGAGCAATGTGGTTTATCTGACCAACAACAGGAATATCAGCAATGAGTATGAGCGGACGCGGATTCAGGGAGACGGCGAGTTTGATATCAGGGAGAGCCAGCTTTACCTGATGGGCTTTAATTTGAGAAACGGTCTCAGATATATGGGCGGCGACAAGGCGCTTTACGGCAAGGTTCTGCGCGACTTCCATTCCATTTTGCAGGAGAAGGAGACGGCCCTCAAGGACTTTCTGCAAAAGGGCGATATGCCCGGCTACACGATTATCGTGCATTCCCTGAAGGGAAATGCCAGAAATGTGGGTGCGGATGATCTGGCGGACGAGGCCTATGAACTGGAAAAAATGGCGAAGGCCGGACAGCTCGAGGATGTGACGGTGCGTTCTCCGATTCTGTTTGGCATGATGAGCACCATGAGAAACAGTCTGCGGGTGTATCTGGAAACGGAGGACGCGGGCGAGAAGGCCGGACAACCGGAGCAGGAGGAGAGCGTTGGGAACATCACGGAGGAAGAATGGGTCAGGGCGCTGCATGAGCTGGCGGCCAGACTGGATGATTTCGACGGGGAGAGCTCAGCCGCCAAGCTAAAAGAACTGAAGCGTTATGACAGGCCGGAGTCGGACAAAAAGATGCTCAGACTTTGCGAGAAAGCGATCAAAGATTATGCTTATGACATTGCCCTCGAGGTGGTCAACGCGGTGCTGTAAACGGGCTTGACTTTTGAGGATAAAGGTATATGATAAATGAAAAAAGAAACGACAGAGGAATGACTGAGGGAGAGGAGTTGGCTATTATGGAAAAAAAGAATCTGGACTGGGCGAACATCGGTTTCGGCTATCACGAGACGGACAAACGTTTCGTGGCGAATTACAGGGACGGCGCATGGGATGACGGCGCTCTTGTGGATGACGCCAATATTGTGATGAACGAGTGCGCGGGCGTCCTGCAGTATGCGCAGACCTGTTTCGAGGGAATGAAAGCCTACACCACCGAGGACGGGCGTATCGTGACGTTCCGTCCCGATCTGAACGCGCAGCGTATGGAAGATTCCTGCAAGCGGCTGGAGATGCCTGTATTTCCGCAGGACCGTTTCATACAGGCGGTGACGGATGTGGTGGCAGCGAACGAGGCTTATGTGCCGCCCTACGGATCAGGCGCAACCCTCTATATCAGACCGTTTATGTTTGGTATTTCTCCGGTAATCGGCGTGAAGCCCGCGGACGACTATCAGTTCCGGGTATTTACCACGCCAGTGGGCCCTTACTTCAAAGGCGGTGTGAAGCCTCTCACCATCAAAGTGAGCGATTTTGACCGGGCGGCGCCGCACGGCACGGGGCATATCAAGGCCGGACTTAACTATGCCATGAGTCTCCATGCCATTGTGACGGCTCACGGGGAAGGATATGACGAGAATATGTATCTGGATGCGGGCAGCAGGACGTATGTGGAGGAGACCGGCGGCGCCAACTTCCTCTTCGTGACGAAGGACAATAAGGTAATTACGCCCAAGTCCGACAGTATTTTACCTTCCATTACCAGACGCTCCCTCATGACGGTGGCGAAGGACTATCTGGGACTTAAGGTGGAGGAGCGGCCGATTGCGCTGGAGGAGGTAAAAGACTTCGCCGAGTGCGGCCTGTGCGGTACGGCGGCGGTTATCTCTCCGGTAGGAAAAATCGTGGATCACGGAAAAGAGATTGTGTTCCCCAGCGGCATGAGCGAGATGGGGCCTGTCACGAAAAAGCTGTATGATACGCTGACGGGCATCCAGATGGGCAGAATCGAAGCGCCCGAGGGATGGATTCATGTAATTAAGTAAGCAAAAAGGATGAAGGGCGATACGTTTAAAGAACGGTTTGGATAAAAGGGAAAGGGATTAGGTTGGGATGCTGTGGCATACAATTTAATCCTTTTTCAAATCATTTGGCAGGAAGAAGCAAGGGAGCGCTCACCGCCTTTCGAGCGTTTCGGAATGGAGATAAGAATGGATAACACAGCGATTAGGGAGCGGTATCCCTATTTTTACGAGACCCATCTGCACACTTCGGAGTCTAGCGCCTGTGGGAAAAGCACCGGGGCGGAGATGGCGAGGGCCTGTAAAGAGTACGGGTATACCGGCATTTTTGTGACGGATCATAACTGGGGCGGAAACACTTGCGTGGATGGCAGTTTGAGCTGGGATGCGTGGGTGGATCGGTTTTGTCTCGGCTATGAACACGCGAAGGCGGAGGGGGACAAAATCGGGCTGGATGTCTTTTTCGGATATGAGGCAGGCTATGACGCCACGGAATTTCTTTTGTACGGCATCGATAAGACATGGATGAAGGCACACCCGGAACTTCGGTCGATATCCGTGGAAGAGCAGTACAAATTGGTACACGAGGCGGGCGGACTGGTGATGCACGCCCATCCTTACAGGGAGGAGGCCTATATTCCCGAAGTGCGCCTTATGCCGGAATGGGTGGACGGCGTGGAGGGAATCAATGCCGCGCACCACTGGTATTCCGGAACCGTGCGGGATAAGACCGTGTTTGACAAGCGGGCTGTGGCCTATGCGCGGGCGCACGGGTTTCCCTTAAGCGCAGGCTCGGACATTCACTCTACGAATCTGTTTGGGGGCGGCATGGCTTTCGGCAGGCGGCTGCGCTCTGCGGCGGACTACGTGCAGGCGGTTCTGGGCGGCGAGGATTATGTGCTGACGGACGGAAAAGTGTGGTATGATAAGAGCGGCGGGGTTATTTCTACATGCTGAGATTGTGCAAATAAAAATGCAGGCAATGAAACAGGAGGACTATGGGAAAAAAGAGATGGCAGAGAGCGGCGGCATATATATTGTCTGGAATTATGTTAACCGGAACGGTTGGCGGATGTGGTGACGGCGACGGGATCGGCACCAGGGTGGTGCTCACCACAGGGTTTGAGAAGGACGAAATCTTCCGGATCGAGTCCATTTCCTGTAAGCGGCCGGAGCTTATGGTGTATATGACCACGATCCAGAACCGATATGAGAGTGTGTACGGGCAGGAGATTTGGGAGACGATCGCGGACGGCGTGACGCTTGAGGAAAATGTAAAAAATATTGCGCTGGCGCAGATTGCCCAGATCAAGACCATGAATCTGATGGCGGAGAAGTACGAGGTGAAACTGGACGAGGAGGAGCGCGCGCAGGCGGAAAATGCGGCGAAAATGTACTATGAGTCGCTGGGGGAGCGGGAAATCGAGCTGATGGGCGTCAATGAAAAGATCATCAAATCCCTCTACACAGAGCTGGCGCGGGCGGAGAAGATGTACCAGTACACGATCAAGGACATCAACCCGGAGA
>CARUOB010000016.1 GCA_949076555.1 uncultured Lachnospiraceae bacterium | reverse complement strand
CCACAAGGATAACCAGCCAGACCACCGTCATGTTTAACGCCTGTATCTCCATCATGTTCCCTCCCTGATGCCAGTGTACCACATGCAAACCTGCGCTTACGCGCGTGGTGTCCGGTTACACCGGACATTTATAACACTTATATTATCTCATATTATCCCCAAAGTGGCAAGGACTAACCCACGGGCATGCAACAGCCACACGTTCAGTTCCGCACAACGCCTGCACGGAGAATGCCGCTTTTTAGCATTCTCCCATGTGAGACTTCGTACTTCTCACATTATTACCAGAACACCTGTCTGTCAATGAGCAGCCCGTCATGGTTTCCTGCGCGCCGGAAATGGGTCGCGTCACCCACGTTCGTCTCGCCGTTAATCGCGGCTCTGGCCGCCTCCCAGCAGCTTTCCGGGATGTCGCCGCCATACACTCTGGCCACCTTGCCGTTGAGCGCGGGCGTAAACTGTCCCGACGCGAAAATAACGCCCGATATCGTATTCGGATATGCCGCGCTTCTGACACGGTTCATCACCACCGCGCCCACCGCCAGCTTTCCGTTGTAAGTTTCGATGCCTGCCTCGCAGTAAATCAGCGCCGCCAGCAGTCTCGTATCGTCGCCGCCCACTACCACGGCTCCTCTGTTGGCCGTAAGCTTCGCTTTGCGCTCTTCCTCTTCTCGCTTCTGAATCGCGATCAGCGTCTCGCCCTCGTCGATATGGAAGTCAATGTCCACATACTCCGCCGAAACATAGCCTGTCTCGCCCTCGTAATCCACACTGATCCACTCCTCGTCGAGCACCTCAACGATTTCCAGCTCCTCGTCACGGGGAATAAATCCCACCGCCTCCGCTTCCGTCTCCGGGTCTTTCCTCACACAGAGTGTATCCGTCTCAATCTGCACAATGAGGTTGCCCACATCGTTCGCCAAAAGCTCCGCGTCCTCCCCGAAGAGCAGATACTCGTCGCTTGCCCAGCCCACAAGATCTCCGCTGCGCAGCCTTGTCCAGCCGTCTTTTCTCTCCAGTATTCTGCCGCCGCAGTCCTTGTAGAGCAGGCCGACCTTATCCGACTCCTCGTCGGCTTCCGCCCGCACATTCATAGCGATCTGTACGTTAGCCATGACCAGATCCGTCTCCCGCTCCGAGCCGTTCGCCTCCGACACCTCTGCCAGTTCCCTGACTGCCTCCGCGTTCGCCGCTCTTCCCGTGGGATCTACAATCTGCGCTACACCAACATTCATCGCATCCAGACACTCGCTCCTGCCAGTAGCCTGTACCTCCAAAGGCAGACCGCATAAACCTATCCAAAGAATCAATCCGGCGAACAGAAGTCTATACTCTTTCCGCATAAACATCCCTCCATCTTCATCCATACAGAAAATCATGATTTCCTATAACCAAAAAAGATAAAGATTGTTACAAAATTGTTACAATTCGGTTAAGTATGGATTATTTTAGCAAAACGCCTATTCTTTGTCAAGTTTATACAATTTGGCCCCGTTTTATCTCTATATTTTGTTACTAATTTTTTACAAAACACAAGATGTTCCGACACCGCTTCCAGATACGACTCTCTACGGCAGTCAGACCGCACACCACTGCCAGGCCGCGTTACAATTTTTTTGACTTCTCCACCGTCGCTAAAAGCGCGTCCATCACCGCCCCGCGAAAGCCCGCCTCCTCCAGCACGCGCACGCCCTCTATCGTCGTACCTCCCGGAGAACATACCATATCCTTTAATTCGCCCGGATGTTTTCCCGTCTCTAACACCAGTTTCGCGCTGCCGTAAACCGCCTGTGCCGCAAACTCGTAAGCCTGCGCCCTAGGCATACCCGCCGCCACGCCCGCATCAGCCATCGCCTCTATAAAAAGAAACACATAGGCCGGAGAGGAACCGCTCACCGCTCCCACAGCGTCCATCAGCCGCTCCTCCACCAGACTGGCCTTCCCGAAGCTTTCCATCAGCCTGAGGCTGTACTTCGTCTCCTCCGCCGACACCGCGCTGTTCGTGCAGACGCCCGTGCAGCCCTCACCCACAAGCGCCGGGGTGTTCGGCATACAGCGGACCAGCTTCACCTGCCTGCCGAAAGCCTGTTCCAGCCAGGCAAGCGTCTTGCCCGCGGCTATGCTGATCACCAGCGTGTCCGGCTGCAGGGCATCTTTGATCTCTTCTATCACTTCCCCCAGAAATTGCGGTTTCACCGCCAGCACCAATGTCTGCGCCTCCTCCGCCACCGCTGCGTTGCCGTCCTTCACGTCGATGCCGAATTTTTCCCGCACCGCATCCCGGGTCTTCTGTGTCTTCGCGCTGCCGCAGATCTGTGCCGCCGACACGATCCCCTGTTCCAGCATCCCGCCGATGATGGCCTGCGCCATATTTCCAAGCCCGATGAATCCTATTTTCATTCTTTCCCTCCATTCCCAGATCTTTCCCCTTCCCTCTCCGGTCATACTGGGGACTCGTCTCCGTTTCCTGTTCTTTTAACCCGCGTATCACTTCCGTTTTAAAAAATAACGCAAGATACTTTCCTGTATTTTCAATCGTTTTCGCACTTTCTTATCCATTTCCCTTTTTATACAAAAACAGTTGTTATATGCAAATTAAATCTAGGTTTAACTCCTTCTTCTCTGCCTGTAAGCCTCGTAGAGCAGCACGGAGGAGGCCACTGCCGCATTCAGGGACTCCACCTTTCCCTCCATGGGAATCCCGATAAGCGCATCCGCGCATCCCGCCGTTTCCTCCCGCAGACCGTTGGCCTCATTCCCGATCAGAAATGCTGCGCATTTTCGGTAGTCAAATGCGTCATAAAATTCCTTCGCTCCCAGATGCGCCGCGTAAACCGCTATCCCCTTTTCCTGTAACAGCTTGATCACAGAAAGAAGATCTTCCGCGTAGAGAAAGGGCACCCGGTAAACCGCGCCCATCGTGGAGCGGATGGTCTTGGGGTTATAGATATCCGCCGTCCTGCTGCTCATAATCACGCCGTCCGCACCCGCCGCCTCCGCCGTCCGGAAGATCGTTCCCAGATTCCCCGGGTCCTGTATATCCTCCAGCATCATGAATAACATCTGTTTTTTATCTCCAGCCTTCAGCATCTCTTCTATATTATAATGCTGCTGCCGCACGAGGCAGAGAATGCCCTGAGGCGTCACCGTGTCAGACATCCGGGCAAACACCTCGTCCGTCACGATCTCGCAGGAAAGCCCGCGCAGTTTATCCCCATACTGCGCATACATTTCCTTCTCGGCGCTCTGTGCAAGATAGACCCGGCTGATCCGTTCCGTCGGCGCCTCGCCAAACATTTTCCCGCCTTCCACCACGAAGAGTCCCTGTCTGTCCCGCTCCTTTTTCTTCCCAAGCAACGCCATTATCTCTTTGACGGCTTTATTATGCAAACTTGTAATCATATGCCGTTTTCCTCACTACCCTTCATATCACATCACTGTGACTCAAATTAATGCGGAGAATGCCCGTTTTGGGCATTCTCCTGTGTGAGACTTAGTACTTCTTAACGAAGCAGCCTCAGCTGCTGAGTTCTAGAAGTATTTCTCACACTAATAAGCAGATTCGAAATGCCCTGCATCTCAAATCTGCTTATCAATTTGTCTCTTCTGCTGTTATAATATTTTAGACATCTCGTAGGGGTAATCCGGAATCCCCTTCTCCATGCTCAACGCTTCCTCGATATCGAAATCCATAAATTCGCCGTGCTGGTAACCGACCACCCGGTTTGTCTTTCCCTCACAGAGGATATCCGCCGCATAGCAGCCCATGATCGAGGCATAATAGCGGTCTTTACAGGTGGGCGAACCGCCTCGCTGCATGTAGCCGAGAATCGTGGCTCTTGTCTCTATGCCCGTCGCCGCCTCGATTCGTCTCGCCATGGAAGTGGAGTGTCCGATGCCCTCCGCGTTGATAATCAGATGGTGGGTCTTTCCTTTTTTCCTGTTGGCAATGATATTGTTGATAATCTGCTGCTCGTTGTAATCGTATTTTTCCGGAAGCAGAATGTCTTCCGCGCCGTTGGAAATACCGCACCACAGAGCGATATACCCTGCGTTCCTGCCCATAACCTCAATGATGCTGCACCGCTCATGGGAGGATGAAGTGTCCCTGACCTTATCAATGGCCTGCATAGCCGTATTGATCGCCGTGTCAAAGCCGATGGTATACTCGGTGCACGCGATGTCCAAGTCAATCGTTCCCGGTATGCCGATGGTGTTGATGCCGTGTCTCGAAAGCGCCTGCGCGCCCCGGTAAGAGCCGTCTCCGCCGATCACCACAAGACCGTCTATGCCGTGCTTATGGCAGATATCCGCGCCCTTCTGCTGCCCCTCTTCCGTGCGGAACTCATGGCAGCGCGCTGTGCCAAGGATCGTACCGCCGCGCTGGATCGTGTCCGACACCGTCCATTTCTCCATGTCGATAATTTCTTCGTTCAGGAGGCCTTGATATCCCTTCTTAATCCCCTTCACTTTGACCCCGTTAGCGATTCCTTTTCTGACCACCGCGCGGATCGCCGCATTCATACCCGGCGCGTCACCTCCGCTGGTCAGCACACCGATCGTCTTAATCTGCTTCGCCATACCGATACCCATGCCTTTCCTGTTTTT
This sequence comes from uncultured Lachnospiraceae bacterium, assembly GCA_949076555.1. GTDB lineage: Bacteria > Bacillota > Clostridia > Lachnospirales > Lachnospiraceae > UBA3282. The sequence goes on along the minus strand of CARUOB010000016.1, from coordinate 43,404 downwards.
ATGTCTTAAAATTCTAATAGTATTTTACATTATCAGCAAAGGATTTTCAACGTTTTTTATCTGCCTTACAGTCGGAATTTGCTTGCCTGTTCGTTCAGCAGATGGCTCAGTTCTACCAGATGCAAAGTGTCCTCACTACATTCCGCAATCGTATCTGACAAAAGTGTCATACCTGCGCTTGTCTCCTCGGTGGACGCCGCATTTTCTTCCACCACGCTGGCAAGACTGTTCACCGAATCGGTCACAATCTCTTTCAGTCTGTCCAAAATCTGGGTCTGTTCATTGATCTCACCGCTCACATCCCCCACGAGAGAAACTTCTTCCGTCAAACGGTCGAACGCTTCTCTTGTATCCTGCAGACACTTCTGCTGTTTCTGCACGTTCGTCATCACTTCATTCATTTTGCTGACAGAGCTGACAATATTGCCGACCAGGTCTTTTACAATCCGTTCGATCTCCAGCGCGTTGTTGGAGGACTCTTCGGAAAGATTCCTGATCTCTTCCGCCACCACCGCAAATCCTCTTCCGGATTCTCCTGCTCTGGCAGCTTCTATACTGGCATTAAGTGAAAGTAGATTAGTCTGATTTGCAAGCCCTTTGATAATTTCTATCGCTTTATTGATATGTACCGCAGAGTCGTTGTTTCGATTCGTCTGTTCAGATACGATGTTGATTGTGTCAATGGTCGTCCTCGTGATCCGTTCCAATTCGCCGATGCTCTCGGAAGCGCCCCTCGAATGACTTGTCATGGAAGATACCGTCTCCTCCAGTTTATCGATATCCTTTTTCTCTGTTTCTATCACCTTGTCAAGTTCCGTAATCTTTCCGTTCACCGTCTCCGTGTCGTTTGCCTGATTCGTCGCTCCCTGTGCCAGATCGTCGATGGCCTGGTTGGTATCCCGGATGCTGTCCGAAATATTTTCGAACTTTTCATTGAATTTTTCGCTGCTCTCATTCAGGCTTCGTCCCGTATGAATCACATTTCCGATCATGTCCGTCAGCGCCCCGTGGACATTTTCGAGCGACCGCGCCATCCCGCCAATCTCGTCAGCACGCTGTAAAAGTCCGGCATCGATGCTCAAATTTAAATCGCCCTCCGCGATCTGACTCAAATTGCCATTCAGCACTTTAATATCTTTGGTGATCCGAACGCCTGTCAAGACGGATATGATCAGCGCCACAATCAGCATAACAACCGCCGCTACGGCGTATATCGTCAGCATATTTGAAAACTTATCGTTAATGGCTACTTTCACTCCCTCAATCTGCGCGTTCATATCGTCCACATAATTTCCGGTGGCTACTGCCCAGCCCCAGGGCTTAAACAATTGGGAGTACGCAAGTTTCGGCGCTACTGTCACGCCGTCCGCCTTGGTGAAATAAAATTCGTTGTAACCGCCGCCTGCCTGTGCGGCAGCCACGATATTCTGTGTCACTTTGACACCGTTCTGATCTGTCATGTCATACCTGTTATTCCCCTCCTGCTCTGTCAGGATCGGGTGCACGATCAAGGTATAATCCTCCCCGTCTATCCACAGATACCCCGATGAATCATCCCGGTACCGCATGGCGCGTACCGCGTCTCTCGCCCGTGTCTGCGCTTCCTCTTCCGTCAGCTCCCCACTCTGACTCAGATCATAATAGTTCTGTATGACCGCGATCGCTCCCTGTACCTGGGATTTGATTTCCGTCTGATACCCTTCCGTCATAGAAGTTTCATACAGCTCCACCGATTCCTCCGACGACTGGCTGATCTCGTAAATCCCCAAAAAGACCAGCGCAACAACCGGAACAAAGACCATAAGACAGATCGTCAAAACCAGCATCAGCGTCAGACTTCGAATCCCCTTTCGTTTGTTGTTCTTTTGTGTCCCCTTCTCTTCCATAGAACCCTCCTTCTACGCACTTGCGTTTCTCCATTAATACCTTAAATTATACGCTCATTCCTGTCGAAAAGCAAAGTATATATGAAAAAAGATGCATCTATTTTTTATTAAAATGTATAGCAGTTTACACCACTTTCACATTCCCCGCGCCGAAAGCCGCCTCCAGCCGCTCAATCAAAAGCCCCCCGGCAGACACGTTCCAGTTTGCCGGAAGCGGATTCATGGCTTTTGGATTCTCCACATAAATCACCACATTGTCCTTTCCTTCCGACTCCCGCAAAATATCAAACAGCTCCTCCTTCCGGCTCTCATAGGCTTCTTTGGTCGGGAACTTGATCCAAAGTTTCTTCGGCATCTGCTCGAAGGTCGTAATCTGCTCGCAGACCAGCTTCGCGTCCTTATCCTCCTCCGCGGACACTCTGCCCCGGATAAAGACCTTGCTGTCCTCCATCACCGCGCTGCCATACTTCTCATAATCCCGCGGGAAAACGATCACCTCCACAGAGCCGACCAGATCCTCCACCTGCAAAAACGCCATCACTTTCTCATTCTTGGTGTACTTAATCTTCTTCTCCGTAATCATGCCGCCGATGGTGGCCTTCGCGCCGTCCGAAACTCTGGCCGCCCCGGTTTCCTCATCTATAAAAAAGTCTGCCGTGGTGTTTGTGATGTTCTTTTTCCAAGTCTCACGATACTCCTCCAACGGGTGTCCGCTGATGTAGATGCCAAGCACTTCTTTTTCAAAGGCCAGTTTCATCTCCTTGGAATATTCGCCCACATCGGGAAGGCTCACCCGGTAATCCACCTTCTCCTCCTCATCCGCCAAATCAAACAAAGTGATCTGCCCCGCCAGATTGTTCTTGCGGTTCTGCTGGATGCCGTCGATCACCTGCATGTACACGCTGAGAAGCTGTTTGCGCGTACCCCCCAGACTGTCCATGGCTCCCGCCTTGATAAAGTGCTCCACCACGCGCTTGTTCATATCCCGGTCTGTCACGCGTGTCACAAAATCTCCCAAATTCTGGTATGGGCCTCTGGCCTCCCGCTCCGCAACCACCGCGTCAATCACGGGACGCCCCACGCTCTTGATGGCGGAAAGGGCATAGCGGATCTGCCCGCCCGACACTGAAAAACCGTTTTCACCCACGTTGATGTCCGGCGGTAGAATCTGGATGCCCATGCTTCTGCTCGTCATAATATACTCCGCCACTTTGCTGGGATTGTCTATGACGGAAGTCATCAGCGCCGCCATGAACTCCACCGGGTAATAATATTTCAGGTAGGCCGTCTGGTATGCCACCACCGCATAGCAGGCCGCGTGGGACTTGTTGAAGGCGTATTTGGCGAAATCCATCATGGTGTCGTAAATGTGGTCCGCCACCTTCGCGTCGATGCCGTTTGACACACAGCCGGGCACGTCCTCCTCCGGATTCCCGTAAGTGAAGTTTTTCCGTTCCTGCTCCATCACATACTGCTTTTTCTTGCTCATGGCACGGCGCACCAGATCGCTTCGGCCCATGGTATAGCCGCCAAGCTCCCGCACGATCTGCATCACCTGCTCCTGATACACGATACAGCCGTAAGTGGGCGCAAGGATCGGCTCAAGCTGCGGGCAGTCGTAGGTCACTGTCTCCGGGTGGTTCTTGCCCTTGATATATTTGGGAATAAAGTCCATCGGCCCCGGACGGTACAGGGAAATCCCGGCGATCACATCCTCTAAGCTCTGGGGCTTTAATTCCTTCATAAAGCTCTTCATCCCGCCGCTCTCTAGCTGGAACACGCCGTCCGTCCGCCCCGTTCCAAGGGAGGAAAGCACCGCCTTGTCGTCGTAGTCGATCCGGTCAATGTCTATCGAAATGCCCTTGCTCTGCTCCACAAGCCGCACCGCGCTCTGGATCACCGTCAGCGTCCGAAGCCCCAGAAAATCCATTTTGAGAAGCCCCAGCTCCTCAATGGTCGTCATGGGGAACTGGGTCGTGATGGAGCCGTCGCTGCCTCGGGAAAGGGGCACGAACTCGTCCGCCGCCTCGGGGCAGATCACCACACCGGCCGCATGCATGGAAGTATGCCTCGGCAGTCCCTCTAAGCGTCTGCACATATCGATCAGGCTGTGCACCTGCTCGTCCTCCTCATAGAGACTCTTGAACTCCGGGTTCATGTCAAGCGCCCGGTCGATGGATACACCCTGATTCTGCTCAAGGGGAATCATTTTCGCCAGACGGTCCACATAGGCATAAGGCAGATCCATCACCCGGCCCACATCGCGGATCACACCTTTCGCCGCCATCGTACCGAAGGTGACGATCTGCACCACCCTGTCGGCGCCATATTTTCGACCTACATAGTCAATCACTTCCTGCCGCCTCTCAAAGCAGAAATCCACGTCGATATCCGGCATGGAGACGCGCTCCGGGTTCAGGAAACGCTCGAAGAGAAGGCTGTATTTGATCGGGTCTATGTTTGTTATTTTCAGGCAGTAGGACACAATGCTTCCCGCCGCCGACCCTCTGCCCGGTCCCACGGCAATCCCGTTCTCCCGGCAGTAATTGATATAATCCCACACGATCAGAAAATAGTCCACGAACCCCATATTTTTGATCGTGTCAAGTTCATAATGCAGGCGCTCCTGCAAGGAGCCGTCGTCCTCCGGGTACCGCTCCCTCATGCCGTCCTGACACAGTTTGTTCAGGTAACTCCACGAATCGTAACCTTCCGGCGCATCGTAATGGGGCACTTTGTAATTGCCAAACTCGATCTCCACATGGCAGCGGTCGGCTATCCGCTGGGTGTTCTCCACCGCCTCCCACGCATACGTGAAAAGCCCTTTCATCTCCTCTTCGCTCTTCACATAATACTGCCCGCCCTCGTAGCGCATCCGGTCTTCGTCAGCCACCTTCTTTCCCGTCTGCAGGCAGAGAAGCACATCATGGGGCTGGGCGTCCTGCGCGTACGTGTAGTGCACGTCGTTGGTTGCCACAAGCGGGATATCCAGCTCTTTGCTCATGCGAAGAAGCACGGAATTGACCGACTGCTGGGCCGGAATCCCGTGATCCTGCAATTCCAGAAAGTAATTGTCTTTCCCAAAAATATTCTGATACTTTAAGGCCGCTTTCTTCGCCTCGTCCACAAGCCCCTTCTGGATGTAGCGGGGCACCTCCCCCGCCAGACATGCGGAGAGCGCAATCAGCCCCTCGTGGTACTGCTCCAGCACCTCCAGATCCACACGGGGCCTGTAATAGTACCCTTCCGTAAATCCCCGGCTGACAATCTTCACCAGATTTGCATAACCCGTGTTATTTTCCGCAAGCAGCACCAGATGATAATAGCGGTCCTCGCCGCCCGTCAGCTCCCTGTCGAAGCGGGAGTGGGGCGCCACATAGACCTCGCAGCCGATGACCGGATTAATTCCCGCCTCCTTCGCCGCCTTATAGAAATCGACGACACCGTACATGACGCCGTGGTCTGTGATGGCCGCGCTGTCCATCCCCAGCTCCTTCACATACCTCACATACTCTTTTATTTTGTTGGAACCGTCCAGAAGACTAAACTCCGTGTGGACATGTAAATGTGCAAATGCCATGTTGGTATCCTTCCCGAAAATCCTGTGTAAATGCCGTAAATACGTGTTTTCACCGTCCCATTCATTATAGACGCTCGGAAGAAATCAGTCAAACACAAGACCTGCCTTTGCTTACATCTCCCAAAATCGCATACAGAGCGATTTTACTCGCGAAGTAGTGCATGGCTGAACTGTTGCTACATCACATCCCGCGTCTCCACCCGCCACACCGTCAGGTACACGGACACCACAGCCACCACAAACAAAGCCGTATAAAAAGGCATATTATTCACAAGCGTCGCCGAACCGATCCCGCCCTGCGTGAAGCAGACGATGATAACCGACGCCACGACCGCCGCCTTGGACGACCTCATTTTCAGACCGACCGGAAGCGCGATAAAGCTGATGCTCACCATCGCCGCCGAGGAGAGAACAGCGTCCAGCCAAAACGACGGTTCCCAAACAAAAAGACTTGCAGCGGATATGCCCGTGAAGGATTTAGAAGCAGTCAGCACAAGGTAAATCACCGCCTTGCTTACCACCATCGCCGCAAAGTTAAAAAGCCACACTGCGCCTATTTTTGAAAATATTATTTTACTGCGCTTAATCGGATAGGAATACATCAGATTGATGGTCTTTTTCTCATAAGCGCTCACAATGTATGCCGCGATCATCACGCCTGTAAAGACAATATACGTCATATGGACAAACAACCCCACGGATGCATCCAGCATACTTTTCCCGTAGGACTGCACCGTCTCCGCCGTCTCCAGCTCCTCTGCCGCCGTCAGCATAAGCAGCAGAAGAACCGTCGTCGTAATCGCCGTATTTCTGATATATTTCCATATATTATTTTTCTTCCATTCTAATATGATCAATTTAAGCATTGTTTCCTCCATGTTTTTGTTTCACATCATCCCAAACGCCCGCTGCCGCGCACTCGAAGCGTTTCTCACTCTGCCGTCAGTTTCAGGAAATAGTCCTCCAGCGTCTCCGCCTTCCTCCCAAGCGATATCATCGCCACCTCATTTAGTGCCATCGCCTTCGCAATTTCCTCGGTTGTGACACGATCGTCATAAATACGGATCATCCCGCCGTCGACCACTTTAAAGTTGGAAAGCCCCAGCTTATCGGCAAGCACATAGGCCGCCCTCTCCGGATTCTGCACGGCCAGTTCCATATAGGCCAGGCTCATCTCCTCAATTTCTTTCAGCCCGATTTCCTTTTTCATCCTGCCATGATGAATGATGCCGATCGTATCCGCAATGCTCTCAATCTCCGAGAGGATGTGAGATGACACCACAATCGTCGTCCCCTGCTCTGTACTGAGCATCCTAAGCAGTTCGCGTATCTGTTTCATACCCGCCGGGTCAAGCCCGTTGGTCGGCTCGTCAAGAATCAACAGCTCCGGTTTGCACAAAATTGCCCTCGCAATCCCCAGACGCTCTTTCATACCGAGAGAATAATTCTTCACGGGCGTTTTCGCCGCCTCTGTCAGGTCGAGCATTTCCAACGCCTTTTCCACGCTTCCATGCTGATAATACCCCATATACTCACAGTGTATCCGCAGATTTTCCAAGCCTGTCATATGCTCGTAGAACGTGGGAAATTCAATGATGCTCCCGATCCGTCTGAGCACCTCATAGGACTGTGGCGTGAGCGGTTTTCCGAAAAGCTCAACCGAACCCATGGTCGGCTTCCAGAGATTCATAATCATTTTCATCACGGTCGTCTTGCCCGCCCCGTTAGGCCCCAGAAACCCGTAAATCTCACCCTTTTTTACATGGATATCCACATCACTTACCAGTTCTTTGCCGCCGATTATTTTGGTAAGGCGGCTTGTTTGTAAAATATAAGACATTTCGCTGCCTCCTTTCTGGTACATCGAATATGTTTTACTCTCTGTACTGTTACCTATTGTAACGGCTGCGATTTTCAAAACTCTTGCCCAATTCTTACAAATTTCTTTCGACACGAAATTGATCCAAGCCAAATAGTCCTGACACCAATGTCATTTTTAACATTCATAACAATACCCGTTTTAGCGTGACCGTAAAAACAGTCCTCACATGCGGCACGCTCTCCAGTGTGAGGTCGCCGCCCATCTGCTCCGCCAGCCTTTTGGCAATGGTCAGCCCCAGGCCGTTTCCCTGCACGCTCCGGCTGCGGGAGTCCTCCATGGTAAAGAGCCGCTCAAACACACTCTGCGCAAACGCGCTGTCAATTCCCTTTCCCTTGTCTGTCACATCTATATATACCGACCGCTCGTCCGTCCTGAGAAAAACGCCCAGATACTTCCCCTCTGCGCCGTAACGGATCACGTTGGAGACAAGGTTATTTAAAATACGCTGCAAAGCCTCTCTGTTTCCCCGCACAAAAACGGCCTTCTCCGGCAGCCCGATATCCACCTGAAAATCCGCTTCCGTCAGCATTTCATAAAAATCCAGCACGCTCTCCCGGCACACCTCGCAGACGTCCAGTCCGGTCAGCTCCACGTCCGCGTCGCCCGCCTCAATCTTCGCCAGCGAAAAAAAGCTGTCAAGCAGCTCCATCATCGCCTGCGCCTTCTGCTCTGCCTTTTTAAGCATTTGCAGTTCCGTGTGCCCTTCTTCTCCTGCCTGCGCTCCCAAAGCCGCCTCTTTCTGCGTTCGCATAATTTCCAGATAACCCCGGATCACGGTCAGGGGCGTCTTTAAATCATGGGATATATTGGAAAGCATTTTTCGGGACGTCATCTCGGTACGGCGAAAATCCGCTGCCACCTTCGCATGTTTTTCCAAAAGACGGTTGATCTGTGCCAAAAGCTCCTTTAATTCTCTGTTATCCGTGAAGACCATAACGCGTTCGCCGCTGTCCTCATCCAGTATCTCCTTCAGCTTTTGGTGGATTTCCCGAAGTTTTCTCTGTGTGCCCGCGCGGAACACAAACTGCTGGTACAAGACGACTGCCGCAAGAGCTGCCGTCGCAAGACCCAAAGCCAATATCATCATGTCGCTCCTCCCAGCTTATACCCGATTCCCCACACGGTCAGCACATACTTGGGATTTCTCGGGTCTTCCTCGATCTTGTTCCGCAGTCTGCTGATGTGCACATTGACGGCGTTTTCGTCCCCGCAGTACACGTCGTTCCACACGAGGGAATAGAGCTGCTCCTTTGTGTAAACCTTCTTCGGATTCTGCATAAGAAGTTTCAGTATCTCAAATTCTTTCGCCGTCAGGTCGATGGATTCCTCTCCCTTTTTCACCGTGTAATCAGACAGATTCATGGTCAGCTCCCCGGCCATAAGAACAGAAAGCGCTTCTGTATCTGTCCCGGCAGCCGCGCTGTCATACTGCATCGTCCTGCGCAGCGCCGCCTTGATCCGGGCAAGCACCTCCACCACGGAGAAGGGCTTGGTGATATAATCGTCCGCCCCAAGGCCCAGCCCCAGCGTCTTGTCGCTCTCCGAATCTTTCGCCGAAATAATAATAATCGGGACATAGCTGCTCTGCCGGATGTGCTTCATCACGCCCATGCCGCTGACCTTCGGTATCATCAGATCCAGAAGGACCAGATCGTAGGAGGAACCGTCGAACATCGCACAGGCCTGCTGCCCGTCAAGGGCGCAGGCCACCTTATAATTTTCCGTCTCCAAGTAGTTTTTTAACATTTCGCTGATCTCAGCGTCGTCCTCCACAAGAAGGATTTTGTATGGATTCATCCCTTACCCTCTCCCTTCGCGCGTCAACTAGTCAAAAAGCCCCGCGCCATTCCGGCACGGGGACTTTCCTGTTTTCCGTTTGTGACAATTCTGTCACATATTTTACAGATACTTTTTAAGCGCATCCACTTTGTCAAGTTTCTCCCAGGGCAGATCCAGATCGTTGCGTCCAAAATGTCCGTAAGCCGCGGTCTGCTTGTAGATCGGACGGCGAAGGTCGAGCATCTTGATGATGCCTGCGGGTCTTAAATCAAAGTTCTCGCGCACGATCTCCACCAGCTTGTCATCCGCAACCTTGCCTGTTCCGAAAGTGTCCACCATAATGGAAGTGGGCTGAGCCACACCGATCGCGTAGGAGAGCTGGATTTCGCACTTGTCCGCGATGCCTGCCGCCACGATGTTTTTCGCCACGTAACGCGCCGCGTAAGCCGCGGAACGGTCTACCTTCGTGCAGTCCTTGCCGGAGAATGCGCCGCCGCCGTGACGCGCATATCCGCCGTATGTGTCAACGATGATCTTACGGCCTGTCAGTCCCGCGTCGCCGTGAGGGCCGCCGATCACGAAACGTCCCGTAGGATTGATAAAGAATTTGGTCTGGTCGTCCACCATCTCTTTGGGGAGAACCGGATCAAACACATATTTTTTGATATCTTCGTGAATCTGCTCCTGGGTCACATCGTCGTCGTGCTGGGTAGACAATACAACAGCCTCCAGACGAACCGGCTTGCCCGCCTCGTCGTACTCCACGGAAACCTGACTCTTGCCGTCGGGCCGCAAATACTTAAGGGTGCCGTCCTTGCGAACCTTGGTGAGCTGCAATGCCAGCTTGTGCGCCAGATGGATCGGATAAGGCATATACTCCTCGGTCTCGTTGGTTGCGTAACCAAACATCATACCCTGATCGCCCGCACCTGTGTCCAGATCGTCCGTCTGCTCACCCTTCTTCGCCTCAAGCGCCTTATCCACGCCCATAGCGATGTCCGCCGACTGCTCATCGATCGCCACAAACACCGCGCAGGTATTCGCGTCAAACCCGTACTCGGACTTGGTGTAACCAATCTCTTTCACGGTTTCGCGCACAACCTTCTGCATGTCCACATAGGCATTGGTCGTGATCTCGCCCGTCACCAGCACAAACCCGGTGCAGACCGCCGTCTCGCAGGCCACACGGCTCATGGGATCTTTTTCCATGCAAGCGTCCAAAATCGCGTCGGAAATCGCATCGCAGACTTTGTCGGGATGTCCCTCTGTTACAGATTCGGATGTAAATAATCTTTTCTCCATTTTTCCTCTCCTTTTTGTGTGTTATGTGTATTGTGTGAGTAAGCAGAGACTCGAAACGCTGCTTATTCGCGAAAAAATCCCCTCATTTCTCTTCGAAATAAGGGGACTCGATCAACGAACATCAAATCCTCTTATTGTTCGATCATGCTGTCAAAACAGCTTCGCTCAGGTTGGCACCTTCCTAGTAAGGGGTTGCCGTGGCTTCATAGATCCTATGTATCTCCACCACTCTGAATAAGAGAAAGACTCACAATATAAAATTTATCTAAAACTAAGATACACCAGCGCAGCGCTTGTGTCAAGCCCCGAATATGCGCTTTCTGTATCTTTCGTAACAGTTCGGCCTCCGGCTTCACTGCCACCGTGGTTACGAAGTAACCACAATGCACACAAAATGCTAAAAAGCCGCGTTTTGGCGCTTGCACTATTCCGCTCAGCCGACCTTCAGTTTGAATTTCTGCAGATCCCTGTCCGTGGTCACCAGATCAATCTGTGCCCCGAGATGCTGCAGTTTTACATGAAAGTCCTCATAGCCGCGCTGAATATACTTGATATCGTCCACCGTGCTGATCCCGTCCGCCGCCAGCGCCGCAATGACAAGGGCCGCGCCTGCTCTCAAGTCCGGCGCGGTAATATGCGCCCCGGTGTATTTCGACACCCCGTCAATGATCGCGGTGTTGCTCTCCACCTTGATGTTCGCGCCCATGCATGTCAGCTCGTCCACATATTTAAACCGATTCTCGAAAATGCTCTCCGTCACGATGCTGGTGCCTGCGGAAAGCCCCAGCGCCACCGTAATCTGCGGCTGCATGTCCGTGGGAAAGCCGGGATAAGGCAGGGTCTTAACATGGGTATGTCCAAGCGGCTTCGCCGCCACCACGCGCACCGCGTCGTCAGACTCCTCGATCTCACAGCCGATCTCCAAAAGTTTCGCGCTGATGGACTCTAAGTGCTTCGGGATCACATTCTTCACCGTCACGTCGCCCTTCGTCACCGCCGCCGCAAACATAAAGGTGCCCGCTTCAATCTGGTCGGGAATAATGCCGTACTCCGTCCCGTGCAGTCTGGACACGCCTTTGATACGGATCACATCCGTACCCGCGCCCTTGATATTCGCGCCCATACTGTTCAAAAAGTTCGCCAGATCAACGACATGAGGCTCCTTCGCCGCGTTCTCAATCACGGTGGTGCCCTCCGCCATCACTGCCGCCATCATCACGTTCATGGTCGCGCCCACGGTCACCACATCCATGTAGATATGGTTTCCCTTCAGTTTCACCGCCTCCGCACTGATGCGGCCGTATCCGATTCCCACATCGGCTCCCAGCGCGCGAAAGCCCTTGATATGCTGGTCGATGGGGCGCAGCCCGATATTACAGCCGCCCGGAAGCACTACTTCCGCCTTGCTGTATTTGCCAAGCAGGGACCCTAACAGATAGTAGGAGGCCCTGATTTTTTTAATATAATCGCCCTCGATCACCAGATCGTTGACTTGTGAGGCATTGATCTTCACCGTATGTCTGTCTATCCGGTTGACCATCACGCCGATACTTTCCATCGCCTGCATCATCACATTGGTATCTCTGACATCAGGCACATTTTCTATCAATACGGTTTCGTCCGTCATGATGGCGGCCGCCAGAATCGCCAGCGCCGCATTTTTCGCACCGCTGATCTCCACCTCGCCGACTAACGGATTCCCACCTTTAATCGCATATTGTTCCATCTATGTTTACTTGCCTTTCTTTCCCGAAAAAACTTAAACATCAAAATACAGTATAACAGATTCCGGTGGTTTGTAAACCCCCGCCTCTACACACCGTTTGGCGCCGTGCATGCACAGAGCATGTCCGAACTGTTAATTCAGATAGTCAAACGGGTCCACCTGTGACCCGTTGATCAGGATTTCAAAGTGAATATGCGGCCCCGTACTCACGCCGGTATTGCCGCTTAGAGCGATCTTCTGCCCCTGACTCACCGTCTGTCCCTGTTTTACGAGCACCTTGCTCAAATGGCCGTAACGGGTCTGTCTGCCGTCGGCATGGTCAATGTAAACCACATAGCCGTAGCCGCTGCCCCATCCCGCTCTGGAAACCGTTCCCGCGCAGGACGCCATAACCGCCGTACCCACAGGAGTCGCCCAGTCCACACCCTTATGATAGGTGCTGGCTCTTTTGGTAGGCGCTTTTCGTCTGCCATACTGGGAGGAAAGCCGTCCTCCCGAAATCGGCTTCAGATAGGTGGGCGGAATCTTCGTACCGCGCTCCACGATTTTGGGCACAGCCGCATAAGTGATTTCCTCTTTCAGAATCTCACGGGAAATCTCCTCGTTATTGCGATAAGACACATCCGCCACCACCTTGCGGTGGCCCGCGGAAGGCTCCTGCAAGGTCTTCATATCGGTCGTATACCAGTCGTCGTTATCCACATAGACAACGTCCGCCTCATAGTCCTCTTCATAGTACATCTGTTCCGTGCGCTCCACGGAAAGCTCCGGTTCCGGCACGGTCACAATCAGCTCGTCGCCCACACGGATCATGGAATTTTCATTCTCTATGGTCTCGTTCATCGCCACCAGCTCGTCTAACGGTATCTCATTTTTCTCGGCAATCTGGGAGAGCGTGTCCCCTGATACCACTTCGTAAATCTGCTCCTTTTCCTGATCCTTGGTCACCTCGTCGATGGCCTGTTCAAGGGGCGTCAATTCGTAGTCGAGCAGATAAGACTCCACCACTTCTACCGTATCTCCGAAATCCAGTGCACGAAGCCCCAGCTCATAATCGGAAAACTCTTTCTCCGATGCCGGTTCAATGTCCGCAAAGATATCGTCCAGCACCGCGTTAATTCCCGCGCTGGTCATCGTCTCCTGCGCCTCCTGCGCTTCTTCTTTCTGCTCTTTTGCGGAATAAATCTGCGTTGTCAGCACGTTAAGCTCTCTGTCGGAATCCATCACGAGATCCGCGTAATAGTGATTGCCGCCGTCATATTTTTTGATGGAAGCCTGCAGCAGTGCGAGCACTTCCTCCGTACTTGCCAGATTTACCGTGTACTCGTTAATCTTCACCGTGTAGGAGCGGTTCAGTGTTTCTTTGACGCTGCCCTTAAGCGCGGTGAGCATATTCGCAACGATGACACTCTTGTGATCGACGGTGCCCCAAAGCACCTCTTCCCCTTCCCAGCTCAGTTCACTCTCCGCCAGCACCATCTCATCGCTGCTGGCCGCAAGTGTCTTTCTGGCCGCAATCAGACACTCGTCCGCCTCTTCGACGTTTCCCATCACACCCACCGGCATTCCGTTTAAGTATACCGTAAAGAGATTGTCCCCGTCGCTTTCAAGCGTCTGAAAACTAGGCAGGAAAAAAGCGGCTGCAACGCTCGCAAGCACCGCAACCTTAATATATGCAATTTTCATTTTTTTATAATGTCTGCTCAATATTTTCATCATAAAATTTGTTTAAAACAGCTTGAAATTCGTAAGCTGCATAAGCAGCGAAACCACATTGACCGCGAGATCCGCCACCACACCGATCAAAACAGCGATTAAAAGGCCCACAGGCGCTTTGCTGCCCTTAGACGACTGATTCTGCTTTTCCAGCTCCTCCGTAAAGGCCGCCTGTACATTTCGGTACACCTTAACATTTTCCTTGTGCACAAACTCCTCGGACTGTGTCAGCCGCTCCTCCAAAAGACTCTTGATCCCGGCAAGCTGGTTTTCCATATCCTGCACCTGCCCGCTCTCCGTCTCCAGCGTTTCCAGTTTTTCCATGCACTGAGCCAGGACGTCCTGCACATTATCCACATTCTCCGCGGTCTTGATATTCACCCTCCGGATCTCCTGCATCAGCTCATCGTAAGCCTTCATCTGTCTCTCCATCTGATCCATCCTGGCCGCCTCCGCCGCGGAGTTCGCGCGGATCATTTCCTGTGCATTTTTCTTCTGCGCCAGCTTATCTATAAAAGTATCCATCATTATCCCCATTTCCTACATCTTCTATTTTCCCGTAAAACAGAAAAACCATGTCTGCATTTTATCACTTTTCCACATTTATGACAACAGTAAAAAAGAAATGCCGTTTGTGTAATTTGCACATATTTTTCTCTTAACCATTTTCATATTTATAAATATTTACTATGTTTTTACACTTTGTTCATAATTTATTCACATTCCCGGCGTATACTCAATTTATACAAAAACAGCACGAGATGTCGTGCAGCAACTACACACATAGATAAATTTTTTCATAATAGCCCGGGTGCCGAAAGGTACCTGGGCACTCCTCATCTCCGCCTATCCGCACCACTCCACCTATATACAGCACATCCGGAAATCATACGCCCTCTTCCAAAAAAAGACGGCACAGGAAAACTCTCCCATACCGTCTGTCAGTATCTTTATAATCCGTTTGCACTTTATTTAATGCCGAAGCTGGAAATGCCGTACCGCTGCCTGCAGCCTCTCCGCGTGATGGTGCAGCTCCTGCGCCGAGGAAGCCGACTCCTCCGCCGTGTTGGCATTGCTTTGCACAACCGCGGAAATATTTTCCATTCCCTCCGTCAACTGGCTTAAAGATTCCGCCTGCTGTTTTGCGCTGTCCGCAATGTGTTCCACCAGCTCCGCCGACTGTCTGGAATTGGTAACCACATTTGTGAGAGCCGTCATGGTTTCCCTGGACAAAGAGGCGCCATATTGGACGAGCTGTACCGAATTGACAATCAGGTCTGTAATATCCTTGGCAGACTCCGCACTCTTGGCCGCAAGCTGCTGCACTTCGTTCGCAACCACCGCAAAGCCTTTTCCCGCGGCTCCGACTCTGGCTGCCTCCACGGAAGCGTTCAGAGCCAG
Organism: uncultured Lachnospiraceae bacterium; assembly: GCA_949076555.1. Lineage (GTDB taxonomy): Bacteria > Bacillota > Clostridia > Lachnospirales > Lachnospiraceae > UBA3282. The sequence goes on along the minus strand of CARUOB010000016.1, from coordinate 28,132 downwards.
AATATTGGTCTGGAACGAGATATCCTCAATGGTCTTAATGATCCCGCTGATCTGATCCGAGGATTCCGAAATATCCGCGATAGCCGATGAAAGGGCGTCCATTTTCTGGCTGCATACGGTGAGCTGGCTCTCCGTCTCCTCCGCCGATTTTCTGGCATTGTCCGCATCCTTGGAAGTGCGTTTTACCTGCCCGGAAATATCCTGTATACCGGCAGAAAGTTCTTCCACAGCGGCCGCCTGCTGGACCGCGCCGTCAGACAGGGTCTGTGCGCTGACAGCCATCCGCTCGGACCTGTCAGACACCTTACCGGCAGTCTGGTGAATCCGGCTTAAAGCATCATTAAGCCCGTCTAAAATCTGGCGCATGGCATCCTGTATCGGTAAAAACTCACCCCGGTAACTGCTGTCGATGGACAGATTCATATTGCCGTGAGCCATTTCGGACAGCTTATTGTCAATATCCGATATGTATTTTTTCAGTTCGCCCTTCGTCTCATGGATGGACGCTACCAGCATACCAATCTCCGAAGTGTCGGAACGAAAACCAAATGCCGCCGAGAGATTGCCCTGAGAGATTTCTCCCATCTGGTCGCGCACGGCGATGACAGGGCGCAAAATTTTTTTGCGGATGACACGCATACTGATCACCTGCAGCGTCCCTACCATAACCAGTGCCAACACCATAAGCGCCCTGATTGTACTACTGGTTTCGCTCAGGTACTGCACCTCCTGAAGGGTTCTGCCGTCAAGCGTCTCCAGAAACTGTTCTTTCAGCGCGTTAATCTTCGTGATGGAGTCATTATAGTCATCCCCGTAAACGTAATCGACCGCGGCGCTCTGCTCACCGGCCTGCACCTGCTTCATGGCTGCCTCCTCCAGAGGCACCAGCTCGTTAGAGAGACTGTACATACCGTCGATCATCTTCTGTTCTTCGTTCGTGATACCGATTTCCTGCATGGCTGCAACACCGATATCCCGGTTTTTTAACGTATTGACTTCATTCCAATAGTTATCGTAGTGCACCTGATCTCCGGTGGACGCGTAGGCACGGACTTCGTTGGTCAGATAGGCGGAACCGTTCATAAAGCGGTTGGCATTGTAGGTCAGTTCAAAACGATCCTCGTTGGCAGTTTCCAGCCGGCGGCTCACATTGCTGTATGTAACTAAGAGCACCAGCATAAACAGCAGCGCACATATGGAGCCGACATTCAAAATTGTTGTCAGCGTAGATTGATTGATTGCTTTTTTCATCTTATGACCATACCTTTCCGCCCCCAAAGGCTCCAAATATACTTAAAAATAGCATTGCCAAAATCATAGCATAAATGGAAGCGCATAGCAAGCTGTCGGCATGTCTTTTCGGATCATGAAAAAACTACCATCCTTTTTCTCAGACCACAATCCGCCCATCCTCGATGCGCACGATCCTGTCCGCCCGCTGCGCAATCTCGGGATTATGGGTAATCATCACAATGGTCTGGCGAAATGTCCTGCTGCTCATCTGCAGTAACCCCATCACGTCATCGCTTGTTTTGGAATCCAGATTTCCCGTCGGTTCGTCCGCCAGAATAATAGCGGGCCTGGATGCCAGCGCCCGCGCAATCGCCACCCGCTGCTGCTGTCCGCCCGAGAGGTTGTTTGGCAGGGTGTCTGACTTCCCCTCCAGTCCAAGCAGCTTCACCACCTCCATGATAAACGCAAGGTCCGGCTTCTGTCCGTCCAGCGAGAGGGGAAACACGATATTTTCCCAGGCTGTCAGCACCGGAATCAGATTGTAGTTCTGAAAGACAAATCCTATTTTCTTACGCCGGAATATGGCCGCCTGCTCGCCGCTTAGTTTCGCAAGCTCCGTTCCGTCGATCTGAACGCTCCCCTCCGTGGGCACATCCAGCCCGCCCAGCATATTTAACAGGGTGGATTTCCCGCTCCCGGAAGTACCGATGATGGCGGTAAATTTTCCCTGTTCAATTTCCAGATCCACGCCGTCCAAAGCCCGGACCTGCGTATCCCCGCTTCCGTAATATTTTTTGAGTCCCACTGCTCTCAATACACACTCCATAACACCTCTCCTCTCTGCCATCACTCCGCTATGCGAAGCTGCTCAACAATACTGCCCTTATGGAACAGGCGAAGGGCAAACACCGGCACTGCCGCGGATATCACCAAAAGCGCGGTGCAGGCCAAAAGCGCAGGAGCCAGCGTAAAGCGGAAGGTAAACTGCCACATGGAGCCGACCAGCCGTCTCACCAGCGTCAGGTTCAGCGCCACCGACAAAACAAGCCCGGACAGGCAGGCTCCCGCCGCATAGCAAAGCCCCTCCCACACCATCATTTCCGTAAGCTGACGTCTCGTCATACCGACACTCTCCATGGAGGCAAACTCATGGCGTCTGGTCAGAATCGTCGTGATCATGGTATTCATCAGGTTTAATATCCCGGCAAGACCGAAAATCAGTCCCACAAAACCGCCCACAAAACGGATCATCCTCCGCGTTCCCTCTGCCCCTTCTCTGGCCGTCTGCGCGGAAAGGTAGTTGATACCTGTGTCCACATGTTCCATATAGTCCTCCAGAAACGCCGTCATTTCCGTCTCGTACCCCTCCTCCACGTCGAAGGAATATTTATACACCGAAGGTACATCGTACAGCGTCTCGTAAACGGCGGCGGGCAGATACAGAAACAGACCGTCCCCGCCGATTACGTTGGGACCGTTTACCGTAAAGCCGATTTCCACATCGTCTCCGTTTAAAGCCGCCTTCGCCAGCACGGGCAGCTCCATCACCGGCGCGCCGTCTTTGTATACGGTGATCGTCTCCCCCACGTCAATCAGCTCCAGACGCGGTATCAGGGACATATCTCTCCGGTCCACATGCACGCCGACAAGCACGCCCTCTCCGGCGGACATCTTTTCGTATAGAGCATGGGCATCCGTCTCCCCTTCCCGCAGATCCATCCGGGAAAGAACCGCTTCCTCTATCCCGTAGACATTACAGATCATACGGCCATCGTCTCCCAAGCCGTAGCTGTTGTACACATCATCGAAGGCAAAGGTGAGGCCGCTGTACTCATCCACATAAGCCTCTTCCGTCAGGGAATGTCCAAAGTCATAGGTCACATTGGCATCCTCCGCCGTATTTTTGTACACCGCGGTTCCCCCGGTCACACCGGGTCTTTCGGCAATGTCGGCGATGGTCTTTTTTTGCAGCGCCTCCGCCCGTCTGGTGAATCCTTTCATGTTACTGGAGCTGACCGCGTTCACCACCGCGAAATCGGTGCGGATCATGAAGGCAGTCTCCTTCTCCACGTCCATGCTGTCCGCCGCCGTGCCCGCACAGTTTAACAGCACCACACACAGCATCAGGGACAGTATGATAAAGCAGGTCCGTTTCCTGCTACGTCCCAGATTGAAGCGGGCCAGACGGGGAATGCCGGCTCCCAGAGCGCTTTTTCTGGAGGTGCGCCTTCCCCCTCCGCTCTCCACATAGCGAAACGCCTCAATGGGCGGGGTATCGGCTGCAGCTCTGACAGGCTTACGGGTGCTGAAAAAGACAGTCAGCCCGGTCAGCGCCGCCGCAGTCAGGAATATCACCGGGGAGGGGGAGACACCGGCAGCCAGATACCGGTACTCGGTGGCCACCATACCCATGATCATAGGCAAAGTCATCCTGCCCACAAAAAACCCGGCCAGAAGCCCCACAGGGATTCCTGCGCAGCTAAGCCAAAGCGCCTGTCGGTTGATCAGCATACGCACCTGTCTCCTGCTCATGCCAATCGTCCGGTACAGCCCAAACCGCCGGATGTCCTGCATGACGGCTATGTCAAACACATTGTAAATCAGCAGGTAGCCGCAGAGCATGAACAGCACGGCAAACGCTATGACCGCCCCTGTCTGAAAAGGGCTTGGCTGCACGTTGGTGGCCCGGTTCACGACCGCCGCCAGATAATCAGGCGCGCTGATATCCTCCGGCTCACCGCCAAGACTCCGTACCAGCCCGCGCAGATTTTCTTCCAGACCGACCGTGCTGTGGACGGTAAAATCGGAAAAATAAGTGCCGGTCATGTTGTGATCCTCTCTGTAGGTATTGCGGAAAATCTCCGGGTGGCTGTCACGGAAGGCAGTCGAAGCCCACATCACACTGATCTGGCTGTTCAGAGCCTCGTACCAGCCGGAAACCACCATCGGAAGCACATAATCCTGCCCCCGGACGCTAAATACAATCTCAATCTCCGCTCCCACTTCCGGCTCCACGCCGAGACTGCGAAGCGCCGTGTCCGAGGCCACCACTTCGTTCGGCCCGCTTGGGACCGTGCCGTGGGTGGGCATACAAAAAGTCAGCGCCGCCTGCGTCTCGTCCTCCACATCAAACTCAATGTTATGGCGAAGGGCATTGTCCAGATAAGCCACCGGCATCCGCAGGCCTGCCGACTCGATCAGCTCCGACCGACGCAGGGCCTCAAACTGCGCCGCCGTCATATACCTGAGTTCCCCGTCTGACCGGCTCATCTTCTGCATCTGCATGGTCAGCGTAAACGATTCCATCGTGCCAATCACGATCGTGGTGATCGCGGTAAAGAGCACCGCCGTCAGCGCAATGGCAAGCGCCGCTATCCCGTTTCGCAGACGGCTGGCCGCAAAGCTGCGCCGCATCAGGGTTTTCAACATATCTTCCATGGGACTGTCCTCCTGCATGTTTTTCTATGCCCAGTATACCGGCCCGATGTCACAGTTATGGTACATCCGTGTTACATTTTTGTACCTTTCGCGGGCAGTCGAAAACAGCGCCCCGGAGAATGCGGGCCGCTGTGAGACAGACTTATTTTACGATACGGCCATCCTGCAGGTGCACCACCTGGTCGGCGAGCTGGGCAATCTGCGGATTGTGCGTAATCATAATCAGTGTCTGGTGGCATATTTCCGTGGTCATTTTTAAAAGCCCCGCCACGTTCTGGCTTGTCTTAAGATCAAAGCTCCCCGTCGGCTCGTCGGCCAGAATGATCGACGGCTTCGTAATCAGCGCACGGGCGATGGCGGCGCACTGCTGCCCGCCGCCGGAAAGCTGCCCGGGAAAACAGTCCAGCTTTTCCCCGAGTCCGAGCAGTCCGGTCAGTTCTTCAAAAAACACTGCATCCGGCAGGGAACCGTCCAGCGCAGGCGGGAGCAGAATGTTTTCCCGGACCGTCAGCTCCGGCACGAGGCGGTAGTCCTGAAAGACAAATCCCACCTTCCGCCGCCGGAAAACCGTCAGCTCATCCTCCCGAAGCGTCCCAAGATCCACGCCATCCACCGTCACGGTTCCCTCCGTGGGCTGACAGAGTCCGCCGATCAGGTTTAACAGTGTGGTCTTTCCGCTGCCGGAAGCCCCGATAATGGCGGTAAGTTTTCCCTTCTCCACACAAAGATCCACGCCGTCAACGGCCCTGACCTGTCCGGACCCTTTTCCGAAATATTTTTTCAGGTTTTGTGTCCTCACAATATCCATAAAAGTCTCCGTTACAGCGCGTTTTCGCGACGCCTCTTCTACCGCAGCAAAAATACGGAAAAAACCGAACCCTTCCCCTCCTCCGACTGCAGGCTGATATACCCCTTCTGCCGGGTGATGATTCCCCGCGCAAGATACAGGCCAAGCCCGACTCCCTCCTGCGCCGCCGACGTCTGTTCTCTGTAAAAACGCTGAAACACATCGTTGTGATGGGCGGGTGAAATGCCGATCCCGGTGTCCTCGATATCGATTCTCGTATAAAACTGCCAGGGACAGACACGGATGCGGATGCTTCCGCCCTCCGGCGTATACTTGACCGCATTGTCCAAAAGATTCCCAAGGGCCTCCGCCGTCCACCTGGGATCGTGCCTGACTGTCTCTTTGCCGTCGCATTCCACATCAATCTGAATGCGCCTGCGATTCGCAGCCGCCAAAACGCTTCCGACCGCCTGCGCGATGGTATCGCCAAGACGGGCGTCCTCCATGTGCAGTGCGAATGTGCCCGCCTCTAACCGGGACATTTTGATGAGGGACTGCATCAGAAAATCCAGTTTGTTGACCTGCTCAGTCAGCGTTCCTAGAAATTCCGCCCTCTTTTTTGCCGTCAACTCCTGCTGGCACAGAAGGTCCGTGAACATCCGCAAATTGGCAATCGGCGTTTTTACCTGATGGGAAATGTCGCTGACCAGCTCTTGAATGGTCTGCTTGTCCGTCTCGCTCTGCCACTGTCCTTCCCTTGTCCGATCATGGTACTGCATCAGTTTTCCCTGCACCTTGGAAAGCTGTGTGTCCTCAAAAGGCCTATCGTTTTCCGGCTCTCTGCCCTCCGACAGGGCGTCTATGGTGGCACAGAGCGCATTGGCGAAATCAGTTTCCCGCCGCTTCTGACAACGCTTCCACCGAAGGGTCAAAAGCAGGACCAGACATCCCAGAAAAACCACGGACAGACGTAAAAAAGAAACGGGGACCCGGAACAGTCCCAGAAAAAACAGCGCCAGAGCCGCCAGCGTCAGAAGCCGCGCAGGCAGCGCCGTACCGCCGCACCTCATTCCCGCGCCCCCAGCCAGACGTAGCCCATGCCTCTGACCGTCTGGATATAGATGTGTCCGTCGTCCTCGATCTTGGCCCGCAGACGGTTCATCGTCACCGTGAGGGTATGGTCATCCACAAAGTTTCCCTCCATATCCCACAGCTTTTCCAGCAAAATCTGCCGCGTGACCACCGCCCCCGCGTTCGCCGTCAAAAGACGCAGCAGCTTATACTCGTTTGGCGTGATCGCCAGTCTTTCCCCGCCCCGCACGGCAGTCAGGGTGTGAAAATCCAGAAGCAGAAAGCCGTCGTCAAAACCACTGTTTTCTTTTGTATTTCCCCGGCGCAGAACAGCTTCCACCCGCCGCCTGAGCACCTGAACGCTGAAAGGTTTGGTGATATAGTCGTCCGCTCCCAGATCGAAGCCGTTCAGCTCGTCTTGTTCCAGATCATTGGCCGTCAGGAAAATAACCGGCAGTTCCGGCAGGGACAGCTTAAACTCCCGGCAGAGAGCAAAGCCGTCTCCATCCGGGAGGTTCACATCCAGAATTACCAGATCAAACTGTTCACTTTTTAACATCTGCCGGGCCTTATCACAAGTGTAGGCCGCGACAGAGAGATAACCCGCCCCATCCAGCGCAAAACATAGTCCCGCGTTCAGGGTCAGGTCATCTTCTACAACCAGTATTTTCGACATGGGAGTCTCCCCTCCGTTTCTGCAGTACCTTGGGAAATGTCCCTACTCTTCATTTTCCTGCTCGATATGCTGGATTTCCTCGTTCAGCGACATCATCCTCGCATCCAGCGCGGAAACCATCTGCGCACACTCCACGAGCTGCTCTTTGATATGTTCCGGCGCGTTTCCCTCAAACTTATAGTGAATCTTATGCTCCAGACTGGCCCAGAAATCCATCGCCACCGTGCGGATCTGGATTTCCACCTTCGTGTCCGCAATCCGGTCCGAAAGGTAGACGGGCACCGTCACGAGCATGTGATAGCTCTTATAGCCGCTGGCCTTCGGATTCACGATATAGTCCTTCACAGATATGACACGAATGTCACTTTGATTGCTGATCATCTCCGCAATCTGGTATATGTCCGAGGCGAAGGAGCAGATCACACGGATGCCCGCGATGTCGTTGACATGATTCACCATATTGTCTATGGTGGATTCATAGCCGTGCTTTTTCAGCTTCTTCACAATGCTCTCCGGCGTCTTGATACGCCACTTGATATGTTCGATCGGATTATAGCGATGTACATGCTGAAACTCGTCGTTTAAGATATCCAGTTTCGTGGAAATCTGCTTCAAGGCGGAATTATAAATCAACTGCACCTCTTTCCAACTGTCTATATCGCCGTCTTTTCCTCTATCTACTACTACTTCCATCTTCAAGAATCCCCCGAATTATAATTTGTAGACTCTCCTTAAACCCGTCAATCCGCATGCCGAAAGAATTGTCGGCATGCTGCCGTCTTTCGTCCTTCTCTTTGCAGTGCGCGCTCGGTTTCGCTTCGCTCCTCCTCGCTCACGGGCTTCGCCCTATGCATCCATACGGTTAAACGTTTCGGTGCGCAAGCTCACCGCTCCGTTTTCCCTCTGGCTGCCGTCTTTCGTCCTTCTCTCCGCAGTGCGCGCTCGGTTCCGCTTCGCTCCTCCTCGCTCACGGGCTTCGCCCTATGCATCCATGCGGTTAAACGTTTCGGTGCGCAAGCTCACCGCTCCGTTTTCCCTTTGGCTGCGCACTGCTCATTGCCATCGCGTACATTATACCATACTTCCATCTTAGAATGTGTATATTATACAAGATTTTCGAATTATTTAATAATTTATTGTGTATTTTCACATTTTCGCTCCACACCTGATAAAAGACACGGCAGCAGAACGGGAACCGTCACCATCAGCGAGTAAGCGTACCGCACCAGCACCGTGGGCGAAAGCAGAAGGGTCAGACCGTAGGCCGCGAGAAATACCGCAGGCAGCGCTTCCTTGTATGTTTTCCTGTAAAGAGCCGTCACAAGGTACAGCCACAGAAGCCACCAGTACAAAGCAGGCGCAAACAAAAGCCTGACCACGGGTATTTTGCTGTATTCGTTATCCGATACGATCCTTTCCAGAAAGACGCGCAGGCCCGGAAGCAGGCTGTGCTCCTCCACCTCAAACCCGGCCGGCATCACACGGTTATCTGTGGAGAGATATCCAAATCCGCTCTCCGTGCCGATCCCGTACACCTGCGCGTGGGAAGTGTCCCACAGATACCAGAGCCCGAGGGAATTGTCGAGAAAGGCGTCGATATAAACTGCCGGGTGGGCAAGCCCGAGCCGGACCCACGTCCGGATCAGCCCGACAGGATCGTCATGTATCACGGCGCGGCTTTTCACGGGGTCGGCCAGATGGGGATTGTAGGCCGCGAAAACCCATTCTGAGGAAATATACTTTTCCAGCTCTTGTCTGAGATCCTTGGCAATTTCTTCCTCCGCCTTCACCCGCGTGCGCGCCATCTGCTGCAAAGGTACACTCAGCATTTCACGGGGACTGCCGTTTTGCGCGTGGACTGCGGTTTTTAGTAAGAACGCACAGACGCCGTACAGCGCAAGCGCAAGCAGTGTCATACACACATATATTTTCCGTGCCTTTTTCTTTTGCTGGTTATCGTCTTTTCGCACTCCGGCATCCTGCACCCCGTTCTCTTTCTGCCGCCTCCTTTTCCCGAATCCGGCATAAATAACCGGCGCGCCAGCCACAAAGGCATACACCGCATTGTTCCGGAACAACAGCATGAAAACCGCACAGAAAACGCAGACTGCCAATTCTCTTTTCCGCACCGCCGCGCCCTGTTTTTCCGGTGCGCCCTCTTTACATGCCACACGATAAAAGGACAGGGTATACAGCAGGACCAACGCCGCAAAAAGCACATCCTTCGTGGTGCTTACCGCCAACACGGAATTGGCCGGAAAAAGCGCGAAAAAAAGAAACAAAAGAGCGCGCACCCACCCGCTGACCCGCCTTTGGTATAAAAAGCAAACCGCCCATCCGAAAGCGCACGCCATCAGCGCCATCTGCACCACCGAGTGAACCGCCATACCGGCCGAACAGGAACCGACGGCAATTCCCAGCCGGAAAAAAGCTCCTAAAAATAACGTATGCACAAGCGGGTGATGTGTGCTGTAATCTCCGGCCAGCACCTGATAGAGCTGCCCTTCCGCGTCATAGGCAAACACCGACGGATAGTAGGCCAAAAAGACAGGCAGCCAGCAGAGAAAAATGCACAGACTGTAGAAGAGCCACACCGCTTTCCTTTTTTTAGGTTCCCGCTCTCCTTCACCGCTTTTCCGCCTTCTGCCGCCCATGACGACCGCCGACAAAGCCGCCGCGGGCACAGACAAAACCGCGGTTTCCAATATAAACAGAAGCAGACTTCCCGCATAAGCCGCCGCCGAACCGCCAGAGCCAAACACCGTTCCCTCGTGGACAAGCCGCCATCCCAGCACGCAGGATATGGCAAAGGGAATGCCCCAGAGAAATGAAAAGCGAAGGAGCCTTTTATTTGCCACTAAAAAAATATATATGCTGTTTTCCCGAATATATACCATTTTATTTGTATTTTTCATGGAAACAGTATAGCATAAAAAACGCCCGGCGCGAAAATAATTTAGGAAGGCTTTACTTTTACCGCAGGGATTTGTATATTGGTATGAGAACGGCAAACAATGGCAAAAAACGATTTAAAAAAACGGAAGCTGAACCGTCACGGGAAATGAGGTGCGATATGTTTCGTCTATGGGCAAAGGAGTTTAAAGACAACCGAATGGTAAGAGATACCGTCATCGAGGACGGGCGGGAAGAGACCCGCACCCACAAGGTATTCGACGCGTTGGAGGAAGTCTGCCTGCAATTCGATCTGGGCAAACCCATCTGGCTGGAATCCACCGTCTCCGAATTTAAGCGGCACAGCAAAGCCCGCTTTCATCAGGACAATTTTATAGAAGAAATTGATTTCGATTTTCTGGAAATTCATGTAATCGAGGAGGACTGAACCTTCCCCGGTCTTTCTCCCTGTCTACGGCAATCGTTCCAAAACAAAAAGAAATCCGCATAAAATTTTGTGTATAAAGAGATTGACTTTGCACATCTTAAGTAGTAGTATCATAGTATATTACACATAGTTTTCAAAACTACATGTCAAGGTTTTGATGTGATACCGCTTTTTAAGGAGCTGATTTTATGCAGATTACCATTCGTGAACCCGGAAGCGCCATCACCCACTTTATCGGTATGATGATGGCCATTATCGCGGCTACGCCCCTTATGGTGAAGGCCGCCACGGACGCAGACCACATCGTCTTTATCGCGCTCGCTGTATTTATATGCAGCATGATCGCCCTCTACGGCGCAAGCGCCCTCTACCACAGCGTCACCGTGAAAGACAGCATTTTAAAAGTATTCCGCAAACTGGACCACATGATGATTTTCGTGTTGATCGCCGGTTCCTACACCCCGGTCTGTCTGGTGATTTTAGGCGACCGCCGCGGATATCTGCTTCTGACCACGGTCTGGGGTATCGCCATCGCGGGTATGCTCATTAAAATGTGCTGGATTACCTGCCCGAAGTGGTTTTCTTCGGTCCTGTATATCGCCATGGGCTGGGCCTGCCTCGCCGTTTTCGGCACGCTCTGGAACACCCTCTCGAGGGGCGCCTTCCTATGGCTCCTTGCTGGCGGCATTTTCTACACGGTGGGCGGCGTGATCTACGCACTGAAACTGCCCATTTTCAACTCGAGACACAAAAACTTCGGTTCCCACGAGGTGTTCCATCTGTTTGTGATGGGCGGAAGCGTATGCCATTTTATCTTTATGTATCTGTATGTGGCGTGACGAAAGTTCCATCCTGTCGTCACCCAAACGCAGTTGTGCAAGATCTGCGTTTGGGTGACATTTCATTTCAGACAGCCCCGGCAGATCGTCAGCGGTCACACCGTAAAACTTTTCCGGCTTGACGGAAAATCCGGCCGTTACCAATCCCGTTCTCGAATAGCTTCCTCCACCTCAATAGGAATGCCAAACCATTCCAGTATATAGCCCACATTTTCCCCTATGCAGTCACGAGCCACCGTTTCCATTTCGCTGTCGTTCTCCTCAAATTCCTCCTGCAAGTCGTTCATGGCACAGACCACTTCGTCAAACTTTTCTTGAATAACTCTGGTATCTGTTTCGCCAGTCTCCAACAGGTCAATCACCTTTTGGAGTTCGCCCTTTACCTTGTCTACCAGAAAGTTTGGATAATATTCGTCCTCATACATCTCGTCTAACAATTTGTAATTTTTATCAAACGATTTCATTTTGGTTCTCCTCTCAAATTTGTATCTGCCATTTATTGTTTCTATCCTGCCACAATTCCAAAAGCGTGCCTCCCGTGAAACCCGCATTGCTGCCTCTGAAAAGATACAGCCCGGAATCCGCTGAAATACAGCGATCCGGGCTGTTCTGAAATTACCGCATTTAATCCTCATACCCGTTCGGGTTATTGCTCTGCCATCTCCAGGAATCCGCGCACATCTCCTTGATGCCATACTGTGCTTCCCAGCCAAGCTCTCTCTTCGCCTTGTCCGCGTTTGCATAGCAGGTGGCGATATCGCCTGCTCTTCTCTCCTTGATCGCATAAGGAATCTTCACGCCGGTTGCCTCCTCGAAGTTCTTCACGATATCGAGTACGCTGTATCCCACACCGGTTCCCAGATTGTAGATGCAAAGCCCCGCTTTCTCCTCGATCTTTTTCAGCGCTTTCACATGTCCAAGGGCCAGGTCTACCACATGGATGTAGTCACGCACACCCGTGCCGTCCGGCGTGTCGTAGTCGTTTCCGAAAACGCCCAGCTCTTTGAGCTTGCCCACCGCAACCTGTGTGATATAAGGCATCAGATTGTTGGGGATACCGTTTGGATTCTCGCCCATGGTACCGCTCTTGTGTGCGCCGATGGGATTGAAATAGCGAAGCAGAATCACATTCCACTCGGGATCTGCTTTCTGGATATCCATCAAAATCTGCTCCAGCATGGATTTGGTCCAGCCGTAAGGGTTTGTGCACTGTCCCTTCGGGCACTCCTCCGTGATCGGAATGATCGCAGGATCGCCGTAAACCGTCGCCGAGGAGGAGAAGATGATATTTTTTACATTGTGCTTACGCATCACGTCCACCAGCGTCAATGTCCCTGCAATGTTGTTCTCATAATATTCCCAAGGCTTCTGTACAGACTCGCCCACCGCCTTGAGTCCCGCAAAATGGATGCAGGAGTCGATCTGCTCTTTCGCAAATACCTGCTCCAAAGCGTCCCTGTCCAGAATATCCGCCTTATAAAATTTTACGGGCTTTCCCGTAATCTTTTCCACCCTCTCAAGGGACTTTTCACTGGAATTTGCCAGATTGTCCACTACCACCACATCATAACCTGCGCTCTGTAATTCCACTACCGTGTGGGAACCGATATACCCCGCGCCGCCCGTCACCAAAATTGCCATAACCGCACCCTGCCTTTCTTTTCGAAAACTGTGATTTTTGTTCTTAATGTGTTTTCAGTCTACATCGTTTTTCCTGTATATTCAATACAGGAATGTTACCTAAACCTGTCGAAATGTTAACTACTCTGCGCCTTTACTGATAGGGCCGATGCCAGACACGCATCATTTGCCGTCTCTTGACAAATGATCATGCACACGACACTACAATATGATTCCGTTCTCCTTACACAGCTTTCTTGCGCTCTCCACAGAGTCAATGCCCGTCTTATTCTTGATGGGGGCAAACTCCTTATTCCTGACCACCTCATAAGGCAGACAGGAGTCCAGCTCATGAATCATGTCAAGCACAAGCTGCTCGAACTTATAGCCGTTTGGCTCCTCCGGCTTCACAAGCTCTCCCTTTTCGTCCAGATAGGGAATCTTCTTCTCCACGATATGAAGCGGGAGCTTCCTCGCCACGATCTTCTCCAAATCCTTTACCCGGAAAAGGTAGTTTAAGATCACGCCAAAATGATAAGCCGGTTTTCCGTCCTCCGCCTTTGCCTCCATCAGCTCCGGCGTCATATCATAGTATTCCACAATAGACGGCTTTCCATCCTCCAAACATACCGCGCCCACTTTCTCATCCGGCGCATTCTTCGCCACCACTTTCTCTCCCACCGCGCTGTCTGTGGCGATCGTCGCGCCCACAAAGCAGGGATCAGCAATGCGCTGCAGTACGTTGTCCACGGCAAATACATTGAGCCATTCCACACCTGCCTGCCGCATTTTCTCCCCAACACCCCATTTTTTCATGGACAAAAACCACCCGCCGCTGCCGTTGGGAGAAGTGGACATTTTATTCTTTGCCTCCATATATACTTTCCCCGTATAATCGGAAGCCGGAGCCATATCCTGCATGAAGAATGTCACATAGTCCGCATTGTAGCCAAAATATTTCTTTTCCTCAAAAAAACTGACAGTCGCGTCATGATTTTTGTCGCTGGTCATCACATAGAGAGGAACCCACGCCCCCGCCTGCTCCACCACATCCATCAAATTCTCGACCAAACGCTGGAAGATAAAGACATCCTTTGTCAGACCGATATTGTAAACGCCCTTTGGCGCATCGGAGCCAAGTCTTGTCCCCATGCCGCCTGCAAGCAGCACCGCGCCCACCTTTCCGGCCCGGATCGCCTCCAAACCAATTTTCGTATACTCTTCTTTTTTCGCCTCGATCTCGGGAAGCTGCATCACCGCAATCGGCTCAATCTTCCCTCTCGGATTCAAAGTCTCTTTCTTCTCACAAAGCGCCAGCGCATCAAAATCCGTCTGCTCGATCTGGGTAAGCAGCGCTTCTCTCTCTTCCTCTCCCAGTTCCTCGTAGTATTTCAGCACATGCAGCTGTCCGTACTTCTCCAGTTTTTTGTACGCCTCCTGATAGTTCATAAATTCCCTCCATTTTTCTGACATTCATGTCACAATCGTATTCACCGACCCCCGGAACCGCACATAGACATCATGCCTGTGCGCAAATGAAACCGCCCCGTGTTTTCCATTCTATCTTAACACGAGGAGGCTCCCCGCTCAACAGGGAAATCCGTTTTTCCCCTTTTGACAATCGGACAGCCGAAGGATATGGGTGTTTGACATGGAAAGTTATAAATGATACATTTTAATAAATACTATTTATGCGTAATTCAATGGGATTCTGATACTATATATAATATCAGAATGTGTCAGGGGACGATGGCAATAGGATCGACCTTATGTTGTTTTTTGTTACGTTATTTAACACGAGAGGAGGACATGTCCATGAAAAAAAAGAGATCTGTAAAATTATTTTGCTATATTCTTCTGGTTGGTTTGATTCTTTTGGCTGTTGGCATAGCGATTAGGTACACGCATCGAAAAAGCGGTTTGGAACTTCAGGCAAAAACAGCATTAAATCAGCTTCTTTCCTGTACCCAACAGCAGGCGGAAGATTTTGATGCGGCGATCATCCAGTCCGCAGCAGAAGCAGCGACGGATGGCGAAACCGGACTGGTACAGAGTGACGAAAAGCTAAGAGAGTATCTCGTAAACCGGTTTGCTGATTCCATGACAAATGCCTGTGTGGAAGACTTGGCAATGAGCCGTACTTTTTACACAAGTGTCGCGTTGGCAAAAGATCTCACTACAGACATTAGCGTAAGCGAACTTGCGCTTACAAAACGTTCTGATCAGCAAGAATGTTATAATTTTTCGGCAAAGTTATTATCATCTGCCGGGGATGAAGTCGGCACTGCAAGTGGAACGATTTCAATGGAAAAGGACGGCGCAAAGTGGAGAGCATCTAAAATAACTTTGACGATTTTTTGATATGGGAAAAGGAAGGAGCATTTAAATTATGAGACAGAAAAGTTTACCCATCCTGCTCACCGCCGTTTTACTGGCGACAGGCGTGAGCGCTTGCGGCAAGGACAGCACTTCCGATACGGACACCGGACTGGAAATTTCGCCGATTGAAGACGCCGGGACGAATGCCGACAAACCACAGGACACTTCGCAGTCAGAAGATACATCAGACGATACGGAAAACACTGAATCTGACACAGATGTCACTTCTGATCTTTCCGATGCGAATGCGCCACAAACCTACGAAAATCCTGTCACCGTCACCTTCGAAAAAACCATAGACGAAGTCAAGGGTGACGACGGCACGGTGATTTTCACAAACAGCGTGCAGATGCCCGTGGTTCACATCGATGGCGGGGAGGATATCGCGGAAAAAATCAATGCCGATCTGAGAGAATATTATGCTGCCTTTTCCATCGACAACACCGAGACTGCGGACATCGCAAAGGAGGACTATGCGTCGAGTCTCGGAGAGGACGGCTGGGATTTTATCGGCTACAGCACCGACATAAGCGTAACTGTAACCCGCGCGGATGAGAACGTGGTCTCCTTTCAGATCACTGTTTACGATTTCACTGGCGGCGCCCACGGCAACTACGGCTCCGGCGGCAGAAACTACAGTGCGAAAACAGGCGAACTCCTCTCTATCGATGAGATTGCAGGCGACTACAGCGCCTTTCACGCAACGGTTCTGGATTACATGATCAATTTAGCCGAAACACCCGCCTATAAAGATAAACTGTTCGGTCCACCTTCCAAAAATGATCTGAACAGCGCCCTGTTTGATGGGAACAACTGGGTATTTACCAGGAGCGGCATCAGTTTTCTTGTGGCCCCCTATCTGCTCGGCCCCTACGCCTCCGGAGAAATTTCCTTCCGGCTGCCCTACGAAAAGGCGTATGATCTGGGATTAAAAGAGGACTACCGTTACAACGGCAATTTTGTGGACGAACGCTACTATATCTACAAATATGACCCGGAAACCTTTGCGCCCGTTGTGGACGACACGCCCGACTGCTATTTTGATCTGGACGGGGACGGCACGGAGGAAGGGCTTGCCTTTTACGGTCAGGTCGTAGACCCGGAAACCGGCGTGGCCAGCTATGCATTCTACATCGACGGAAAAGATTACGGAGACGTCATAAACGACGAATTGCAAAATATAAAAGATAACGGCTACATGGAAAACACTTACGCCCTGTATCACGCTGACGCGCCGGACGGCGGTGTTCCCGCAGTCGCCGTGCTGTTCATGGAATTGGAGGAAGGGGAGGATGACGAAGGGAACCCGGCCAGCTCCCCCTGCTCTTTCATTTTCGGCTACACGGAGGAAAAAGGGCTGTACTATATGTATTGGGAAGAGGGATTTGTGACGCTGCCCAAGCAGCCGTAACGGACGGCAGCTACAGACCAATCGGCCTGATGCCGCGGGGCTGACGCTATTGACCTGACACCACGCGCTGCTGACAGCCCATTACCCAAGACAGGCTGTCAGCGCTTTTGCGATCTCAACAGCCTCCGCCGCCGGATAAAACAGTCTGGCGGAAGCCTCCAGTGCAATATCGGTAATATTTTCATTTTTGAGATAAAACTCTACATCAGAGGGAGACATTTGCATCTCCCTCTCTTTCCATGCCTGAATCATATCGTTCAGCTTCCGGAAATGCGCCATCAGCGAGCCAAAGTCCTGCATGCGGTCGATGGTGCTGCTACCGTAAGCCTGTTTTTCCAGCTCGCATATCGCAATTACCTGCATGGACATCTTTAACTCTCCCGTGATGTCAGAGGCTTCCATCAGCACGTCCGGACGCTTCTCAAGACATGCCAGCATATACGCTTTCGCCCCGGCAATATCCTTTTTGAGGAAGAACGCCGCCAGACGCTCCTTGATCTCCGCCGTCTCCCGCTTCTCATCGGTCATGCCCACCTTGCACTCCCAGACCTTAAGCCCCTGCACCTGTGTCCAGACATAGAGCAAAAACTCCGAGATAAAGCCGTAGACCCGCTTGTGGTAATCGTCATACCCGGAAGCGTCGATTCTTTCTTCCGCTTTTTCGAAGATATCGAAAAGCCACTCGCAATAAGCGTCGTAAATCTCTTTTTTACATACCATCATGTTTCCGAAATAGGTTCCCTTGCCATGCACCAGTTTCTCAAAGGTTTCATAATACGCGGGATAAAACCGGCAAATCACCTCTTCCACCGCATTCAGATCGTCGATATTATAGTCGCTGGCATAACCTTCATAATAAGTAAAGTTTAACTTCAACAGTTTCGACGTGATGATATCATACTCCGAAAGGATTTCCTCATATTCCCTCGCCGTAAGAATCCTTCCCTCCTCCGTGCAAAAATACCTGCGATAGTGGCAAATCCCCACATAGTCGGATGTCTTTATATTTTTCCAGACCCAGTAAACGCCCGTCAGTTCCCCGTAATAGCAATTCTTATCGGAAATACTGACACCCGTGTCGTCTCCTATATACCCCAGATCCGCCGCACCGGACTTGCCCACCTGCAAGGGCACATAGACAGGATCTCCGGGTGTTGGAAATTTTTTGTGTGTCATGGTAAAGATTGTCACGCTCATATTATCATTGTCCTCCCCATCATACGCATCCACCGTCAAAACACCTTACCGCGCCTCGATACCAGCCGTCTGCGCACCCTCCTGGTTCCTGCTCAGCATGGCCGCCATTTTCTTTCGTACATAGAAAAAGGCCGGAATCAGGAAAATATCTGCAAAAATCCATGCCAGCGGATTCGCGAAACGCACCGCGCTGAACCCGAAATAGGGTACAAGAAGGAACCCCGCAAGCCCTCTCGCCAGCATCTCGAACGCACCCGCAAAAACCGCAAGCCTGCTGAAACCCATTCCCTGAATCAGGAAGCGGACGATGTTTACAAGCGCCAGCGGGAAGTAGAACAATGCGTTGATCTGTATGAAGGAATAGGCATTGGCAATGATCTGCGTCTCCCCCGCATCCAAAAACAGCAGCAAAAGCTGTTTCCCGAACAGAAATACCGCGCCCAGACCGATCAGCGAATAAATCAGTCCCAGCAAGGTGCAGCTCTTAAGCCCCCTGTCCACGCGCTCCAGATCGCCCGCGCCCACATTCTGTCCGCCGTAAGTGGCCATGGTGGACCCCATGGCGTCAAAGGGGCATACCAGAAGCATACTGACCTTGCCGCCCGCCGTGACCGCCGCCACCGCGTTGGAGTCGATGCCGTTCACCGCACTCTGCAAAATCACACTGCCGATGGCCGTGATCGAATACTGCAGTCCCATGGGAATGCCCATGTTGCAAAGTTTCGCCGCATAATCCCTGTCCCATCGTCTCTCATCCTTGGACAACTTCAAAATCGCAAATTTTTTGCGCATATATACCAGACATGCAACGCCTGCGACCGCCTGCGATACCACCGTGGCAACCGCCGCTCCGGCCACACCCATAGGGATCACCACAATGCAGAACACGTCGAGAAAGATATTTAAAACCGCCGCCGTCACAAGAAACACCACCGGCGTCCGGCTGTCCCCCAGCGACCGCAGAATCGACGCAGTCATATTGTAGAGAAAGACCACAGGTATGCCGAGAAAGATAATGATTATGTAATTGTAGGAGCCGTCGATAATGTTCGCAGGCGTCCGCATAAGCTGCAAAATCTGGCGGCACAAAAGAGACACCACAATTGTGACAGCCACCGCAAAGATCGCGGACAGCCACACACTGTTCGCCACAAACCGTTTCAGCTCGCTCTCATGCTTCGCGCCGAACTCCTGCGCGATCGGAATCGCAAAGCCGTTGCAGACGCCCATGCAAAACCCTATAATCAGGAAGTTGACGGAACCTGTGGCGCCCACCGCCGCCAACGCGTCCACTCCCAGATAATGGCCCACAATCACCGCGTCCACCATACTGTAAAACTGCTGAAAAACAAGCCCGAATAAAAGGGGCACGGCAAAGCCCAGAATCAGCTTCATGGGGCTTCCTTTCGTCATATCTTTTTCCATAATACGCTCTCTATACTTTCTTATTTATTTTGCACATAAAGCCCTTATTTTAGCTATCTGCGCAATGGTTTGTGAAATGGTTTCAATGACTCTGCGTTTGACCATGGGCAAAAACCGTGTCTCGACCTTTTGTGAAGACAACCCGTATTCCATTCATCCCGCGCGAACCATTGAGGACGATTCTATCACACTACCGTAAAAACGCAAGTAGCTTTCTCATAAAAAATGAAATATTTTAAAAAAATTTTTATGTTGAAAAAAACCGATTGACACGAAAAAAAGAAAGTATTAAGATATTATCACTTTACGCAAAAACGGAGGTTTCCTTCTATGAATACGGCGGCTGCCAAAGATAATTTTTACAGCAAAATTGTAAAGCTGGTGATTCCGATTGTGATTCAGAATCTCTTAAGCGCCGCCGTGAGTTCCGCGGATGTGGTGATGTTAAATTACGTGGGGCAGTCTTCCATCTCCGCCGTATCTCTGGCCGCCAATTATGCCAACGTTCTCTTTATGATCTTTTACGGTCTGGGAACAGGCGCCACCATGTTGAGCGCGCAGTATTGGGGCAAAGGCGATCTGCGGCCGATCTGCGCCATTCAGGGTATCGCCATGCGGTTTTCCCTTGTTATTTCCCTCGGCTTCTCCGCTTTTGCTTTCTTTGCGCCGGAGCTTTTGATGAAACTTTTTACCAATGACACAGAGCTAATTGCCATCGGCGCGGGATATCTGCGGGTGATGGCTGTCACTTATCTGTGCTGGGGTGTGATAGAAGTGTATCTGGCAATTCTTCGGAGTATCGGACGGGTCACCGTCTGCATGGTCTTAAATGTGATTGCGTTCACCCTGAATATTTTCTTAAACGCCGTGTTCATATTCGGGCTTTTAGGCGCGCCGCAGCTGGGCGCCACCGGCGTGGCCATCGCCACAGCCATATCCCGGATCGTTGAGCTGATCGGCTGTATTGTGGTATCCGTTTTCAGCAAAGATATCAAGCTCAATCCCGGCTATATGTTCTTAAAAAACAAACTTTTGTTTCAGGATTTTGTCAGGCTTTCCCTGCCCGCCCTGTGCAATGATATCGCATGGAGCGTGGCCTTCTCCATGTACTCCGTGATTCTGGGGCACATGGGTTCCGATGCGGTAGCCGCCAACTCCCTTGTGATCGTTGTCAGAAACTTCGGCACCGTACTCTGCTTCGGCACCGCCAGCGCAGGCGGCATCCTGCTGGGCAATGTGATGGGCGAAGGGGACATGGCGCGCGCAAAAAATTATGCCTCCAAACTGATGAAGCTCACCATCATCACCGGAGCTATCGGCGGTGTGTTGGTATTAGCCGCCACCCCCTTTGTGCTGCATTTTGCGAAGCTCTCCGAGACAGCCATGCATTATCTGAAATATATGCTGCTCATCAACACCTACTACATCATGGGCGCCGCCGTCAACACCACGCTGATCGCGGGCGTATTCCGCGCAGGCGGCGACAGCCGTTTTGGCCTGATCTGCGATGTCATCGACATGTGGGGCTATGCGGTGCCGCTCGGTTTTCTCGCAGCCTTTGTCTTTAAGCTCCCCGTTCTCTGGGTTTACTTTTTGCTGTGCACCGACGAGTTCGTGAAATGGCCATGGGTTATCAAGCATTACTTAAGCGGCAAATGGCTGAAAAACATTACCCGAGAGGATCTGTTCGCGCAGGAAAACACAGGGGACTCATCCGCCGGGGCGTAAGCGCTCCCACGCACTACCCTGCACCATCGCCCGGAACTCCTTTCTGCTGCACACATCCATCTTTTGATAAATATGGGACACATGCTTCTTGACCGTCGTCTCGGCGATGTAAAGCGCCTCGCCGATCTGTCTGTTGGTGTAGCCACGATAGAGGAGCCATGCCACTTCCAGCTCCCGCTCGGAGAGCGCGCCCGTCTCCATGATCGACAAAAACTTCGCATAAATTTCCTCATAACTTCGCGGCGGCTGGCTGCCCTCAGCGGCCCATGCGTTCCCCGGCATACCCTCATTTCCGGCAGAGGGACTCTGTATCCTGTCCGGTTCCGGCATCGCTGCCTGCGTTCCTTCCCGTCCCTGCCCGGCCATATCCGCCCCCGGCTTTTCCTCCGGCTTGGTAATCCGGTCACTCGCCCGAAGATAGAGCGAGAGAACTACCGCCAGCGCAACACCGAGTATCAGCGTCCCGAACACCGCGACCATCCACTCACGCCTTTTGCCGAACACATCCGCCTGATACAGGAGCAGCGTTGTCAGAAGACAGACATAACCGGCTCCCAGCAAAGCCCGAAGCGTTCGCTTCCTCATATCCTCTCATCCTCTGTTTTGTCCGCTTCACATTCCGCCGCACTTTCCACGTCCGTATCCACCTCCATATAGTCTATGATCCGTCGTTTTGCCTCGATCTGCAGGGGCAGAAGCAGCATTTCAAAAATTACGGCATACAGCATCGTCAAAATTGCCACCGCTATATTCGGCCCCAGACTCGTCAGATCGGACAACTGGTGCAGAATATGGATGAATGACAAAAGCATGCCGATAATCCCCGCACAAAATACCTGCTTCTGCATCATTTCAATCACGTCCAGCGATCTTCTGATTTCACTCAAATGACAGGTATACTTCTTTTCAAGCAGTCTCCACGCCCTCAGAAAATCTTTCCACATGCCGCCCCGGAGCAGCACCGGCACGGTGAGCGCCAGAATAATGATAGCGGACGGAAAATCAATCAGGTAGAGCATCAGTTTCATGTCGACCGCCCCGAGTCCATAATCTACCGCTCCCAGCAGGATAATCCCCAAAAGAATACTAATCATTTCCATAATCATATGACACCTCTCCTCTCCATCTGTACCTCTTGCCTTACTCTGTCTAAATCTTACCTGAAAATTTTCCAAAAGGCTATACTACTTATCCCTTAAAAAGTAGTATTCCCGCTGTTCGGGATCTGCTAAAGAAAACCAAATAAGAAAGAGCCTGCCAAACCGCAAGCTCCTCCACCTCTCAATATTTTGTCAAAAACTGTCTCGTCCGCTCCTCCTTCGGGTGGTCGATCACCTGTCTGGCGTCGCCCTGCTCCACGATCACGCCCTCGTCCATAAAAATGATCTGATCCGCCACATCTCTGGCGAAGCTCATCTCATGGGTCACGATGATCATGGTCGTATGCTGCTCGGCAAGCCCTCTGATCACCTTGAGCACCTCGCCTGTCAGCTCCGGGTCAAGAGCCGAAGTCGGCTCATCAAAACAGAGGATATCCGGCTGTAGCGCCAGCGCTCTGGCAATGGCCACCCTCTGCTGCTGCCCGCCGGAAAGCTGGTGGGGATAGTGATCCATGCGCTCCGCAAGTCCCATCTGCTCTAAAAGCGATTTCCCGTGCGCCGCAATCTCCTCCATAATTTCTCTTTTCTTCTGTTTAAAGTCCGGCCGCTCCTTCGCAAGAAGGGTCTCCGCCAGCGTCACGTTTTCCAGCGCCGTATACTGCGGAAACAGATGAAATGCCTGAAACACCATGCCGAAATGCAGCCGTTTGGTGCGCAGATCCTTCTCCTGTCCTTTGACGGGATGGTCCGCGTCAAACAAAGTTTCCCCCCGCACCGCGATGGAACCGTGATCCGGCGTTTCCAAGAAGTTTAGACAGCGCAAAAGCGTTGTCTTGCCAGAGCCGGAGGAACCGATGATCGCCAGCGCGCTCCCCTCCTCCAAATCAAAACTCACATCGGCGAGCACCCTTGTTTCACCGAAATCTTTTCCTATATTTTTCACCTCTAAGACAGCCATTTTTACCTCCATGCCACAGCGTTTTGCGAAATATCCCTAAACCCAATCTCCCATTTGGCTCTGTGGTATCGCACTTTTGACGAAACATTTTTACCGGAAATAGTCCAGCCTCCGCTCGATATAGTTAAACAGCAGCGTCAACATTCCGACAAACACCAGATAGAACACACCCGTATAGAAAAGCGGCCACGTCAGCCCGTTGCTCTTCATAAAAGAATAGCCCGCAAAGGTAAGCTCATACGCCGCGATAATGCGCGCAAGCGATGTGTCCTTCACCAGTGTTATGATCTCGTTGGACATGGGCGGCACCACCCGCTTCACCATCTGTAAAAGGGTGACCTTAAAAAAGATCTGCCACTTCGTCATACCGAGCACCTCGCCCGCCTCCCGCTGGCCCACGGGAACACCCTCGATGCCACCCCGGAAAATCACGGAAAAGTAGCAGGCATAATTGATGCTGAACGCCACCACCGTAGCGGTGATCCGTCCGGCCTCACTGCCGCTCCAGATATTGTGGTGAAGCCAAAGTCCGGGG
Organism: uncultured Lachnospiraceae bacterium; assembly: GCA_949076555.1. Taxonomy (GTDB): domain Bacteria; phylum Bacillota; class Clostridia; order Lachnospirales; family Lachnospiraceae; genus UBA3282. The sequence goes on along the minus strand of CARUOB010000016.1, from coordinate 4,395 downwards.
CCATAAAAAATGATAATCAACTGCAGCATCAGCGGCGTGCCTCGTATGATCCACACAAGCGTCTGGATCAGCCCCCGCAGGACTTTCCATCTGCTCATCGCCCCGAAAGCAAGGATCAGCCCGAGCGGCAGGGAAAAAAGCAACGTGAAAATAAATATCTGAAAGGTCGTCCAAAGGCCGTCCAACAGCGACCTCGTCACACTAAAAAACATGTCTTACTCTCCTAAAATCTAATGTTATTTACCGGGCACCACGACTACCTGCGCATTGTTGCAGTACGCATTGGTACACTCCATGGCATTCTTGACTTCATCAGTCAGCGTCATGCCGTTCCACACCACATCGATGTTTTGAGACTCCAGCTCCATAATCTTATTATCCCAATCAATCACCACAAACTGGGCCTCCACGCCAAGCTGTTCCGCGACCATGCGGGCCATATCCGCGTCAAAGCCGATCCACTCGCCGGAATCATCCTTGTAATCCATCGGCTCGAACTCCGTGATGCCCACGATCAGCGTACCCTTGCCCTGAATATAAGCCACATCGCTGTCGGAAGCCGACGCTACAAACTCGGAAGCCTTCTGCTCCACAATCGCCTCCTGCACCCCATAAGCCGTAGCTGTCTCCTGCATAGAACCGTCCGCATAACTCTGCCCAAACACAGAATTGATGAAAGACGCCAGATCGGAGCCTTTCCGGCATCCTACCCCGTACTCCTCCGTCGTCAGTTCATCCGTATGTACCAGATCCGGATAACTGGTTCCCTCCCCGATCATGGCGCCTGCCATCAGAAGATCGATGATCGCCGCATCCGAAGTGCCCGAAGCCACTTCCATCAGCGCGTCCGCCTGAGAGGCCACCGCGTTGGTCTGAAATCCCTTCTCTTTCGCAACCGCTTCCCCGGCGGAACCCGCCTCCACAGCATACACCTGATTTCCCGCGCCCGCCGCCGTCTCTTTCGCGCCGCCGCAGCCCGAAAGCGTGCCGCAGACAGCCATCGCCGCCACCAGTACCGTTACCACTCTCTTTTTCATAATGCTCCTCCTCTTTTCGAACTTATTTTATCCGTACTATTTCATAACTCACACACTTTTGTATTTTATCATAGCATCACACTAAAGTAAATGTGTACTTTCTTTTTTTTCCATTCAAACGCCCTTTCCGTCCACAAAACAAGAGAGCGCCCTCTACAGACGCTCCCCCGTATGTTCTGCCGGAGCTTTTCCGACCTATTTAGTATTTAATCTCTTTCCCCTCTAACCGCCACTGTCTGAACTCCGCCGAAGCCGACAAAAGCAGATCGGACGAAGAGTTGAGGGCCGTCTCCACGGAATCCTGAATCACGCCGATGATAAAGCCCACCGCCACCACCTGCATGGATATGGAATCCGGAATACCGAAAAGCGAACAGGCAAGCGGTATCAGCAAAAGAGAGCCGCCCGCCACACCGGACGCGCCGCATGCCGAAAGCGCCGCCAGAAGACTTAAGATAATGGCTGTGGGAATATCCACGTTAATGCCGAGCGTAAACGCGGTAGCCATCGTCATAACCGTAATCGTGATCGCCGCGCCGTCCATGTTAATGGTTGCCCCCAGCGGAATTGTCACGGAATAGGTATCCTTATCCAGCCCCATCTCCTCACAAATCCTCATGTTGACAGGAATGTTCGCCGCCGAGCTTCTGGTAAAGAAAGCCGTGATCGCGCTCTGCTTCAGACACTTAAAAATGAGCGGATAGGGGTTCTTGCGAATACACCAGTACACCAGAATCGGGTTCGTCACAAAGTAGATAAAGAGCATACAGCCCACCAGCAGGATTAGCAGTTTTCCGTAATCCCTGAAGGCTTCCAGGCCACTGGCCGTCACGCTTGTATAAACCAGTCCCAGCACGCCGAAAGGCGCAAAGTTAATGATAACCAAAACCACTCTGGAAATGGCCTCCGAAACATCGCCGAGCATCTTTTTCGTCGCGTCGCCCGCGTTCCTTAACGCTACGCCCAAAAGCACCGCCCAGGACAAAATGCCAACATAGTTCGCATTCACCAGCGAATCCACCGGATTCTTCACCACATTCATAAGAAGTGTGCTAAGCACCTCAACGATACCGCCGGGAGCGGTCGAAGCGTCCGAAGCCGCGTCCACAAGCACCATCTCCACGGGAAATACCATACTGGCAAAAACGGCGATCACTGCCGCAAGCACCGTACTGAACATATACAGAATGATAACGGTTCTGATCACCCCGCCGTGGGACTTGCCCGCATTGCATAGCGAACTCATTACCAGAAAGAACACCAACAGCGGCGCAATCCCCTTGAGCGCCCCCACAAACACATCGCCAAACACGCCGATCCCCGACGCCCCCGGCGCCACGAGCGCCAAAATCACACCGATCAACAGCCCTACAACAATTCTCTTGACAAGACTTATGCCTGTCCACTTCTCCCACACATTTTTCATGCTTTCCTCATTTCTGTAAAACCTTATTGTCAGTTACTTTACAATACTACTACGGAAAAGTATCCTGCGTCAAGTTAGGGCGGCGCAAATCTGCACCGCCCCATTGTCCGCTTTCCTATGTATTATTCCGCTGTGGCTTCCTCTGTATACTTCACCGCCAGCTCATTGATGGTGCCGTCCGCCAGCATTTTCTCAATGGCCTTATTAATCTTGTCAAGCAGCTCTGTGTTGCCCTTCTGCACCGCAATCGCGTACTCCTCGGACGCAAACGCGCTGGGATCTTCCACGATTTTCAAGCCCTCGTTGTCGCTCACATATTTCTGTGCCGTTGCGGAGTCGATCACGACCACATCACACTTGCCGTTTGTCAGCTCCATAACTGCCTCCGTGCCTTTCTTGAAGGCCTCGTAAGTATAACCCATATCCTGTACGCACACCTCACCGGTGTAACCCTGAATCACACAGATTTTCTTATCAGCCATATCTGCCGCCGCCGCTATGTCAGAGTCTTCTTTCACGATCATAACCTGAGTAGCTGTATAGTAAGGGGTAGAAAAATCTACCGTTTCCCTTCTCTCATCCGTAGCAGTCATTCCTGCGATAACCGCGTCAATCTGTCCGTTCTGCAGTGCCACCAGAAGAGAATCAAACTCCATATTCTCCATAGCCGCCGTCATGCCGCTCTCCTCTGCGATCTGCTTCGCAATCGCCATATCAATGCCGTCATACTCGCCGATCACACCGCTCGATGTGACATATTCAAAGGGCGGGAACTCTGCATTGGTACCAAACGTAAGGGTATCCCCCTTCGCGGAACCACCGCCGCAGGCTGTCAGCGTGCACGCCGTCATCGCCATGGCAAGTATCATTGTCAGTAACTTTGTTGTCCTTTTCATAATGTTATCCTCCTCTGTCTTTCCTTGTTTCCTATATCATATATCACCCCGCAGACGATACGCCCGCGCAAGTCACATATCCTTACCGCCATATACCCGCATTCCGCCGCCAGCCACAGACGACGCCGCAGCTACAGCACTTTGCTCAGGAAATTTTTCGTCCGCTCATTCTGCGGATTCCCGAAAATCTCCTCCGGCGTGCCGCTCTCCATAACCACGCCCTGATCTATGAACAGTACACGGGACGCCACCTCTCTGGCAAATCCCATCTCGTGAGTCACAATTACCATGGTCATGCCGGACTTTGCCAGGTCTTTCATGACATCCAGCACCTCGCCCACCATCTCCGGGTCGAGCGCCGACGTTGGCTCATCGAAAAGCATGATCTCGGGGTCCATGGCAAGCGCTCTCGCAATCGCCACTCTCTGCTTTTGTCCACCGGAGAGCTGCGCCGGATAAGCATTCGCCTTCTCGCCCAGATTCACCCGCTCCAAAAGCTCCTGTCCACGTTTCACCGCCGCTTCCTTCGTCATCTTCTTAAGAAGGACAGGGGCAAGCGTGATGTTGTCCATAATGGTCAGATGTGGAAACAGGTTAAACTGCTGGAACACCATGCCCATCTTCTGCCTGACCCGGTTCACATTCACTTTCGGGGCCGTAATCAGCTCGTCGTCCACATAGATCTCTCCTTCGGTAACTGTCTCGAGCAGATTCAGACACCGCAGAAAGGTACTTTTTCCCGAACCGGAAGGTCCGATCACAACAACCACCTCTCCCTGCGTGATGTGCTCGTCTATCCCGCTCAGCACTTCCAGATTTTCAAATTTTTTATGTAGGTTGTGCACTCTTATCATATCCCAGTTCTCCTGTGTGAGCCTTAGAAATTCTTTAGAAGTTCTTTTCACTCCAACTCCATGCCGCTGCTTCACAGCGACTCAAATCCGTGCAGAAAATGCCGCATTTCAGGCATTCTCATGTGTAAGAAAAGTCTGCAAAGCAGACTTAGTACTTCCAAGTCAGCTATGCTGACTTTGCG
>CARUOB010000015.1 GCA_949076555.1 uncultured Lachnospiraceae bacterium | reverse complement strand
AAAATTACGAGGATACGGGCAGTGAGTACGCACAGCAGGGTACGGATGCCCACAGCCTGTGCGAACACAAATTGAAGCTGGCGCTTGGCATGGAAACCACGAACCCAACGGAAAGCCTTTCCTTTTATGATGAGGAAATGGAGGAATGTGCCTGCGGTTATGCGGAGTATGTCCTCTCGCTGGTGGAAGAAGCAAAGAAAAACTGCAAAGACCCTGTCGTGCTGATCGAACAGAAACTGGACTTTTCACGCTTTGTCAAAGACGGTTTCGGAACAGGAGACTGTGTGGTTATTGCAGACGGGACGCTCTACATCATTGATTACAAGCATGGCAAGGGCGTGGAGGTTTCTGCCGTGGAAAATCCGCAGATGATGCTGTATGCCCTGGGTGCCTTGGAGCTGTTTGACGGCATCTATGACATTGACACTGTCCGCATGGCGATCTACCAGCCGCGCCGGGAGAATGTCAGCGTGTGCGTCATGGCAAAGGATGACCTTCTCCAGTGGGCGTACAACGACCTTATGGCAAAAGCGAAGCTGGCTTATGACGGTGAGGGCGAATTCAATGCAGGCGAACACTGCAGGTTCTGTAAGGCAAAAGCGGTCTGCAGGAAACGTGCGGAATATAACCTGGAGCTTGCGAAATATGACTTCGAGATGCCTGCCACATTGGATGATGATGAGATCGCAGCAATCCTCATAAAAGCGGATGAGCTTGCGGCATGGGCGGCGGATGTGAAGGAATTTGCACTGCAGCAGGCTTTAAGCGGTGTCAAGTATGACGGCTTTAAAATCGTGGAAGGCCGTTCCAACCGCAAATATACCGATGAAAACGCTGTGGCAGATACCGTGAAGAAAGCAGGCTTCGACCCATATGAGCCAAAACTTCTCGGCATCACTGCTATGGAGAAACTGCTCGGCAAAAAGAAGTTTGCGGACATTTTAAACGGACTTGTGGAAAAGCCGCAAGGCAAGCCTGCGCTTGTGCCTGAGTCAGACAAGAGACCGCCGATGAACACGGCGGCAGAAGATTTTAAGTAAATTCAGGAGGAAAACCATATGTCAAATAATGTTACCAATCCAACAAAGGTGATCACGGGACCCGATACCCGCTGGAGCTACTGCAATGCCTGGGAAGCGAAATCAATCCAGGGCGGCACACCGAAGTTCTCCGTGTCGCTCATTATCCCGAAGTCGGATAAGAAGACCATTGCGAAGATAAAGGCGGCCATCGAGGCGGCGTACCGTGAAGGTGAATCCAAACTTAAGGGAAACGGCAGAAGCGTTCCTGCACTGTCTGTCCTTAAAACCCCGCTCCGTGATGGCGATACGGAACGTCTGGATGATGAAGCCTATGCGGATTCCTATTTTGTCAATGCCAACAGTTCTACTGCTCCGGGCATTGTGGATGCAGACAGGCAGCCGATCATAGACCATTCAGAAGTTTACAGCGGTGTGTACGGCAGGGCGAGCATCAACTTTTATGCTTTCAATTCCAACGGCAATAAGGGAATCGCCTGCGGCCTGAACAACCTGCAGAAGATCCGTGACGGAGAGCCTTTGGGCGGCAAGTCCCGTGCGGAGGACGATTTCGCAGATGAGGATGAAGAGGACTTCCTGTCTTAACAGCATAACAGGGAAATACAGCCACGGGGTGGCGGGCATTCTGCCTGCCGCCCTTAAGGCAGTGAAAGGAACTGGTGGAATTGAAAACTTTATCACTGGACTTGGAAACATTCTCGGATGTGGATTTATCCAAATGCGGGGTTTATAAATATGCTTCCTCCCCCGCTTTTGAAATTTTGCTTTTCGGGTATTCGGTTGATGGTGGAGATGTACAGGTGGTGGATCTTGCCTGTGGTGAGGAAATCCCTGCAGATATCGTAGCGGCTCTTTCAGATGACTCCGTCATTAAGTGGAGTTACAATAACAATTTCGAGCGTGTTTCTTTGTCAAATTATTTCGGCACATGGTTCGGGCCTGGGAGCTGGCGCTGCACGATGGTGTGGGCGGCTTACCTCGGCCTTCCGCGGTCACTGGAGGATGTAGGCGCTGTGCTTGGATTAGAAAAACAGAAACTGATGGAAGGCAAAGACCTCATACGGTATTTCTGTGTTCCCTGCAAGCCAACCAAAGCAAACGGCGGCAGGGTGAGAAACTTGCCGGAACATGATATGGAGAAATGGCAGAGGTTTAAGGCATACAACCTCCGTGATGTGGAGGCGGAAATGCAGATACAGCAGAGGCTTGTTAAATTCCCTGTGCCTGATTTCGTCTGGGAGGAATACCGCCAGGACCAGGAGATCAACGACCGTGGGATTGGTGTTGACATGGATATGGTCAGACAGGCGATCACTATGGACGGACGTTCCAAAACGGAACTGTCGGCTGCCATGCAGGAACTGACGGAACTTGATAATCCAAACTCGGTACAGCAGATGAAACAGTGGCTTGCGGATAACGGCATGGAAACGGATTCCCTTGATAAAAAGGCAGTGGCGGGGCTTCTGCAGGATGCGCCGGAGCCGTTGAAAACTGTATTGGCCTTGCGGCAGCAGCTTGTAAAGTCCTCAGTAAAGAAATACCAGGCAATGGAGAATGCCGTGTGTACGGACAGCCGCGCTCACGGGATGTTTGCCTTCTACGGTGCCAATAGAACCGGGCGGTTCTGTCTGACGGGTGACCATGAGGTTTTGACAGATACCGGATGGCAACGGCTTGATGAATGGACTGGTGGGAAGATTGCCTGTTGGAATCCATCTGGGGAAACGGTGTCATTTCAAAAATCAAATGCACTTGTATTTCCTTACGAAGGGATTATGTACGAATATTGTGATAAGCGTATCGACCAAATCAGTACGCCAGAACACAAGATGTATGTGAAAAGGTGGTATGGCGGGGAGTGGCTGATAGATACAGTGGAAAATATGGAAAAATACCGGCCGAGCATTCCGTTTACAGGGTATCGTCAGACAACGGCAGGACTGGAACACAGTATATTGCGTGTATTGGTAATGGTGCAGGCAGATGGCTGTTTTACGGAAGATGGGAGTGTTGTATTGGCTTTTACAAAATTGCGGAAAGTGGAACGGTGTAAGACACTTTTGAAGGCAGCAGATGTTTCTTTTGTATATAGGAAATATGGAGAAAAACGGCGTGTACGTCATCAGTTTAAGATTTATTCCCGTAATGTACCTTTATGGCTAAGAATTTTTCGGAATAAAACTTTTGATACATGGCTGTTTGATGAGAGTGCGGATGTGTTTTTTGATGAACTGGTACATTGGGATGGCTATCAGAGTGCAAAAAACAGCATTCAGTATGTGACCTGCAATAAAAAGAATGCAGATATGGTTCAGGCGCTTGCTCATATTACCGGTCGGGCTGCCCAGATGAAGGTAAAAGACAGAAAAGATGAACACCCAAATTGGAGTGACGCTTATGTTGTGGATATTTGGCTTACACCAAAGAACTGCCATGAAGTAAAGTCGAAACCAAGAAAGTTTCAATATAACGGAAGCGTTTATTGTGCTGAAACACCAACAGGATTTTTCCTCGTAAGAAGAAATGGGCGTGTGTGGATAACTGGTAATTCGGGGAGGTTGGTGCAGCTTCAAAATCTGCCTCAGAACCACATCCCTGATCTGGCACAGGCACGGGGACTTGTTAAATGCGGCGATTATGACGCTCTTTCCATGCTTTATGAAGATATCCCCGATACGCTCTCGCAGCTTATCCGCACTGCTTTTGTGCCGCAGGACGGCAGGAAATTTATTGTGGCGGACTTCTCTGCGATTGAAGCGAGGGTGATCGCTTGGATTGCCGGGGAGCGTTGGAGGCTTAAGGTTTTTGAGGATGGCGGTGACATTTACTGTGCGTCTGCAAGCCAGATGTTCCATGTGCCGGTTGAAAAACACGGCGTGAACGGGCATCTGAGGCAGAAAGGCAAAATAGCGGAATTGGCTCTTGGATACGGCGGATCAGTAGGGGCGCTGAAATCAATGGGCGCGCTGGAGATGGGGCTTGCGGAGGAAGAGCTGCAGCCGCTGGTAAATGCCTGGAGGGATTCCAATCCAAATATCACGGAGTTCTGGTGGGATGTTGACCATGCAGTGAAAGAATGCATCAAAAAGAGAATGCCGACAGAAACACACGGCATCCGCTTTGATTACCAGAGCGGGATGCTGTTCATCACTCTTTTTTCAGGCAGGCGGCTTGCTTATGTCAAGCCGAGAATCGGAGAGAACCGTTTCGGAGGTGAGTCCGTCACCTATATGGGCGTCGGCAGTACGAAAAAGTGGGAGCGGCTGGAAAGCTACGGCCCCAAGTTTGTGGAAAATATTGTGCAGGCAACCGCCCGTGATATTTTGTGCTACGCCATGCAGACGCTGAAAAACTGTGCGATTGTGGCTACGGTGCATGATGAAATCATCATTGAGGCGGATATGCGGATGTCCGTGGAGGCGGTCTGCGAACAGATGGGCAGGACACCGCCCTGGGCAAAAGGCCTGCTGCTCCGGGCGGATGGTTACAGTTGTTCCTTTTACCAGAAAGATTAGGTGGCGCTATGGAACTGTTAAGGATCGGGTATGAAACAGGATATATGGAGCTTGTCGTGGAGGCATTTTTTCCCTGCAAACTGCCAGTGGCAAGGAAGATCGCTCCGCTCATAAACAGATATTGTTCTGAGGAAGTAAAAACGGAGCTGCTTTTGGAACTGCGTGAAATGGCTGATGGTTACCAGGCGCTTTGCGATATGTACAAAGAAAAAGCAGGGGGATTTCCTGATGATTCACCAATGAGGAAGCACTGGAAGGCGCAGTTTAACAGGACAGAAATTCTCCGCAAAAGGACGGGGAGAAATATAGATCTGATTTCGGGAGGTAAGACGGATGCACGGAAAAAGGATGCCTGAGTGCAGGGCGCACCATGACTGCTTTGCAAACCATGATGGTGTGTGCCACTGCCTGAATGATAACAATTTCAACGGGAAGGACTGCCCGTTTTATAAGACTGCGGAAACAGTCCAAAAAGAACAGAATGGAGGTTCAGCTTATGGGGATCAGGAAATGTAATGGCGAGGGTTACCATGACCCTACCACATATGAGGCTTTGTCAAATATCAGGAAGGAAGAAAAAGCGGCGAAACGTGCGTACCGACCGCTTGTATATATATGCTCCCCTTTTGCCGGGGATACGGAAAGAAACACGGAAAAAGCAAGGCATTACTGCCGTTTTGCGGTAAGGAGCGCCTGCATACCGCTGGCCCCGCACCTGCTTTTTCCGCAGTTCATGGATGACACTGTCGCTGCGGAAAGAAGCCTTGTAATGTTTATGAATATGGTACTTTTAGGCAGATGCGAACAGGTGTGGGTGTTTAGTAGCGCCATATCCACAGGCATGGCGGCGGAGATTGAAAAGGCGGAAAAGCGGGATATGGTTATCCGCTATTTCACAGAAAGTTGTGAGGAGGTTGGATTATCTTGAAAATGACATTTTACACGGCGAACTGCAGGGGTAATGCAAAGAACAGCATTTATCCCAATAAGAGAGTCGTTGATAACGAAGATGATATTTTGGAAGTGATGGCGTTTGACCATGTATGTGCGGAATTCAAAAACTGCCGCAGGAGTGGGGATCATTTCCTCTCCTGCGATGTGGATGTGATGGACTGTGACAATGACCATTCCGATGATCCCACGGACTGGGTTCATCCGGAGGATTTAGAAGAAAAAATCGGGAAAGATGTGGCGTATGCAGTTGTTCCGAGCCGCAATAACATGAAGCCGAAGGACGGCAGGACTGCAAGGCCGAGGTTCCATGTGTATTTCCTGCATGACCCTATTTCAGACGGTGATGTATGTGCTGCCCTGAAAAAAGCCATACTGCAGAAATTCCCCTTCTTTGACGGCAACGCCATTGATTCCGCTAGGTTTATCTTTGGAAATCCGTGCAGTGAAATCTTATGGCATGAAGGTGAGATCACCATCGACTGCATCGTAAGACCGCAGGTCGGCAGGGAGATCCCGCAGGGACAGAGGAACGCCACCATGTCGCATTTTGCGGGGCGTGTGGTGAAGCGTTACGGTGCAACGGAAAAAGCGTATGGGATTTTTATGGAGGAGGCGGATAAATGCCGCCCTCCTCTTGAAGATGCGGAACTTTCAATGATATGGCAGAGTGCCTGCCGCTTTGCGGAAAAGGTGAAAAGTCAGGACGGCTATGTTGCCTCGGACGAATACAACGATGAATTTGCAGGGGAAACTCTAAAACCTGGGGATTATTCCGACATCGGGCAGGCAAAGGTCCTGACAAGGGAATACGGTGGTGAACTGAGATACACAGCGGCGACCGATTATCTGCGTTTCTGCGGACAGTATTGGGTGGAGTCCAAACAGCAGGCGGTGGGTGCGGCGGAGGAATTTTTAGACCTTCAGCTTGAGGATGCAAAAGACGAGGTGTCACGCACACGCCAGGCACTTTTGGATATGGGCGTTTCGGAAGATGACATTGTGTCGGGAGGCAAGGCTCTGGAAAAGAAGATCAGCAGCAGCCAGACGGACGCTTATCTTGCGTATAAAACCGCACTGGCATATAAGGCGTTCGTGATGAAACGCAGGGATATGAAATATATTGTGTCGGCTCTGCAGGCGGCGAAGCCTATGCTGGAGATCAGTGTGTCAGACCTTGACAAAGACGGATTTCTGCTGAATACGCCTGATGGGACTTATTATCTTCCCGATGGATTGGAGGGCAGGCGTGACCATAGTTCGGAGGATTATATCACGAAGATTACGGCAGCCGAACCGGGCGATAAAGGGAAAGAACTGTGGCAGGATTCGCTCAACACTATTTTCTGCGGTGACGCAGAGCTGGTTGATTATGTACAGCAGATTGTGGGAATGGCGGCGGTCGGCCGTGTCTATATGGAATCGCTGGTCATTGCTTACGGCGAGGGCAGGAACGGCAAATCCACGTTCTGGAACACCATAGCCCGTGTGCTTGGGACTTACAGCGGCAATATGTCCTCCGATACCCTTACGGTCGGATGCAAGAGGAATGTGAAGCCGGAACTTGCCGAAGCCAAAGGAAAGCGTCTCATCATTGCCGCCGAACTGGAGGAAGGGATGCGTCTGAATACTGCCGTGGTCAAGCAGATGTGTTCCACGGATGAGATTTTTGCGGAGAAAAAGTATAAAGACCCGTTTTCCTTTACGCCGAGCCATACCCTCGTGCTGTACACCAACCACCTGCCGAGGGTGGGCGCAAATGATCCGGGTACGTGGCGGCGTTTGATCGTGATACCGTTCCATGCCAAAATAGAGGGCGCCGAGGATGTGAAGAATTATGCCGATTTCCTCGTTTCGGAAGCTGCCCCGGCTGTCATGGCATGGATCATTGAGGGTGCGAAAAAAGTGATCAGCCGTAATTTCCACATTCCCTGCCCTGCCTGCGTGGAGGATGCCATCAAATCATACCGTGAGGACAATGACTGGCTTGGGCATTTTATGGATGAGTGCTGTGAAGTGGATGCGGGAGGTGCAGCGAAATCCGGGGCAGTCTACCAGGAATACCGCAACTATTGTATGAGGACGGGTGAATATATCCGTAGTACGGCTGATTTTTATAATGCACTGGAAACGGCGGGGTTCAAAAAGCAGAAAAAAAGAGATGGTGTATATATCATTGGGATGAGGCTGGAAACTGTTGATTTTATGGAGCAGAAACCGTAAGTGTGCAGGTCGTTGAAGGTCGTAGTATAAACCCCCTTTAGGGCAGTTTTTTCAGCTAAAAAACCTCTATAGAGGACTTTATGTAACGACCGTCAACGACCTGCACCATAAAGCCTGAAATGCTGAAAATATAAGGGTTTGGAGGTTATTGCATGAGGGAGAAAACCATAGAACAGAAATTTGTGATGGAAGTAAAGCGTGTCGGAGGTCTGGCACTTAAGTTCACATCGCCCGGTTTTGATGGGGTGCCTGACAGACTGGCACTTCTCCCTGGCGGGAAAATGGCGTTCGTGGAGGTAAAAGCTCCGAGAGAAAAGCCACGCCCCCTGCAGTTAGCAAGGCACAGGCTGTTACGGCGGCTTGGATTTAAAGTGTATGTGCTGGATGACGAATCGCAGATTGGAGGGATGATTGATGAAATTAAGAATTCGGTGTGACTGGTGTGGGAAGGAGGTTATGCGCGAGGCTGCGTCACTGAAGGGGAAGAAGCATCATTTTTGCAGCAGGCAGTGTTTGGCAGATTTCAGCAGTAAAGCTAAAAACCCGGACGGATATGCATCACTTAAAGATTTTACTAATATTTCTGCCACATTTTCAGAGTTAAACAAAGTAACAAATAAAACAAGGATGACTGCAGAGGTCAGGGAGAAGTTAAGAAAATCCCGTTTAAATACAGGTGAGGGAAAAACTTATGCCAAACGGTACGGAAAGCATGAACACCGTATTGTTGCAGAACAAATTCTTGGCAGGGCATTATTTCCGGGAGAAGTTGTTCACCACATTGACGGAAATAAGCGTAACAATAAGCCGGAAAATCTGAGAGTATTTGGATCTCAAGGTGACCATGCAATATTTCATGCGGAATTTAACTGGTTCATAAAAGAACTTGAAAAATTGGAAGCTGGGGGAGGTGATGCCTGATGAAGTTCATACCACACAGTTATCAGAAATTTGCAATCGAATATATTGAAAGCCATCCGATAGCGGCTGTTCTGTTAGATATGGGCTTGGGTTAGGGGCAAGACGGGAATAACACTGGCGGCTTTAAATAACCTCCTGTTTGATAGTTTTGAAGTCCATAAAATTTTGATTACTGCACCTTTGAGAGTAGCAAAAAATACATGGAGTGCTGAAATCGAAAAGTGGGACCACTTAAGAGACTTGAAATACAGCGTGGCAGTCGGCACGGCTGCAGAACGGACTGCGGCACTGAAAGCGGAGGCGGATATTTATATCATCAACCGTGAAAATGTGCAGTGGCTGATTACTGAGAGCGGTATCCTATTTGACTTTGATATGCTGGTAATTGATGAGCTGTCATCCTTCAAGAACCACCAGACAAAGCGGTTTAAGGCACTGATGAAAGTAAGGCCGAAGGTAAAACGCATCGTGGGACTTACAGGGACACCTTCAAGCAACGGGCTGATGGATTTATTTGCAGAGTTCCGTCTGCTTGATATGGGGGAAAGGCTTGGAAGGTTTATCGGGCAGTACCGCATGGCATATTTTCAGCCTGATAAACAGAACGGGCAGATAATATTTTCCTACAAGCCCCTGCCGGGAGCGGAAAAGCAGATATACGATAAAATCTCCGACATCACAATCTCCATGAAATCCACTGACCATCTGCAGATGCCGCAGCTTATCAGCACTGAATACGAAGTGCGGCTTTCGGAGAAAGAACGTGAGAAATATGACAGCCTGAAATCAGACTTGGTGTTGGAGCTGACGGATGGAGAGATTACCGCCGCCAATGCCGCCTCCCTTTCGGGAAAGCTGAGCCAGATGGCAAACGGAGCAATATACAACGATAAACAGGAAGTCATAGAAATACACAGCCGAAAGCTGGACGCACTGGAGGATATCGTCGAGAGCATGAACGGCAGGCCGCTTTTGGTGGCTTACTGGTTCAGGCATGACCTGGATAGGATTTCCGAAATGCTGGAATCACTGCATATCCCATTTTCAAAGCTGGATACCACAGCGAGCATCAGGCGTTGGAACAGCGGGGAGCTTCCCGTTGCTTTGATACACCCCGCCAGTGCGGGACACGGTCTGAATCTTCAAAGCGGAGGTTCGGCGCTGGTATGGTTCGGGCTTACGTGGTCGCTGGAATTGTACCAGCAGACGGTGGCAAGGCTGTGGCGGCAGGGGCAGGAATCGGAGACCGTGGTGGTGCAGCACATCATCACAAAAGGCACCATTGACGAGTGGATCATGAAAGCACTGGAATTAAAAGACACTTCGCAGTCCGCTTTGATAGATGCAGTAAAAGCCAACCTATGACAATCAGTGACAATCAGAGTCAATCCGGGGGAATTTTTAATTCGGAGGTGGCTTATGACAGCGAAAGAATATCTGATGCAGGCATACAGGCTGAATGAACTGATCGACTCCGATACGGAGGAGCTGGAACACCTGCGTGAGCTGGCGGGCAGGATATCGGGTTCAAACTTCGGTGAGCGTGTACAGTGCAGCAGGAGCACGGAACCGCCATTTGTAAAATATTTCAGCGACATCATAGAGATGGAAGAGAAAATACACAAAGAACTTTGTCAGTTGGTGGTTTTGAAAAAACAGGTCAGCGGTGCGGTAGAAAAGGTCAGCGACCGTGAGGAGCGTCTGCTTCTGACTTACCGCTATCTTAATAACTGCACCTGGGAGGAGATCGCAGAAAAGCTCCATGTATCAAACCGCACCGTCCACCGCATCCATGCATCGGCTTTGAAGAATTTTTCCGTGCCGGATTGATGTTGGCACACTTTGCCGTAGTTTGGCACAGGGAAACGTGGTATGATAGTATCATAGAAAATTGCGTAAAGTACCAGGCCATTCACGGGAGAAATCCTGTGGGTGGCTTTCTTTATGCCAAAAAGGAGGTGGAGCTGATGCCGAGGAAACCAAAGCGGCCGTGTTCTTATCCCGGCTGTCCGAAACTTACAGACGGGCGGTTCTGTGAGGAACACACAAAGTTAGAAAACAAACGCTACGAGAAGTATGGCAGGGACTCTGCTGTACGCCGTAGGTACGGGAGAGCATGGAAAAGAATCCGTGACAGCTATGTAAAGACGCACCCGTTCTGTGAAATTTGTTATGAGAAAGGAATTCTTGTGCCTGTCGAGGAAGTACACCATAAGAAACCTCTGTCCGAAGGCGGGACGCATGACAGGAGCAATTTAATTTCCCTTTGTAAATCCTGCCATTCAAGGATTCATGCAGAGCGCGGCGACAGGTGGCACTGACCCCAGGGGCGGTCTGAATCCCTAAAATGGAAGCCGCAGGGCAACGGTGCCGGGGTCACACGCATAAAAAGCGGAAATCAAACGGGGTATTAACTTCTTGGATTTTCCAGTATTTAATATGGTTTTTGTATGCTGCGGCGTTTGATTTCCGCAGCATTTTTCAAAGGAAATCAAAGAAACGGGGGTGGAAACAGTGGCAAAAGACGGCAGCAACCGTGGCGGTGCAAGGCCGGGTGCAGGCAGGAAGCCAAAGGCTCTAACGGAAAAGATCAGTGAAGGGCGCTCTGCGGAAGTCCTGATGGAGCCTGCGGAATTGGTGGGCATGGAAGTGCCGCCCGTGAAAGATTTTTTGAAATCCCCGCAGAAAAGCGGCCGTGAGCTTGTGGCGGAGGAAGTCTACCGTGAAACTTACAACTGGCTCAGGGCAAGGAACTGTGACAGGCTGGTCACCGTCCAGATGGTGGAGCAGTATGCAATGAGCGTATCCCGCTGGATCCAGTGTGAGGAGATTGTTTCCTCTACGGGGTTTCTTGCAAAGCATCCGACTACGGGGGCTGCTATCGCTTCCCCGTATGTCGCCATGAGTCAGTCTTACATGAAACAGACCAATTACTGCTGGATGCAGATATACTAGATCGTGAAGGAGAACTGCTCTGTAGAGTTTTCGGGGAACACACCGCAGGATGATGTGATGGAGCGGCTTCTCAGGGCGAGGAAAGGAAACTGATATGAAACTAAAAACAGATTTGGCGGCATTCATGGACACTTTGAATGCCAATAAGAAAAATCTTACAAGGCAGCAGTACCGCACCATCAAGGACCAGGCGTTTGCCGGGGACATCAGGGGTGCGGAGAAAGGCTTGTATAAGCTGCTGGACAGGAGGTGCAGGTAATTGAAAACAACAACAGAAATGCAGCTCATATCTACGGAGAAATTGATACCGTATGTGAACAATGCGAGGACACATTCTGCGGAGCAGATCAATAAACTCCGCTCGTCCCTGCGGGAGTTCGGGTTTATCAATCCTGTCATTATTGACCGTGACTTCAACGTTATAGCCGGCCACGGCAGGATTGAGGCGGCAAAAGCGGAGGGGATTTCAGAAGTGCCGTGTGTGTTTGCGGATTATCTTACTCCTGCCCAGAAGAAAGCATATATTTTGGCTGATAACCGTATGGCAATGGACGCAGGATGGGATGAAGAACTTCTGAGGGTTGAGATCGAGGCTTTGCAGGCGGAGTCCTTTGATATCGGTCTGACGGGATTTGATGAGAGTGAGATCGCAGATTTGTTTGAAACAGACAGTGAAGTGAAAGATGATGATTTTGATGTAGATGCAGAACTGGAAAAGCCGCCCGTTACAAAAAACGGAGACCTCTGGCTGCTCGGAAACCACCGTCTTATCTGCGGTGACAGCACCGGGGAGGAAACTTACACACTTCTGATGGATGGGAAAAAAGCAAACCTTGTGGTGACGGACCCGCCTTATAACGTAAACTATGAGGGCTCGGCGGGAAAGATCAAGAATGACAACATGGATAACGTCAAATTCTATCAGTTTCTGCTTGATGCCTTTACCAATATGGAAAAAGCTATGGCAGATGACGCAAGTATCTATGTATTCCATGCAGATACAGAGGGCTTGAATTTCAGGAAGGCATTTGCAGACGCAGGCTTTTATCTTTCGGGGACGTGTATCTGGAAAAAGCAGAGTCTTGTGCTCGGCAGGAGTCCGTACCAGTGGCAGCATGAGCCTGTGCTGTTCGGCTGGAAGAAAAAAGGCAGACACCAGTGGTACACAGGCAGGAAAGAGTCCACCATCTGGGAATTTGACAAGCCAAAGAAAAACGGCGACCATCCGACCATGAAGCCTGTGCCGCTGGTTGCTTATCCGATTAAAAACTCAAGCATGAGCAACTGTATTGTGCTTGATCCATTCGGCGGCAGCGGTTCTACGCTGATTGCCTGTGAGCAGACGAACCGTGTATGCCATACCATTGAACTGGATGAGAAATTCTGCGATGTCATCGTGAAGAGGTTTATCGAACAGGCAGGTACAACGGAAAATGTGTATGTGGTGCGTGACGGCCAGACCATAAAGTTTGATGAGCTGGAGGTTATTGCGGATGGAGAATAAAGATTTAACACTTGGGAGTTTATTCTCAGGTTCTGGAGGTTTTGAACTGGGAGGCTTGATTTCCGGGATAATCCCTTTATGGGCGTCGGAGATCGAGCCTTTCCCTATCCGTGTCACAACAAAAAGGTTGCCGCAGGTGGAGCATTACGGCGATGTTTCCACACTTGACGGTGCGGAGCTTCCGCCCGTTGATATCATCACTTTCGGTTCGCTCTGCCAGGATATGTCCATTGCGGGAAAACGTGAGGGGCTTGGCGGTTCACGCAGCAATTTATTCTACCAGGCGGTAAGAATCGTAAAAGAAATGAGGTGTAAGACAGATGGCAGGTATCCAAGATTTGTGGTGTGGGAAAACGTCCCAGGGGCGTTCTCGTCAAACAAAGGGGAAGACTTCAAAGCCGTCCTCGAAGAGATCTGCAAAGTCAAAGACCCCTGTGTGTATGTCCCTGGATCTGCAAAATGGCAGAACGCAGGGGAAATCCTGGGAGACGGCTACTCCGTCGCATGGCGGGTGTTCGACGCGCAGTTTTGGGGAGTCCCCCAGAGAAGGAAACGCATCTACCTTGTCGCAGATTTTGCAGGCGGGTGTGCCGGAAAGATATTATTTGAGTCCGAAGGCGTGTCTGGGTATACTCCGCAGGGCTTCCGTTCGTGGCAAGGAACTGCCGCCAATCTTAAAGAAGGCGTTGGAACGTCAGGCAGGATATGTTTGAATGACCAGGGCGGAAACAGAATGGATGTGACGGAAGACGTGGCCTGTACCCTCCGTGCAGAATCACACCACCCGCCCTGCGTCATGGAATCGGCAGGCTTTTGCACGGAACATTCGGCAAAAGCGAGGGGTATCGGTTATGAAGAAGAAACCGTCCCAACACTCCGCGCCGGCACTGTCCCTGCGGCAATTATGTTTGAAAATCACAGCCAGGATACACGGTACCGTCAGCTTGAGGATGTCGCTCCGACAGTATCTTCTACCTACGGCACGGGCGGCAACAACCAGCCGTTTGTGCTTGAAAATCCAAAATGCTATGATGTGCGTTTTACTTCCGAAGGAACGAAGAACGCCCGCCAGAACTGCTATGAAACGGAAACGGCGAGGACGATTGACACAGGCGGCAATGCCCCTGATTCCAACCAGGGAGGCGTGGCTGTTGTGTATGGGATATGTTCCAAAGACAGTAATTCCATGAAGTCGGATAATCCACACAGTGGATTTTATGAAGCCGAGACGGTAAGAACGCTTGATGCCAACGGCGGCAATCCATCGTGCAACCAGGGCGGGATGGCAGTTGTTGCCCTGCAGGGTTCCATGATCGGGAGAAAAGATGAAAACGGTCCCCAGGGCAGCGGCATAAACGAAGATGTGTCTTTCACTTTGAATGCCACAGACCACCATGCGGTAGCTTATGGCATCGACCGTGCCGCTTTTAACCAGGGTAAAAACGCCCGGTTCGGCATAGCGGTTGATGAGGAGGTTGAGCCTCCTATCATTGCAAGAGGAGCAAATGCCGTCGCACATCCTGTTTACTGCACAAGCAAAAATTCCCATCACACTATCGCGGAGAAAGAACTGGCAAACACACTGGTGGCTACTGATTACAAAGACCCGTCCTGCGTGGCAAAGGAGCAGACTGCTGAACCGCACTATATCGTCCGCAGGCTGACCCCCCGACCGAATGTGCAAGGCTGCAGGGTTTCCCCGACTGGTGGTGTGCGGATCTGGGGACAGAAAATCCCACGGATGAAGATCTGGAATTCTGGCGTGGGGTTTTTGAGACACACCGCAAAATCATGGGAACTTCCTCAAAGCCAAAATCAAATAAACAGATCATAAAGTGGCTGAAAAACCCGCATTCCGATAGTGCCGAGTATAAAATGTGGGGCAACGGTATTTTTTTAGGGAATGCATATTTTGTGCTTTCCGGGATTGTGTACTACTCACAGTTCTCGGACTTTTTATTGTGACTTTTTTTCTGTAAAAACACTTGCTATTTCTGCGGTTTAGAGGGATATATGTAGTACCGAAAAACGAAGGAGGTACTCACGATGAGGATTGAGTTTCATGTAACAGGGGCAGGCCGCAAGGCGCTCGTCACAGCGATGGGTGAGATTTTGGAAATCCGGCCGAAATATCTCGGAATGCCGACGGCGGCTTACGAGGTGGATTATTTCCGCATTGATAAAAACGGCACGGTGGAGTTTGATGACAGAGCCGACAGTGGGGAGATTAAAAATCTGTTAGAGAGGCTTGCAGAAAGGGGCTTTGCCGAAGAGGGGCAGGAAACCGCCGCAGAGGCACCGAAAGAAACGGCGGAAAATGATACGGCGGGAACGGATACTGCCCCACAGGACGAAAACGTCGGGCTTACAGTGGCAATGCCGCTTGGATCAGCGAATATTGATAACCTCAAGAAACTGCTTGAAGCAAAGGGCAGCCTGATCAAAAAGGCATTCGGTATTGATGAGCTGCCGGTTGAAATTGATGGGGATAAGATTTCTTTTCCCTGGTTTTCAGAAACGGACAGCGGTACGGCAAGGGCCTGCACTGATTTTATATCTGCCCTCTGCAAAATGAGCAAAGAGCAGAAACGCATCACGGCAACAGAAAAAGCTGTGGACAATGAAAAATATGCTTTCCGGTGTTTCCTGCTCCGCCTGGGGTTTATCGGGGAGGAATACAAGGCGGACAGAAAAATCCTGCTGAAAAACCTCAAAGGCAGCAGTGCATTTAAAAGCGGCGCAAAAAAGGAGGATGACACAGATGAAATTTCCAAGTAAGGAAATCGTGGAGCAGGTGCGTAAAAAGTACCCTGCCGGAACGAGGGTGGAGCTTCTGAAAATGGACGACTGCCAGGCTCCTCCGATTGGAACAAAAGGAACCGTAACGGGTGTCGATGACACGGCTTCGGTCATGGTTGCGTGGGACAATGGAAGCCATCTCCATGTAGTCTTCGGGGAAGATGAAATACGCAGGATTTAGGTGTATCCGGCACAAATATACACAAGATATAGCGAAGATGATTGTGTAGTAATTGTATTGCTATATCCGGGGACAGACGCTAATATGTGTACACCGAAAGGGAAAACAAAGAAAAAGCGGAGGTGCACACCATGAATGATAAAGTTTTAAGACAGGTTGAGCAAATGAAAAAGCAGACCATAGGGGTCGAAGTTGAGATGAACAACATTGCAAGGGATAAGGCAGCGAAGATTGCGGCTAAGTTCTTCGGCACAGGAAGATATGAAAACACGGCGGGCAGGAACGGCTACAGTACATGGTCAGCCTGGGACGCAGACGGCAGGGAGTGGAAATTCCAAAAAGATGTCAGCATTGCGGGACCGGACAGCGAAAAATGCGAACTGGTAACCCCGATTCTCACCTACGCGGACATGGAGCTTCTGCAGGAACTTATCAGACAGCTCAGACACGCAGGCGCAAAGAGTGATGCCACGAGGGGCTGCGGAATTCACTGCCACATCGGTGCAAACGGACACACACCGCAGACGCTCAGAAACCTTGCAAATATTATGGCAAGCCATGAAAGCCTTTTAGCGGATGCCCTGAACCTTGACAGGGGCAGGATGAACCGCTACTGCAGGACGGTTGAACCGATATTTTTAGAGCAGCTCAACAGAAAAAAGCCAAAGACAATGGCACAGCTTGCGGACATCTGGTACACCTCCAACGGTGCAAACTACGGCAGGACACACCACTACAATGACAGCAGATACCATATGCTCAACTACCATGCTACATTTACACACGGGACAATTGAATTCAGATTATTCCAATTCGACGCACCTGCAGACGGTAAACAGAATGGCCTTCATGCGGGACAGTTAAAATCATACATTCAGCTCTGCCTCGCACTCAGCCAGATGGCAAAGGAAGTGAGGACGGCATCGCCGAAGGAACAGCAGAAAGAGAATCCAAAATACGCAATGAGGACTTGGCTTTTGAGGCTTGGATTTATCGGTGACGAGTTTAAAACGGCAAGGGAGATTTTAACAAAAAGGCTTGCAGGCGACACCGCTTTCCGCAACGGCAGGGCCGCTTGAAGGAACCGCAGGGGTTAGCCTCCTGCCACCTTATGACTGTTGAAAACAGTTTGACCGCATTCGGCGGTCTTAAGGTGGTAGAAGGGTAACTCCTTCGGAAAGGACGGATACCATTATGGAAAAAAGATATTATATCGCTTACGGAAGCAACCTGAACATCCGGCAGATGAAAATGAGATGCCCGTCGGCAAGGATCATCGGCACGGCTGAGATACCGGATTATGAACTGCTTTTCAAGGGCAGCAAGACAGGTTCTTACCTTACCGTTGAACCAAAGACAGGTGAAAGCGTTCCCGTTGCCGTGTGGGAGACCACGGAGGAGGATGAAGCGGCTCTCGACCGCTACGAGGGATTCCCTGCCTTTTATTACAAGGCAGAGATGAAACTGCCCATTAGGGGCATCCGGACAGGGAAAATCCGAAACCGCAAAGTTTATGTCTACATCATGCATGAGGACAGACCGCACGGTGTACCAAGCGGATATTATGTCCGCACCTGCCTTGAGGGGTACCGTGATTTTGGATTTGATGAAGAGGTTTTATTGAAAGCTGTGGAGAACAGCAGGAGGAACTGCCATGAAGCATAATGAGATAAGGATCAAGACCTGCCCACGATGCGGGAAGATATACAGCGGTGCGCCTGCCCTTTCGAGGGCGGACAACAAAACCCTTTTATGCCCGGATTGCGGAACCCGTGAGGCGCTTGAGAGCATTGGCGTAAAAGCAGATGAGCAGGAGCAGATTTTGGAAACGATACACCGTTCCATGCAGCCGTAAAGTACACAAATTTAAGGCAGGATGATTGTGTAGTAATCGTATTGCTAATATCTCCCGGCTGACGGTAATATGTGTACTACCGAAAGGAAAAATACCGAAAACGGAGGGAACAGCGATGAAAGATTTTACTACGATGGAAAAACTGCAGATGAAGGTCAGCGCCACTTATGGCAGCTTATTGAAATTTGGGGACTATGTCCTGGTTACGGATGCCTGTTACAAGGGCGGGTTTACAGCCGACATTTACGAGTTTGTGGAAACGCCGGAAGAGACAGGGCTTAGCGATATCGAATGCCGATTAAATCACATCGGCAGTGCAGGACAGACATTTCCCGATAACGGCCATGCCATCAAATGGTGCATGGAGCAGATTGCAAAATAAGAAAAAAGAATATTTCGGGGTGCGGAGCCGCAAGGCTCTGTATCCCGTACAGACAGATTCCGGCTTGCCCTTGGCAGGCCATTTTTTATGCCCGGATGGAGGTGGGAGTTTGCGGAAGCTGAAAAAATACAGGCCGACAAAATTCAGGGCAAAGGACAGCCGCTATAATAAAGGTGCCGCCGACTTTGCCGTGATGTTCATAGAAAGCCTCTGCCATACCAAAGGCACATGGGCGGGGAAGCCCTTTGAACTGATCGACTGGCAGGAGCAAATAATCAGGGATTTATTCGGTACGCTGAAGCCAAACGGCTACCGGCAGTTTAATACGGCGTATGTGGAGATACCGAAGAAAATGGGAAAGAGTGAGCTTGCTGCGGCAGTCGCCCTCCTGCTCTGCTGCGGGGATGGCGAGGAACGTGCCGAGGTTTACGGCTGTGCCGCTGACCGCCAGCAGGCAACCATTGTTTTTGATGTGGCGGAGGATATGGTGCGGATGTGTCCTGCCCTGAATAAGCGTGTCAAAATCCTCGCTTCGCAGAAAAGGATCGTGTATCTGCCGACAAACTCCTTTTACCAGGTGTTATCTGCGGAGGCTTATTCCAAACACGGCTTCAACATCCACGGTGTTGTGTTTGATGAGCTGCATACCTAGCCGAACAGAAAATTGTTTGATGTAATGACCAAAGGCTCAGGCGATGCCAGGATGCAGCCGTTATATTTTCTCATTACAACAGCCGGAACAGATACCAACAGCATCTGCTATGAAACACACCAGAAGGCAAAGGATATTTTAGAGGGCAGGAAGATTGACCCGACATTTTATCCCGTGATTTATGGTGCGGATGAGGGTGACGATTGGACTGACCCAAAAGTGTGGAAGAAAGCAAACCCCACCCTCGGCATTACGGTTGGGATTGACAAAGTCAAAGCCGCCTGTGAATCGGCAAAGCAGAATCCCGGCGAGGAAAATTCATTCAGGCAGTTAAGGCTGAACCAGTGGGTGAAACAGGCTGTCCGCTGGATGCCGATGGACAAATGGGACGGCTGTGCATTCCCCGTCCGGGAAGATGATCTGGAGGGGCGTGTGTGTTACGGCGGTCTTGACTTATCCTCCACCACCGATATCACGGCTTTTGTTTTGGTGTTTCCGCCTTTGGATGAAGATGATAAATATTTGATCCTGCCGTATTTCTGGATACCCGAAGATACGCTTGAGCTGCGTGTTCGCCGTGACCATGTGCCTTATGATGTCTGGGAACGGCAGGGATTTTTGCAGACCACGGAAGGAAATGTGGTGCATTACGGCTATATCGAAAAATTCATTGAACGGCTCGGAGAGCGTTTCAATATCCGAGAGATTGTTTTTGACCGCTGGGGTGCTGTGCAGATGGTTCAAAACCTCGAAAATATGGGATTTACCGTTGTTCCATTCGGGCAGGGATTTAAGGATATGAGCCCGCCCACAAAGGAGCTTATGAAACTGGTGCTTGAACAGAAGATCGCACACGGCGGACACCCTGTCCTGCGCTGGATGATGGACAATATCTTTATTCGGACTGACCCTGCAGGGAATATCAAGGCGGATAAGGAAAAGTCCACAGAAAAGATAGACGGTGCGGTTGCCACTATCATGGGGATTGACCGTGCGATACGGTGCGGAAATGTCGTGACAGAAAGCGTGTATGACCACAGGGGGATTTTATTTTTGTAAAGGACGGTGAGGAGATATGGGATTTTTAAGCGGTCTGTTTCGTTCAAGGGACGCACCCAGGAACAGCACATCGGGCAGCGCCTACCGCTTTTTCATGGGAAATTCAACATCGGGCAAGCGTGTCAATGAACGCTCTGCCATGCAGATGACAGCGGTGTATTCCTGCGTAAGGATATTGTCTGAGGCGGTGGCGGGCTTGCCGCTGCACCTCTACCAGTATACCGACAAAAGCAGCAAGGAAAAGGCTGTAGATAATCCGTTGTATTTTTTGCTGCATGATGAGCCTAATACGGAGATGACTTCCTTCGTGTTCCGTGAAACGCTTATGACGCACCTGCTCCTTTGGGGCAATGCCTATTCGCAGATTATCCGCAACGGCAAAGGCGAAGTCATGGGGCTGTATCCGCTGATGCCCGACAGGATGACGGTAAACCGCGATGAAAAAGGGCGGCTGTATTATGAATATATGGTCAGCAGTGACGATGCAAAAACGCTGAAGGACGGCACGGTACGGCTATCCCCATATGATGTGCTGCATATCCCTGGACTTGGTTTTGATGGGCTGGTCGGCTATTCCCCTATCGCTATGGCGAAAAACGCCATCGGTCTTGCCATTGCCGCCGAAGAATACGGCAGTAAATTTTATGCAAACGGAGCCACTCCAAGCGGCATATTGGAATATCCGGGGACGGTGAAAGAGCCTGACAAGGTGCGTGAAAGCTGGAACGCAGGATTTGGAGGTTCGTCAAATGCCCATAAAATTGCAGTTTTAGAGGAGGGCATGAAGTATACGCCCATTTCTATTTCACCGAACGAAGCACAGTTTTTAGAAACAAGGAAATTCCAGATCAATGAGATAGCCAGGATTTTCAGGGTGCCGCCGCATATGGTGGGCGACCTTGAGAAGTCGAGCTTTTCTAATATTGAGCAGCAGAGCCTGGAGTTTGTGAAATACACCCTCGAACCGTGGCTCGTCCGCTGGGAACAGGCGATGCAGAGGGCATTGATCCCACAGGATGACAAATCAAAGTACTTTATCAAATTCAATGTTGACGGCCTGCTCCGAGGGGATTACCAGAGCCGTATGCAGGGCTACGCCACGGCAAGACAGAATGGCTGGATGTCGGCTAATGACATCCGTGAGCTTGAAAATCTTGACCGCATCCCTGCGGAGGATGGCGGAGACCTGTACCTTATCAATGGAAAT
The DNA here is from genome assembly GCA_949076555.1 of uncultured Lachnospiraceae bacterium. GTDB lineage: Bacteria > Bacillota > Clostridia > Lachnospirales > Lachnospiraceae > UBA3282. The sequence continues at coordinate 27,225 of CARUOB010000015.1, read as the reverse complement.
ATGATGCCACTCTCCATGTCAGGGGCGGCCTATGGGAAGGAGGAAAACCAAAATGAAGAAGTTCTGGAACTGGAAGAACCGGACGGTTCAGGACAGCGGAACAGAAGGGGAAACCACAGAGAGGGTGCTTGAACTGAACGGCACGATTGCGGAGGAGAGCTGGTTTGACGATGACGTCACGCCGCAGCTTTTCAAAGAGGAACTGAATGCGGGAAACGGTGACATTACCGTCTGGATCAACTCACCAGGCGGCGACTGCGTGGCAGCGGCACAGATTTACAATATGCTTACCAATTACAGTGGAAAAGTAACCGTGAAGATTGACGGCATAGCGGCGAGTGCTGCCTCTGTTATCGCAATGGCGGGAGATAAAGTGCTTGTGTCCCCCGTTTCCATGATGATGATCCACAACCCTGCCACCATTGCCTGGGGCGATTCGGCAGAGATGCAGAAAGCCGTTGCAATGCTTGACGAGGTCAAGGAAAGCATCATCAATGCCTATGAGATCAAAACGGGGCTTGACCGTAAAAAGCTGTTAAAGCTGATGGACGCAGAAACCTGGATGGACGCTAACTCGGCTGTTGAGTATGGCTTTGCAGATGAGATCATGCAGAGAAATACAGCAGAGGATATGGAAATCCCAAAAGTCGGCATGACCTATTCCCGTGCCACAGTGACAAATTCGCTTATGGATAAGCTGGCAAGGAAATGCAGGATTCAAAAGCAGGAACCGAAGACCACAGCCGACTCCCTGATGGAACGGCTGGATTTAATCAAAAATTGGAGGTAATTTTATTATGACGATTCAGGAATTAAGGGAAGCAAGGAACAAGGCGTGGCAGGGTGCAAAGGCTTTTGTCGAGAGCAAGCGTGACAAGGACGGCCTGCTCTCAAAGGAAGATGCCGGAGCCTATGCAAAAATGGAGCAGAAAATTAAGGACTACAGTGCAGAGATTGAGCGTATGGAGCAGATGGAGGCGATGGAAAACGAGCTTAACAGACCCGTCAACACACCTATCCTGATAAACCCGCAGCAGACCGGCGGCAATGAGAAGACTAAGACCAGCAGGGCATCCGATGAATACCGTGAGGGTATGCTGGCAGCGCTCCGCAGCAATTTCAAGCAGGTGTCCAATGTACTGCAGGAAGGCGTGGATGCGGACGGCGGTTACCTTGTGCCGGAGGAATACGACAGCCGTCTGATCGATGTGCTTGAGGAAGAAAATATCATGCGTAAGCTGGGTACAAAAATCACTACAAGTGGTGACCATAAGATCAATATCGCAGCCACCAAGCCTGCCGCTGCATGGATCGAGGAAGGCGGCGCGCTGACTTTTGGCGATGCAACTTTTGACCAGATTTTGCTTGACGCACACAAGCTCCATGTGGCGATCAAAGTAACTGAGGAACTGCTCTATGATAACGCTTTCGGTCTGGAAAGCTATATCATCGCACAGTTCGGAAAGGCACTCTCCAATGCCGAGGAGGACGCTTTCCTCAACGGCACAGGCACAGGCCAGCCTTTGGGACTGTTTGCGGCTAAAGGCGGCGGGACGGTTGCAGATACGGTTGAATCCCTGACAGCAGATAATGTTATCAATCTTGTTTATGCCCTCAAGCGTCCTTACAGAAAGAATGCAAGGTTCATCATGAACGATAAGACGGTGGCACAGATCCGCACGTTCAAGGACAACAACGGCGCATATATGTGGCAGCCTGCACTCACCCAGGGAGAGCCGGACAGACTGCTCGGCTATGAGGTTTACACTTCGCCCTACGCACCAACGGACGCGATTGCTTTCGGTGATTATAAATATTACAACATTGGAGACCGTGGCACACGTTCCTTCAAGCAGCTCACGGAATTATTTGCAGGCAACGGCATGATCGGCTTTGTGGCAAAAGAGCGTGTGGACGGTAAGCTGGTGCTTGCGGAAGCGGTGCAGATTTTAAAGGTCAAGGCTACAGCAAAAGCGGCGAAAGCATAATTTTTTCAAATAACACTGTGAGGTGGTGGGATATATGGTTGTGTCTCTGGAAGAAATGAAACAGTACCTGCGTGTGGATTTTGGGGACGATGACGGTTTTATTACAAACGCCCTGCACTCTGCAGAAAGCCTGTGTGCGGATATCGCAAGGCTTTCTGCAGAGGAATTTTCCGAAACACAGACTGCGAAGATTGCCGTGATGTATGCGGTGGCATATCTTTATGAACACCGGGAGGACGCAGACCATCATGCCCTTACCCTGTCCCTGCGTTCCCTGCTTGGGGGAGTCAGGAGGAGTAAGTTCTGATGGACATTGCGCTTTTAAATGTGAAGATAACGGTACAGAAAAATACGGTGATGGTGGATAAGATAGGAAACCACAAAAACGAGTGGACGGATTATTATTCCTGCTATGCCACCGCCAGCGGTGAATCGCCAAGTGAAAACACAGACGCAGGGACGGTTGTGGACAATTCAAAGATTGATTTTACCGTCCGTTACTGCAAGTCTGTTTCTGCTGTTGATTCCACAGGCTACCGTGTGTTGTATGACGGTGAGATTTATAACATCCTCGGCATTGACCATAAGAATTTCAAAAAGAGAGCGGTCAAGCTGAAATGCCAGAAAGTGAGGCGGTGATATGGGCAGGAGGATTTCCATAGACGCGCTGGCGGATACCGTGATGGAGTGCCTGAACGATTATGCGGATGTCTCCGCAGAGGGCATGAAGAAAGCCGTCCGCAAAGCGGGAAACACCGTAAAAAAGGAGATCGGGGCAAATGCCCCGAAAGATACGGGCGCTTATGCAAAAAGCTGGGCGGTGAAGAATACGAAGGAAAATTCCCACTCGCTGGAAGTTACCGTATATTCCAAAAACCGCTATCAGCTTGCCCACCTTCTGGAACATGGCCACGCCAAGCGGAACGGCGGCAGGGTTGCAGGAAAAAGCCATATCGCCCCTGCGGAGGAAACAGGCATCCGGCAGCTTGAAGCGGAGATTGAGAGGTGCTTAAGGAATGGATGAGATCATTCAGATGCTTGAAGAGATACACCTGCCTTTCGCTTATGACCATTTTGCAGAGGGCGAGGCGGCAGACCCGCCGTTCATCTGCTACCTGCTTCCGGGCAGTGACAATTTCTCTGCGGATGGCAGGGTGTATTTTAAGGCAAGCGAAGTAAATATTGAACTGTACACCGATTATAAGGACTTATCGGCGGAACAGAAAGTGGAGGCTGTGCTTGATAAGCATGGCATTTTTTATGAGAAATCCGAAGTGTGGATTGAATCTGAAAAACTGTATGAAGTCCTTTACCAATTTGAAATCGGAGGAAATGGCGACGCAAAGTCTGAATAAACCGAAGTTTGTTTTGTCGCCATCTGAGTTTGCCTTTGGCAAACTCCCAACACTAACAGGAGGTAATTTTTTATGGGAAACAAAGTCAAATATAATCTGAAAAATGTCCACGCTGCCAAGATGACGGAAACGGTCGTGGACGGCGTGGCGTCTTTTGCCTATGCAAAACCGAAAGCCATCCCCGGAGCGGTCAGTATCAGCCTTGACGCAGAGGGCGAATCCTCCCCGTTCTACGCTGACGGCATCGTATATTTCCGTTCCGTCACCAACAACGGGTACAGCGGCGACCTGGAGATTGCCCTTATCCCCGAATGGTTCAGGACGGAGATTTTGCAGGAGACGCTGGATGACAAGGGTGTGCTTGTGGAAAACAGCGGCGTGGGTGAAAGCGTGAAGTTTGCCCTGCTCTTTGAGTTTGACGGGGATATCAATGCGATCCGCCATGTGCTGTATAACTGTTCGGCATCCCGCCCGTCTATCGAATCAGAAACAAAGGAGGATACCATTGAGCCAGGCACGGAGACGCTGTCCATTACGGCTGACCCACGCAGTGACGGGCTTGTCAAGGCAAGGACGGGAGATACCACGGATAAGGCGGCTTATGACGACTGGTATAAAAATGTGTATGTAAGCCCGGCATCTGCATCAGAGGAGGGAGTATAAATGCTGAAAAAGGAAATAGAGATCTGCGGTAAGAAAGTGCCGTTCCGTTCCTCGGCTACTATTCCGAGGTTGTACCGTGCGAAATTCAAACGTGATATTTTCAAGGATTTATCCAAGCTGGAGAAGTCATATAAGGGCAAGACTGAGGATGGTGATGAGTTCCAGATCGAGGACTTGGAGATATTTGAGAATGTTGCTTATATCATGGCCTACCATGCCGATAACAATATCCCGCCGACCATCGAGGACTGGCTCGACCAGTTTGATATGTTCTCCATTTATGAGATACTGCCTGAAATCCTCAAGCTGTGGGGCGAGAACATGGTGGCGGAGGTTGAAGCTAAAAAAAACTTCGCCCAAGTGAGCGGGAAATGACAACCCCGCTGTTCCTCCTGCGGTGCGTGGAGATCGGCATCTTCATAGCAGACCTTGACCTTCTGACTATCGGGCTTGTTCTCGATATCTGGACGGAAAAAGCCAATGATGATGTGAAGTACAAAAAGAAGGCCACGCAGGAGGATTTCGATAAATTTTAGATATTGTTCACAACTTTTTCGCTCTGGTATGGTAAAATAATAATTAAACTGTAACATTTGATTTTTAGGGAGTAGATTTTGTTAAGTGCTTTATAATACACGGTTTCATCAATATTATACTCCCTAAATTAGGGGGTATGAACGATATAAAGATAATACAAAAAAATCCCTGAAATACGTGATTTTTGCATGGAATATACCCCCTAAAATCTATACGTTACAGATAAAACTTTGGAAATATTATGTAAAAAATATTAGGAGGTATCATTGTGAAAAATAATATTATAGATGTTGTGAAAAATTCTAAAGTTACACATCCAATAGCGGTGGCTGCAACTAAGGGCAATCGCTATTGGCAAGATTTTTTTACAGTTAGTGAAGACTATAAAAGTGTATTAAATGAGCAGGAGTACAATAACTTTTTGAATAAATCACAATTGGACTGTCCAATTAGTATGGCTCAATATATACAGTTTGCTTCTGAAACTACAATTGTAGATTATATTATTAGGCACTATGGCGGATTTAAAAATGAACCTAAATATAATGACAAGAAAAACCCTGAATGTTCGTTTGAATATGCTGGTAGAACTATCAATATTGAAGTTAAATGTCCATATTTGTTTAAAAGAATAGCACAAGAAAAGTCAGAAAGTATTAAACTGTTCGCAGCTGAGCGCTTTCCTAATAAAGATAGCTATATACAGACCCAGAAATTTATAGAATCAAATATCAGAGATGGTCAAAGTATACAAAACATGGATCGTTTGGATAATAAATTGAAAGATTATCTTATATCAGCACATAAAAAATTTCCAATTTCTAACTCTCTGAATTTTAATATACTTGTAGTTGCGGTAGATATAATTCAAGATATGGATGAGTGGTATTCTTATCTTTTTGGGGACAATGGTGCATTTACAGATAAAACATACATTACTGATATTTATAGTAATGTTGATGCAGTATTACTTACGAATGTTCAGCATGGTCATATGGCTGACGAGGTCGATTTAAAGATAAATTGTTGGAAATTAGAAAATTATATCTCGTTATTACTTTTAGATCCTAGAAAAGAGAAATGTAATGGACTAGGTGATTATTATAAAAATTATGCACTTGATCTGTTTGGTGGGTTGACTCGAGACTTTTTATCTTTTCAATATGAACTGGATCAGGACAATGTTGGACGGGATAAGAAAATAGAAAAATTAAATTTAAATGATAACCAGAATAAAGCATTGTCTCAAATTCTTTACATAGAAGATAAGATAATTGATCTTGAAATTATATCAAAATGGGTTGAAAGATTGAAATGAAAAAAATAAAACTTATGAGAGTTAAATAGTATTAACAAGCATCAATCAAAAGTATTGGTGCTTTTTTCATGCTCATTTTTATGAGAGGAGGTATCTGAGTGGCGAACAGGATTAAAGGAATTACAGTAGAAATTGGCGGCGATACCACTGGTTTGGATAAAGCCTTAAAAGGCGTGCAGTCCACTTTACGAACCACACAGACCTCCCTCCGTGATGTAAACAAGCTGCTTAAACTCGATCCAAGCAATACGGAGCTTCTGTCACAGAAGCAGAGGCTTTTAAAGGACGCTATCGGTGCGACAAAGGATAAGCTGGAAACGCTGAAAACGGCACAGATACAGGCAAAGCAGCAGCTTGAATACGGCACTCTCGGACAGGATAAATATGATGCCCTGCAGAGGGAGATCGTGGAAACCGAACAGGAACTGCGCCGCCTGCAGGAAGAAGCGGCAAGAACCAATACCACCCTTGCAAAAATCAGCGAGGTCGGCGGAAAATTAGAAAACGCAGGCAACACCATAGCGGGAGCCGGCAAGAAGATGATGGGTGTTACCACCGTCATTGGCGGTCTTGGGACTGCCGCTGTAAAGACTGCCGCAGATTTTGACACTTCCATGAGCAAGGTGGTGGCTGTATCCGGTGCAACCGGCAAAGACCTGGAGGCACTCCGTGACAAAGCCCGTGAGATGGGCGCTAAGACGAAATATTCCGCATCCGAGGCCGCTGAAGCCATGAATTTTATGGCTATGGCTGGATGGAAAACAGAGGATATGCTTTCGGGCATTGACGGCATCATGAACCTTGCGGCGGCGTCCGGTGAAGACCTGGCGACCACCTCTGACATTGTAACGGACGCCCTGGCTGCATTCGGCCTTACTGCAAAGGACAGCGGGCATTTTGCGGATATTTTAGCGGCGGCAAGCTCGAATGCCAACACGAACGTCGGCATGATGGGAGAGACATTCAAATACTGTGCGCCGATTGCAGGTGCGCTTGGTTTCTCCGCAGAAGATACCGCAGAGGCTATCGGGCTTATGGCAAATGCAGGGATCAAGTCCTCACAGGCGGGTACATCGCTCCGTTCCATCATGAACAATCTGACAGGCGATATCAAACTCAGCGGTGCGGCTCTTGGTGATGTTACGATCGCCACCACCAATGCGGACGGCTCCATGCGCGGTCTGTCGGATATCCTGGCAGACTGCCGCAGTGCATTTGGAAAATTATCCGAATCAGAAAAAGCAAATGCTGCTGAGTCCCTTGTCGGAAAGAATGCCATGAGCGGTTTCCTTGCCCTTATGAATGCCGCCCCTGCCGATATTGCAAAATTGTCCGGGGCGATAGATAACTGTGACGGGGCTTCTGCGAAAATGGCTGACACCATGCAGGATAACCTTGCGGGGCAGCTTACAATTTTAAAGTCGCAGTTACAGGAATTAGCCATTGCTTTTGGAGAAATCCTGATGCCTGCAATCCGGAATATCGTTTCCCATGTCCAGGCATTTGTTGATAAGCTGAACGGCATGGATGAGGGTACAAAGCAGTCAATTGTAAAAATTGCTCTTTTAGTCGCCGCCATAGGGCCGCTGCTTATCATTATCGGCACGACCATTTCAAAGGTCGGTACGGCAATGAAAGCGTTCTCATCACTCGCCCAGGGCATTATGACTCTGTCAGCAAAGGTCGGCGGCATGAGCGGCCTGATGGGTAAACTGGGAGCGGCTATCGGCGGTATATCCGCGCCTGTTGTGGCGGTGGTGGCAGTGGTCGGTACGCTGGCCGCTGCCTTTGTGCATTTGTGGAACACAAATGAGGGATTCCGTGAAGCCATCATCGGCACATGGAACCGGATAAAAGAAACGGTATCCGGGTTCTGCCAGGGCATTGTTGACAGGCTGAACGCCCTCGGTTTCAGCTTTAAGGACATCACGGATGTGATAAAAACCGTGTGGGACGGTCTGTGCCAGTTCCTCGCCCCTGTTTTTGAGGGTGTATTCAACCATATTGCAGATATCCTTTCCACAGTGACAGGAGTTATAACGGGCATCCTTGATGTATTTATCGGCCTGTTCACGGGCAACTGGTCACAGATGTGGAACGGCATCAAGGAGATATTTTCATCCATCTGGAACGGCATGGTGTCTTTCTTTACCAATATCATGAACGTGCTGAAAGGCGTGGCGGATGTCGTCCTGGGCTGGTTCGGCACAAGCTGGACGGAGGTCTGGACGAATATCAAGACCTTTTTCGAGGGCATCTGGAATGGTATCGTCTCATTCTTCACAGGCGTTTGGGAGGGTATTAAAAATACAGTCCAGACGGCAGTGATGTTTATCGGCTCGATACTGGAAGCGGCATTTGACATCATTACCCTGCCGTTCCGCTTTATCTGGGAGAACTGCAAAGAAACCATCATCAGTGTCTGGAACAGGATAAAAAGTGTTGTAACGACTGTTATCAATGCTGTATCCTCTGTGATATCCACGGTGATGAATGCCATTAAGGCCATATTCAGCATCGTCTGGAATGCAATAAGCACGAAGGTTTCAACTGTTGTGAATTCCATAAAGACCGTGGTGACAACTGTATTCAATGCGATAAAATCCGTTGCTTCCTCTGTCTGGAATGGAATCAAGTCCACGATTGGCAGTGTGGTTGACGGAATAAAAAGCAAGGTGTCCTCCGTTTTCAATGCCGTAAAAAGCACGGTATCATCTGTGTTTAACGGCATAAAATCAACAGCAACTTCTGTTTGGAACGGTATCAAGAACGCTATCACTACACCGATTGAAGCGGCAAAAAACAAAGTAAAGTCAATTGTTGACTCTATAAAAGGATTTTTCAGCGGAATGAAATTAAATCTTCCGCATATTAAATTGCCGCATTTTAAGGTGACAGGCAAGCTGTCCATTTCACCGCCGAGCGTTCCACACTTGTCTATTGACTGGTACAAAGAGGGCGGCATCATGGCAAAGCCGACCGTGTTCGGCATGAATGGTTCAAGCCTTATGGCAGGCGGAGAGGCGGGCAAGGAAGCGATCCTTCCGCTGAAAGGGTTTTATGACCAGCTTGAGAATATCCTCTCCGCACGGCTTAACATGACGGCTATGGAGAAATACCTCGCTATCATTGCAGATAACAGCAGCAAGGGTATCTATCTTGAGGACGGGACGCTTGTAGGGCATCTGCTCCCCGATATTGACGGAGGGCTTGGAAGATCACAGAAACTGCAGAGGAGGCTCAGCCTATGATTCCTGATGTAAAACTGAATAGTGTTTCTATGTTAAATCTCGGCTGGATTCGTGAGAGTATTAATTTCCCGACGCCACAGCCGCAAACAAACACGATCATAGTGCCGGGGAGAAATTCCCCGATCAGATACACTGAGGCGCTTGGCAGAGTTTCCTACCAGCCGAGGACATTTGACATCACCCTGTCCTGCCTTAAATATCGTGAAATTTTTAACCGTATGGCTGATGAGATCATAAACCGTTTTGCAGGTCGGCTTGTGGATGTAATCTTGAGTGAAGAACCGGCTCTTTATTGTGTTGGTACTTTGGAGATCACGCCAAGTTATGACCCGCTGGCACATAAAGGGCAGCTTGCTATAAATTCTTCTGATGCAGATGCCTACCGCTACCGTACAGAGGAAACAGTGGCTGTGCAGAATGGGAGTGGCACGGCAGTTCTGACAAATGACTTTATGCCTGCAGTTCCAGCGGTAACGGTGACAGAGGAAACCACCCTGAAATGGCAGGTCGGGAATGACAGGTTCATAAAAACCGTAAGCGCCGGCACATGGACATTTCCCGAACTGGAGCTTGTACAGGGAGAAAATGAGATAGAGATCACCACCGCAGGCACAGTCACATTCAGGTACAGGGAGGGACGGCTATGAGGTTATTCCGGATTTATGTGGATGGGAACCTGTTCTACCATCCGCAGCTATCTTCCCTTGCTGTCACAAAAGCACAGGTGCAGGAGGACGCAGAAAGCATTGACAGCCTTACCCTGTCTGCGCCTTTTAACCACCCGTATCTTGTCGGCATCAAGCCGATGTCCTCGGTGGTTGTCTGCAAACGTGGCGAAGATACGGTGTTCGAGGGCAGGGCTCTGGATAACGGCACGGATTTTTACAATACCCACACATGGACCTGCGAGTCAGCCCTCGCCTATCTGAAAGACACTATCCAGCCGCCTTATGATTACAGCGGTACGCTGAAAGGGCTGTTGGAATATTTCATTTCAGAGCATAACAAAGCCGTGGAGGATAAGAAAAAATTCATGGTCGGCAATGTGACGGTCACTGATGATAACGATTATGTGCATTACAGCAGCACGGATTATTCCGTGACGATGGATGCGATACGGCAGAAGCTCATCAATACCCACGGAGGATATCTCCGTTTGAGATACACCGCTGACGGAAAAGTGCTGGATTACCTTGCGGATTTCAGTGAAACCTCGCTCCAGACAGTGGGGTTTGGGAAGAACCTCACCGATGTGAAGATAAACACCGACCATACGGAGCGTGCCACGGTCCTTATCCCTCTTGGGGCGAAAATCAGGGAAACGGACGATGAGGGGAATGAAACGGAAACCGACAGGCGGATTGACATTACTTCTGTGAATGACGGAAAAAATTATGTAGTTGACGAAACAGCAGTAAAAGAAATTGGGTGGATCTGGAAAACAGAAATCTGGGAAGATGTAAACCTGCCGTCAAATCTTCTGCGTAAGGCAAAGCAACGGCTGTCGGAACTTACAAAAGGTATTACAAGCATGGAGCTGACCATCGTTGATGAATCGGCCACGGGTGCTGATATCCCCGATATCCACGCACGGCAGTATGTGGAGTGTAAATCTTCACCGCATGGCATTAACGGCAGATATTTGGTGCTTTCCAAAACAAAGGATTACCTCAATCCGTCGGGCAACACCATAACCATCGGTGCAAGCGGCGTGACGCTGACTTCCGCCTCGGTGAAGCAGGGGCAGAATATTTCCGCTTTGGAAGAAGATATCTTAGGGCAGGAATCCAAGATCAGCACGGCGGTGAAAGACGCATCCACTGCCCTGGACGCCACACATTCGCTGAAGGAGAATATCCATGAATGCTATTCTGAAATATCAAAGACAGCGGAAGATATTAATCTGTCTGTGCGTGAGGAATACATTTCACGGTCAGAGCTTGAAATGATACAGCAGGACTTTGAAACGAGCATCACGCAGAACAGCACGGAGATACGCTTTGACTTCACGCAGGTCACGGATGAGATAAAAGGAACGGTCGCGGATAATCAGTCGCTCCTGGAGGAATATATCCGTTTCAAGGGCGCACTGATCGAGCTTGGCAGGGTGGGTAATGCTTTCACGGCGGAGCTTTCGGGCGAGTCCCTTGCCTTTAAGGAAAACGGTCAGAAGATCGCCTATATTTCCAACCAGAGCCTTGTCATCACCAATGCGGAGATAAGAAATAAGCTGTCCCTGGGAAATGAAAGCCGCGGCTGGTTTGATTTTATACCCAGGGCAAATGGGAATCTGTCCATCAAATGGCGGGGATCTGTGTAACGGGAGGAGGTTTCTATGGCTTCAAGCGGAAGTTTTTCAAATTCAATCGTGAGTGGTCACTACAAGCTGAAGGTGGACTGGAGCCAGGCACAGGATGTGTCCGCAAACACATCGACTATCACCTGCAAGCTGTATCTTATTAATGATTGGAGTCTGGGAATCGGGAGCAGGACAAATACTTGCACCATAGGAGGTACGGCGAAATCCTTTACTTCTTCTTCCATATCAGGGACAGGTACGCACACGCTTGGGACGGTGTCGCAGAGCGTTTCCCATAACAGCGACGGCACAAAGAGTATTACAATTTCTGCTGTATTTAAGATACAGGCGACTATAAGCGGCACCTATTATGAGCAGATAGCGGCAAGTGCAACGGTGACGCTGAACACCATTCCGAGGGCATCTTCTGTTTCGGCGAAAGCGGTCAATCTCGGAACAGCAAGCTCCATCACAATAACGAGGGCTTCATCGTCCTTTACCCATACGCTGTCATACACTTTCGGCAGCGCAAAGGGAACGATTGTTACAAAGACAACAAGCACATCCGTTTCCTGGACTCCGCCGCTTACCCTGGCAAACCAGATACCGAAATCCACCACAGGCACCTGCACCATAACCTGCACCACCTATAACGGTAGCACGAGCATTGGTACAAAGACCTGCACCATGACGCTGACCGTCCCTGCAAGCATAAAACCTACAATTGGCAGTTTTACGTCGGAGAGGATTGACGGGACTGTGCCGTCCTCCTGGGGAATCTATGTGCAGTCAAAATCAAAGGCAAAGCTGACAGTGAACGACGCTACGGGGAGTTATGGCTCAACCATAGCATCCTATTCCATTTCCGGCGGCGGCTTTGCAGGCTCTTCCGCAAGCCTTACCACGGGCTTCCTGAATAGCTACGGCGACATCACTTTTACGGCAACCGTTACCGATTCCAGGGGCAGGGTTTCGGCGGCTGCAAAAGTCACCATTACCGTGGAGCGGTATTTTGTGCCGTATTTTGAAACTTACACCTCACAGCGTTGTGACAGCGGCGGGAACTTGCAGGATGACGGGACGTATATCCTCGGCAATGCTTTATACAACCGTGCGCCCTGTGGGAACAACAACCGCGTCACGAGGACGATTTACTACAAAAAATCGGCAGACAGCCAGTGGACAAATGCAGGCGTCATCTTCTCTTCGGGCGACCCGATTGTTTTTGGCGGCGGGCAGATATCCACGGAATACTCCTATGACATACGTTATACCATCACAGACCAGTTCAATACGGTCTCCGTGTAGGACATTGTTTCAACGGCTGCGGTAGTGATGGACTTCAAGTCTGGAGGAAAAGGTCTTGCAGTCGGGAAAGTGTCCGAAACGGATAACTGCTTTGAAGTTTCGGAGGACTGGGACGTAAAAGTGTACGGGAAGCTGCTGAGAGATTATATCAGCTCCATAGCGGGCAGCGTGTACCCTGTCGGCAGCATTTATATGAGCGTTACAAATACCAACCCTTCTGCATATTTTGGCGGCACATGGGTGGCATGGGGTTCGGGGCGTGTGCCTGTCGGCGTGGATGCCTCGGATACCAATTTCAGCACGGTGGAAAAGACAGGCGGTGCGTCTACAGTCACACTGACCACGGCGCAGATACCGAGCCACAGCCACGCAAAAGGAACGCTTGCGGCTGACAGCGGCGGTGCCCATAAGCATAACCTCAATCTGACGAAATCAGGATGGGGAGTTGACAATGCCAGCAACAAAGTTGTGGTTGACAGTACGACATATACGGTCCTGACGAATAAAGCAACTGCAAGCGGCGGTAGCCACGGGCATACCATTTCCGGCTCTACTGCCGCCGCAGGAAGCGGGAACGCCCACAGCAACTTACAGCCGTATATCACCTGCTATATGTGGAAACGGACGGAATAATGAAATATCAATCGGAAATCTGCATCTCGTCACGGGGTGCTTTTTTCATACAAAAATTTAAGAAACGGAGGTCTTAACATGAAAGAATTCTGGAACTTTATCCAACTCATTTTTACGGCCATCGGAGGGTGGCTCGGCTGGTTTCTCGGCGGTTGTGACGGACTGCTGTATGCGCTTATTGCATTTGTGGCCATTGACTATATCACAGGCGTTATGTGTGCGGTCATCGACCACAGGCTGTCAAGCGAAGTCGGATTCAAAGGCATTTTCAAAAAGGTGCTGATTTTTCTGCTTGTGGGTGTCGCAAACATCCTTGACGTGCAGGTTATCGGAACAGGCTGCGTTTTAAGGACAGCGGTCATCTTTTTCTACATTTCCAATGAGGGAGTGAGTCTTTTGGAGAATGCGGCATACCTGGGACTTCCTGTCCCTGAAAAAATCAAAACAGTATTAGAGCAACTGCACAGCCGCTCGGAAAGTGAGGACGAATAATCATGGCTTATACAAACAGTTCTATGGTGGCTTACACCAGGCTCAGCCCGAACCATTCGGGACAGAGGACGCACAGCATTGACCGCATCACGCCGCACTGTGTTGTTGGACAGCTTTCTGCAGAGAGTATCTGCGGATGCTTTACAAGCCCGTCAAGGCAGGCAAGCTGTAATTACGGGATTGGCACGGACGGAAAAGTTTCTTTGTGCGTGGAAGAGAAAAACCGCTCCTGGTGTTCCTCATCTAACGCAAACGATCAGAGGGCTGTCACTATTGAGTGTGCCAGTGATAAAACGGAGCCGTATGCAATGAACAGCAAAGTTTATGATTCGCTCATTAAACTCTGCACGGATATCTGCAGGCGGAACGGCAAAAAGAAGCTGCTGTGGCTCGGTGACAGGAACAAGACCTTAAACTATACGCCAAAATCGGATGAGATGGTGCTGACAGTTCACCGCTGGTTTGCAAACAAATCCTGCCCTGGTAACTGGCTGTATGCAAGGCTCGGCGATCTGGCAGGCAGGGTTACAGCGGCTCTTGGTGGTTCTTCTGTGTCTAAGCCCATAACTGATGCAAAGCAGCTTTATCGTGTACGCAGGACCTGGGCGGACAGCAAATCGCAGAGAGGTGCGTTCAGCGTCCTTGCGAATGCGAAGAAATGCGCCGATTCCAATAAAGGTTATTCTGTGTTTGATGAAAATGGCAAAAAGGTATATCCGGCTGATGCACCAGGCACAAAGAAATCCATTGATGCCATCGCCCGTGAAGTTATCCGTGGCGACTGGGGAAATGGTGATGAGCGTAAGCAGAAACTCACTGCCGCAGGATATGATTATTCCGCCGTGCAAAAAAAAGTAAATGAATTGTTGAGATAAAGTATTATGCCGCAGGCACTCCCCCGTATTTGGGTTCAGTGCCTGCGGTTTTTTTTTGTTGTTTCTTAGTCGAAAATGGTCGTGAATAGTGACAAGCCCGTCATTCATAAAATGACACAAAACAATATTTTGATTTTTGGTGTACCAAAACCGCCTCCAAATCTCCGTATAGTGAGAGGCAGTTTGTTTTTGGAGAATATCCCATCAAATCGGCATGGGATTTTCCATAGATATGGGAGGCGTTATTTTATGACTGACGGACAGAGGCAGCAGATCATACAGCTTAGAAAAGAGGGCTGCGGATATACAGCGATTGCAAAGGAACTGGCTATCTCAAGGGATACGGTCAGGAGCTTCTGCAGGAGGAATGGGCTGGCAGGTGAAATGCCCGGTAAAACAGTAAGTCCAGATGAACAGCCGAAAGAGGGCTTCTGCCGTGAATGTGGGAATGAGCTGCGGCAGACTGAGGGAATAAAGAAAAAAATATTCTGCTGCCGTGAATGCCGTGAGAAATGGTGGCATGAACATCCTGATCAGATAAAGCAGAGGGCGGTCTATTTTTTTACCTGTGCCGGCTGCGGAAAGAAGTTCACAGCTTATGGTAATTCACATCGGAAATATTGCTCTCATGAATGCTATGTCAGAAGCCGTTTCAAAGGCGGTGATAGTAATGGATGAGAAGCAGTTCAGGGCAGAAAAGATGTACCGCATATCCCTTTCCGTGGCAAGATCCATGCTTGAAAAAGGCATCATCTCAAAGGAAGAATATTCGGAAATTGATACAATACTGCTCGAAAAATACCGCCCGACTTTGGGTACATTATTAGCCGGAAAACCCTTGACTTAATGCCCTTTCAGAGTGATGTATAGTAGCGGAAGGAGTTGATTTCATGAAGAAGATCAGCAGGATAGAGCCTGCAGTCCCCGCCCTGCCAAAGCGTAAAAAAGCGGCGGCTTATGCAAGGGTGTCGAGGGATACGGAACGGCTCATGAATTCGGTTTCCGCACAGATAAGTTATTACAGCTCCCTGATACAGGGCAACCCCGAATGGGAATATGCAGGCGTGTACGCTGACTGCGGGATAAGCGGCACGGATATATCGAAACGTGATGAATTTATCCGTATGCTCGCAGACTGTGAGGCGGGAAAGATTGATATCATTTTATGCAAGAGCATATCAAGGTTTGCAAGGAATACCATAGACCTTTTGGAAACGGTAAGGCATTTAAAGGAACTTGGCATAGAAGTCCGTTTTGAGAAGGAACATATCAATTCGTTGTCAGAGGACGGGGAACTGATGCTTTCGCTCCTTGCCTCCTTTGCACAGGAAGAGAGCCGTTCCATCAGCGAGAACTGCAAATGGGGCATCAGGAAAAGGTTTCAGTTCGGGGAGATTGGCGTGGCAAATAAGCGCCTGCTCGGATACCGGTATGATGAGGAGCAGGAAAAATACATCATTATCCCTGAAGAGGCGGAAGCTGTCCGCTGGATGTTCCAGATGTACATTGACGGCGTTTCCTTCCGCTGCATTGCTGAGAGCATGAACAAGGCAGGCATCCGTTCGGTGCTTGGGAATGAGTTCCAGGAAGGCTCAGTGCGGCAGTTGATCTTTAATGAGGTCTATGCCGGGGATATCAGGCGGCAGAAATGCGACATGGCAGACCCTATCACAAAAACAAAGGTAAAAAACAATGGAGAACTTCCGCAGTATTATATGGCCGACTGCCACGAAGCCATCATCGACCGTGAGATTTACGCAAAGGTTCAGGCCTTTTACTGAATAATTTTACAACTTCGGCTATGGTGCTGGTTTTAAGTTTTTCTATATCAATTTTGTCAGTACTAAATTCTTGTCTAATATATGTCAGCAATGCCCTTTCGCCAACAATATCTGCCAATCTTTCTGCAGCATTCTCATAATTGCCAGCGTCTAACTCCCATTCAATAATAGCTCTTTCTTTGGCTCCCATTTGCTCAGCATACTGCCGTAATAGCCTTTCCCAAGTTGGAAATGAAACTCCGTCTTTCGTAATATTCTGAGATAACCCTGCGCCTATCATAGGAACGATATCAAAAAGATTATCCTTTATTTCCCGAAATACAGTCCGATTAGAAGGCCAAAAATTCATAATATCATCAAAGGACAGAGTTTTTACATTATTAATAACTTTTTTGTCTAACATGATCGTGTTTTCACGCTCATTTTGCTTTGTTGTATCAGTATTTTTGCAACTTTTTTGTTCCATATAATTAGTACTCTTGTTATTGTTATCCATTGTCACTCTGCCTCCCTCTTTTTTAATTAAGAGTTTTCTTTTTTCTATACAACTTGGATGGCCTATGGCCACCAGTTTCCGTATACTCCAAAGTCTCCTCTACGAAATTCGCAATTTTTCTTCGAAATACTTGTGCATATACTTTTTCCCCTAATATAGCCTCATATGCTTGCTGAGCTTCTGTCAACGTAAACTTTTCTGGCAACATATTAAAAATAATAGGCTCACGTTTAATATGTTCACGAAGTTTTAGCAAGGCATATGTAATAATCAATGCATGGTCGAAAGCTAAGGCATCTGTCTCAATTAATTCTAAACCAGGCAATTCATCAACTTTGTTTTCAGGTTTTTCAATCATGGTTGCCTGTAATAAAGAATTAATATTTCTCAAAGATAAAATCCATCGATTTTCCTTTTCATAATTTTTTAACAATTGAACATTGAACCATTCTGCACCTGCCGCATCAGAACCAGCCGAGATTTTTAAGTCTGTTCCATTCACGAGTGCTGTGTAAGCACAGGTAATGATCCATTGCCTTGGGTCGCGGTCAGGGTTACTAAATGTCCGCAACTGCTGTAAGTAATTACAACTCGCACCAGTTTCTTCCTGTAATTCTCTAAATGCGGCTAACTCTAAAGTTTCATTTGGTTTTGCAAAACCGCCTGGAAGTGCATACATCCCTTGATAGGGGTGTGTTCCTCGACGGATAAGCAAAATTTTCAACTTTTTTTGAGGAAGTTTCCTATAATTTGCACACAACTCCTCGAATAAAGAGAAAATGACGATATCAACAGTTACAGATGGTTTTGCATATTTGCTACTGTCATATTGTTTTAAATATTCTTGTTCAGTCATTAGGATTCCTTTTGTTTTGTTATCTCTAAAATGTTAGTAACAATTTGTTAATAACATTAGTTTAAACCATTGTTTTCTATTTGTCAACTATTTGTTTTGAAGTTTTTCTATAGATGCCAATACTTTATAACACACTTTACAACTTTTATAATAACAAATAACTTCCCTGCATTCCTGACAATATAGGATAATTGAGCTGATAGGTAATCAAGCAGCTTAAACCACATAAACACAAGGAGAACTATTAGGGTGTCCACAAATTGGGTACACTTCATATCCTCTTACTGCCAATACCTTTTTCAACCAGTAGTAAGAGGATATTGCTTTTACACTTTTATTTCCCTTCCATCCTTAAAGGTAAAACGGATATCTTCTTTATCGAAAACTGTCACATATTCTATCAAGCTGTACCATAAATCCTCATCAAATTCTGTAATAAGCTCTTCCTGCTTTTGCAGCCCTTCAAGGAACATCTCTATTTTTTCTCTGTGTGCCTGTTTTTCCGTAATGGCCTGGCTTACCTCATCCAGTCGCCCCTGCACACTGTCTAACCGCTTTGCCAGCCCGTCATACCGTTTCTGATACTCCTTCTGGTCGAGGGCAATCCGTGCATTTTCTTTGATACACTGCTGTACCAGTTCTGCTACCACATTCAGTTCTTCCTGAAGCTGTGACTGCTCCGTTTCCAACGGCCGCAAATCAAAGAGTGTATCCTTGATGGCGTTAAAGTTCTCAATGATCTCATCTTTCTCATTCAGGAGGATATTGACCGCCTTCACGAAAAGATCCTTTATTGTTTCTTCATCAAGATGGGGCGTGGTACATTTCTCGCCGCCGTCAAATTTGTGGTTGCACTGCCAGATGGTCTTGCGGTACTTGCTGGTAGAATGCCAGACCTTGGAGCCGTACCAGCTCCCACAGTCACCGCACTTTATTTTGCTTGAGAAAGTGCTGACGCAGCTCTGGCGGTTCTTCCCTGGGCATCGGAGTGCCATCTGCTTCTGTACCGCATCAAATTCCTGCGGAGATATGATTGCCGGATGGTTGCCCTCTAAATAATACTGCGGGACTTCTCCTTCATTGACTTTCTTCTTTTTAGAGAGAAAGTCCACCGTGTACACTTTCTGCAGGAGCGCATCCCCTTTGTACTTTTCGTTTGTCAGGATGCTTTTCACCGTCCCGGATGCCCACGTCTTTTTGCCGCCTGGTGAGGGAACCCCGTCAGCCATCAGTATCCTGGCTATCGCATAAGGCGAACGCCCCTGCAGGAAAAGCCCGTAAATCCTGCGTACAGTCTTTGCCTGTTCCTCGTTTACCACAAGGTTGCCGTCCTCGCCCCTGTCATAGCCGAGGAACCGTTTGAACGGCACGGTTACCTTGCCGTCGGCAAAACGCTTTCTCTGACCCCAGGTGCAGTTCTCCGAAATGGAACGGCTCTCCTCCTGTGCCAGCGAGGACATGATTGTAAGGAGCAGCTCGCCCTTGCCGTCAAATGTCCAGATGTTTTCTTTTTCAAAGTAGCACTCCACGCCGCTTTCTTTCAGCCTGCGGATGGTGGTGAGGCTGTCAACCGTGTTCCTTGCAAAACGGGATACGCTTTTAGTGATGATAAGGTCGATCCGCCCTGCAAGGGCGTCCTCCACCATTTTATTGAAGCCGTCGCGCTTCTTTGTATTACAGCCGATTATGCCTTCATCAGCGTACACGGATACAAATTCCCAGTCGTCCCTGCCGTTGATATAATTTGTGTAATAATCCACCTGCGCCTCATAGCTGCTCTGCTGCTCCTCGTGGTCGGTGGAAACGCGGGCGTATGCCGCCACCCTGCGTTTTTTCAGGCTGCCAAGTAAATCTGCTGTGAATCTGTTCTTTGTCGCAGGTATCGTGACTACGTTCTTTGCCACCGCTTCGTTCCCCCTTCCTTAAATTCATATACAAGGCTGCCGTCCTCAAGCGCCATTATGCCTTTTATCTGCTTTTCAAACTCTGCTCCGTCAAATTCATCCATGCCCATGATATAAGCGGAGACTGTGCGGATATTGAAGTCGGCCAGGTCTTTTCCGCAGCATTCTGTCCTGACTTTCGATTTGCCCGCGCACCGCCAGTAAACATATTTTCCGTAAGCAGTGTACCTGTGGTACAGATTACCGCAGAAGGCACATTTAATCTTACCGGTAAACTCATCTGTCGAGGTTGTTCTGTGGACGCTGTTTCTGAGCTTCAATGTTTCGTAAGTCTTAACCGTGCCGTCCTTCAGATGGAAATCAATGCTCCCTGTTTTCTGCACCACCATCCGTTCCACGGTCTTCAAAAAATATCCTTCATCAAATGTTTCCTGCCCCATGATGCCGCAGAAGATTTTCTTTATCTCGCTATCGGGATAATTCACGCTGTCGCAGGTTACCCCGTGGCTGCTTTTTGCCCTGCAGTACCAGTAAAGATGCCTGTCTCTGCTTTCACTGACCGCCCGGCCGTACCGCCTGCCGCACTGTCCGCAGAATATCTTCCCGTCAAAGATATGTTTTGGTCTTTTCCTTCCAGGCTCCGGTTTTGGTTTCTTTGGCGGTAACGGCGGCATCTGCCATACCTTTGTTTCCCCGCTGTACATCTGCACCTTAAGGCTGCCGTCAGGCATGGATATGATCTCCTTGACCGAAGTTTCAAAAACATCATTATCAAAAGAATCTATACCAAGCATTTCTGCAAAGATCATATACAGCTCCGATTCAAGATAATTGCAGCTTTTGCAGGTCATTCCCACTTCTTTCTTGCTGCGGCAGAACCATTTTGCATCGCCTTTACATATCCTCCTCGTAAAAAACATCCCACACGCACCGCACTTGATTTTTCGTGTAAATGGGTATGTGGGGTTCTGCATTGCTTCCCGCCGTTCCATTTCCGCCTATCCTTACAACAAATTATGACAAAGCAATTGAGACAGCATTCAATCAGGTGAACAACGATACAACTTTTGAGATATTGCTTCCTTCTTCGCGTAAGAAAGATTTTGTGCGTGTTACGAAAAAGTCTTTTGATACATCTGTCTTATATAAATTCCACGGCGATATTGACCGTGGGTGGGAAGATATTATTTTCACAAAATCTTCTTATGCCAATGCGTATGGGAATAATGAGGACACTGAGTTGGACAGAAATCTCTCGTTTTGCCTGTTAACGCATTCGATTTTATTCTTGGGATGTAGTTTAATCAGGGATCGAATCTTGAACCTTTTGTTAGATAATAAAGAAAGTTATCATTTTGCATTTGTTGCTTGTGGCTCAAAAAATCGTAATAATTTTGATTGTGAAGAAGCTACTGTAGAAGCAATTAGAAAATCTAGAGAGCTAGATAAGATTGGTATTATGCCAATCTTTTATCCAAGATTTGATAGGACATGCATTAATAAATTACTTAATGAATTACACAAAGAATCAATGAAAAGTGAAATTAGCAAAGATGAATTAGAATCTCCGAATGTCTTGTATATACAGGTTGCAGGCGACAAGGAATGTTGGATTCATGATAAGCTTCAAAAATTGGATAACTATACTAAACAAATTGTTTTTTTTGGTGGAATCGTGTCTACCTTACGAAAATTTAGTACAGATAATTTCAAGACAGAAGAAGAAAGTATAAAAACAAAAGAAAATCTAATGGCATTAAAAAAATGGTTGACAATCTCAGAAGATGCACAGCTATATTTTTGTTATGATTATGGTGAAGCAGCTAAAACTAGAGCTGAACAGGTACAGAAACATAAGACAATGGAAGAGACCAAAGAGAAAATCGAAGAAATTCTTCGAATTCCTTTTGCATTTGATGATAATATTCGGGACAGAATACATTTAATCCCTCTTACATATGCTCTTACAGGTTATCCAATTATAATAGGAAAAAATTTATTTTGGAATATAATATTGGATGGGAGAAGTTCTTCTGCATCCGTTTTATTGGTACGTGATAGTGCAGTTGAAAAGTATCATAAATATATGCAATTTGCATTAGATATGACGAATGAAAGAATATCAGCCATCAAAAACCAACATGGACAAGAGACAAAAATAGAAAAAGATTTATATTGGGAATATTTATGCCCAGAAATATTTAATGATGGCAATTTCAAAGAAATAAAAAACAATATCAAATGTTTAAAAGAATTATTATTGCAAGAAAGGGGAATTAAATTATGAGTAATATCATCAACAAAGAAAAATTAATGGAAAAACTAATAAACGCAAAACAAGAAGTAAAAATGTTAAGCGTATTGGCTTTTGACATTGACTGGACAGCGTTGCGTGAGATATGGTTTGACAAAATAAATGCAGGAGATTTAAATGTTGAAATCATATTGGAATCAGAAGAGCAAGCATATAAGCGTTCTATTATCGCATCAAATAGACGTTTTAGTGGTGAAAACAGGAGTTATGAGTTGGGGTCTTTCCTAAACATCTTACATGCTCCTGGATTGGATTTGCGCAAATATCTCCTTGATCGAGGTTGCAAGTATATGGAACCCGTCGAAGATATGAAAGGGGATGCTTCCATAAATTATAAACAATGCTTTTCTCTTCGAACTTGTTATTTGGAAATACCATATCCAATGGTTAAAATTGATGACGAATATTATACATGCTTCTTATTTACAAAGTTTAATGATATCAGACAATTTGAACAGATTACGAAAGAGCATTCATGGTATGAAGGTTTCGATAAGTATATCCATGCATACCTAACAGACCCTTTACCAAATGACAGGTTAAAACAGAATGTTGCTAAAAAGTTTTCAACAGAAGAGACATCAAAAGGAAACCATTTAGAGGTTATAAATCTGTACAATAACGAAAGAATTTCCTTAGGATTGCTTCCAAGAGATTCATTTATGGATACTAACTATATTAAAAATGTAATCTGGGCCTTGGTATTTACGAGAGATGGTAAGCTGCTTATTCAACAGAGGAGTAAAAATGCCAAAGACAATCAGGGAATGTGGGATAAGTCTGTCGGTGGGCATGTATCGGCTGATGATGTTGACACGGTAAAAGCAGCAGCAAGGGAATTAGCAGAAGAACTTTATACTGTCGAAGCTGATGAACAAAGCGGACATGGGCAATCGAGTTTCCTTCAGGTTAACGTTGATAAAATGAAGTTTTTAGGAGAATGGACTCCTGATAGTAGATATGTTCTTCCTTTTGAAGAAGTAGGAAGTCAAAAAGACGAGTCTTATTTTTTCCGCATAAGTTATGCTTTTAGTAAGACTATCATCAATTCGCCAAGACATTTACCAACAGGTGACATACGAGATGTTTACACCTTTACAGATGTCTATGTATGTGTTGTAGGTAATTACTTTGAAGAAAGAATGGATGATTTAAAAAATGCAAAATACCGTTTATTAGAGCTATATGAATTAAAAGATGCAATGATTGATGGCGAAATCCAGAATAGTAATGGGGATTGGGAACCATTTAATATGTCTCCAGATCTGAAAACAATCGTCCATTCAGAATTATGGCAAGATCTTACACAGTTTGCCGATTATTTAAAAAAACAATTTGGAAGAAAATAAATTCGAAAACATTATAAAATCATTTGAAGATTATGGATAATAGAAATTTCATTATAACATTAACAGGATCATCTCAAAGTGGGAAAACTCTGTTAATGAATAAAATTCAACAACTGGGAATTCGATTGAAAAAAAAGATATATTCTTTTTACCAAAGATTACTAGAAAATATACCACTAGGTATCTCAGATGGGATGAAGAAGAATTACTTCAGCAAGGAAAGTATCCGGATGTAAAACATATTAAACAAATTCCTGAGGCATGCGATTTAGTATATCAAACTTATGGCATTAGGTATGGAATAGAAACAAAAATTCTTTCAGAACGATTAGAAAAGAAACAATCACCGATTATTGTCATTAATGATATCCGTGCAGTTGAGGAACTTCGGAAATATTTCCCTGGACAGGTGCTTTCCTTGTTCTTATTTCGTAAGATTCCTAAGTTGGAAGATTTTAAGAAAGAGGCTCAAAATAGGGGAAATGTATCGGAAGCTGAAGTTGTGGCTCGATATGAAAAAGCAGTAGCGATATATAGAATTTATATAGAAAATATTGTACTTTTTGATAATGTTATTTTAAATTCTATAGAATATAATTTTGGAGAAGAGCAAAATCAGAATACAATCCTAGACTCGCAATTAGAAAATCTACTGCTTCCTATTATACAGGGACAAAAATCATTGCAAAATGAAAGAAAGGCATACCCAAAATCTTCTCGGATATTTGTGATAGCAGGTAATGCTGCTTCTGGTAAAGATGAAATTATTAGAGCCTTATTGAGCATGGGGAAATTGCAGGCAAAAGTACTTCCAAAATATACTATGCGGCAGCAGGAACCAGAAGATGGAAGTGAAATGATTTGCCAATATGTTCCAAAAAAATCCTATCTATCTAAACTAAAGGCAAATTATTTTAGTAAAAAAACATGGATTGAGAAAAACCTTGGTAGGATGGATGCGAAATTTAAGAATGAATACAAAGAAGAATTTTTGCTATTCCAGCGCCAATTAGAAGAAAAGAACCAAAATGAATATCTTCGTTTTTGGAATATTATATCAAAAAAAATTAAGAATTGTGAAAATGAAGAGTCAATTTTAAATGACTACTTTGAATTCAATTCCCAATATGAGGATCTTCTAGATATAAAAAAAACGGCAAAAATTCTATACGAAGAACATAATGCTGGAATCTATGAAAAATATGAAAAAAGATATCTTATTTATGGAAATGAGGCGAAATTGTATGGATGTGATATTACAGAATTGGAAGATATTTTAAGTAAAAACAAATTTCATTTAGTAATTGCAGCTAGTCAAATAGAAGTAGTTAATATATTAAAAAAAATGTATGGTGAAAATAGAATTCGGTTGATATATGCCCATTCAGATATATCAGCTAGCGAATTTGAGGAAAATGCAACTGATATCACAAAAAAAGACAAAAAAGAAGAATTTAGAAGAATACTAGATGACTATACAAAAGATATTGCTTATTACAATCATGTTACAATCTATGCAAAGTCACAACTGACATATGAGCAAACAAGTAAAGAAGAAGAACTCGTTGATCAAATGTTTCGATTATTAAGAGCATATTAGAATTAGGAGGAAAAATGGCACATGTTATTACTTTGACAGGTCCCGCACATTGTGGAAAAAGTACAATACGGAAAATGTTTTTGGATTTAGAGAAAGAGAATTTTATGCCTATAATGGTAAAAAAATATACCACAAGAGAACAAAGAACAAACGATGATGATGTGATTTGTGTGCCGAGAATACCGAAAGGATGCGATTTAGTCTACGAACAATATGGTGTTCGTTATGGTATGCAAATGAAAAATTTATATGAATATTTAGAAGCTGGAAAAACACCAATTGTTGTAGTGAATGATATCCGTGCAGTAGAAGATATAAAATCTGCATTAGGAAGTTTGGTATATTCCATATTTTTATATCGTAAACCTGCAGTATACGAAGATTTCTATATGGAAGAAAAAGAACGCTATACTGAAAAGTCTGAAAAGGATATAGAAAAAAATGCACGAACACGTTTTGAAAAGGCTCAAGCTATTTATCGTATCTACATTGAAAACATCCATTTATTTGATAAAGTAATTTTGAACACTACCAATAACAAAGATAGTGCCAAAAAGCAGGTAGAATGCATTGTAAACCAATTTATGAGCGAATTTTTGGATTTTACGTTAAATACATCTACAATAAAAAATGTAAGGGGCATAAATAAAAATGTGACTGATATGAAAGGAAGTGAACACCTTGACAACAAATAAATCGATGGCAAACATTTTTGTCATTGTAGGAGGCAAAACATCTGGAAAAGATGAAATTATTAGGGCTGTCTACGAATTAGGGAATTTACATGCACAAATTATCCCTAAATTTACTTCACGCAGCAGACATCCGGATGACGGAAAGGAAATTAAATGTAATTATATATTTGAAAAAGATACTGAATCTAGGAATAAATACAAAGCTCTTTCCCAGGAAGATGATCGTGAATATGATTGTGACATAGTTTATGAAAAAAACAATAATAAGTACGGTATAAACACTCATCAGATTTGGGAAGGGCTTCGCAGACATAAGTTCCAAGTAATTGTTGTATCAGAATTAGAAGCAATTAATAGCTTACGTAAAATATTTGGAAGTTTGGTAAAGCTTATATACATTCATGGACAGGATGATGAAGAAAATTCCTTAGAATTTCAATTATTTGTACAATATTTTGACTTTTTTGATCATGTTTTGATTTATGAGAGTCGAAAGGAAGATTTGTATGACCAATTATTTCGGCTATTCCGGGCATATGAATAAATTTTTGAATTGCCAAAGCAACTACTCAATAGAATTATTGCAATAGATACGTAGTTTCTTGTAATTTTATGAATGTGAAAAAGTATGAATCTATTTGATGGAATGGAACATGAAAAAGAACAGCGAAAAGTGCTCCATTAAATTACGGCTTTACATAGAATGGCCATAGCAATCTCATGAAGTTCCAGAGTTTAGTGTTAATCCGAAGGATGGTCATATGTATTATGAAACAGAAGCAAAGAAAAATAAGAAGACATTTTCTCGTACCATATTTTGGACAAAATATATTGAAATAATTGATAAAGAAGATATCCCGTTTCACCTTTAAGGACGGGAATCAAAGTGTAAAAAATTCTGCGGTTTATGGAGATGCCGCAGAATTTTTTTAGCCGTTTCCGATTTGAACCCTCCCCCTGAGAGGAAAAATCAAAATGTATAAAAAATCAAAATGTTCAAAGGCAAAATCAAATTGTATCAAAGACACCATTTACATAGACGACGGTTTCACAGGGCGGAACTTTGCTAGGGTTAGATAACGATACCATTTTGATATGCGGTGTCAACATCTAGCCCTTGCTTTATCTTAGACTACGATACTGTCTACGTCTGTACCGATTTGACGGAAATAAGATGTGTTTTTGATAGGTTCTTGCGTGTTCTCTACTTTACCAACAAAGTTATAAAATATCTCAATCTTGCGGGTGTTGGTTTCCCTGTCCAGTTCATAAATCAGAATACGGTCAATAAATTCATGCACATTCTCATAGGTCAGTTCCTTTATCTGTGTGTACCTCTTTACCAACTGGACGAATTTCTTTACATCAGAGTTATGCTCTTTGGCTGCCTGTATCTGCTTGTCTAAAACGGCAATTTTTTCTTTCAGCGTCTTTTTTTCTTCCTCATAGCCGGAAGTCATAAAAACAAACTGTTCATCAGAAAGTTTTCCTAAAGCGTTATCTTCATACAG
>CARUOB010000014.1 GCA_949076555.1 uncultured Lachnospiraceae bacterium | reverse complement strand
GCAGCGCTCCGCTCTTTTTTATTTTATGGAAAATTGCGACAGTGTAAACCATTCAAGGAGAATGCGAAGCATTCTCTGAATCGTCGCTGCCGAGCGACGATTTTTTATATAATAGGAATTTACGCCGAGGCACCATTTGGCATTCCCATACGTGTTATAAGTAGAGGCTTCAAAAACGGTCCATGGATTGGGAAAGGTGAAAATTTATGACAATAGAGGAAGCAGTGACAAAATACAGCCCCATGCTCTACAAGATCTGTGTGGTTATGCTTGGCAATGAGCAGGACGCGCAGGATGCGGTACAGGATACGATATGCAGATATCTGGAATATAATAAAGAATTTCGGGATGGGGATCACGAAAAGGCATGGCTGATCAAGGTGGCGCAGAACCGCTGCCGGGATATGAGGCGGTTTCAATTGAGACATCCGCAGGTGACGATCGACGAAATTACGGCAAGCTATGAAAATCCTGAATACAGTCATGTGCTGGCGGAACTGATTCAACTGCCGCTTCCCGTAAAAGCGGCGGTATATCTGCACTATGTAGAAGGCTATAAAACCGCAGAGGTGTCGGAGATACTCGGAATTTCTGTTAATGCGGTAAAAAAGCGCTTGCAGAGGGGACGGAAGCTGCTGCGCCTGCGGCTGGAGGAAGAGTGATGTGCGCGGATGCAGAATGCGCAGAGGAAGCGATGGATGAAAGGGAAAGGGTGAAGGCATATGAATATAACGGATTTGAAACATGCGGTGAACGGGATAGATTTTGAGGAAGAGAAACAGAAGCAGATGATTCTGGAGATAGGAGCGAAGAGGAAAACGCACAGATATATGAGAACCTTGCGGGCGGCCGCAGCCGTGACTGTCTGCATTGTGACAGTAGGGATTCTAAGCGTACCCGTGCGGGCGGTGGTAAATTCTCTGGTGCAGGAGAGGATGGAGAGTCTGCCGGAGGATGAGGTTGCCCGGATTACCAACCAGATACAGGAACAGCAGACCGAGGCGAACAGTTTCACAAGAGAGTATACAGAGGGCGAAAAGGCGCGCAGAGGAGAACTCTATGCAAAGTATCTCGACGGGCTTTTCCCGACGGGTGAGCTGACAATGGTGGACAGCGAGGAGGAGGCAAAAGAGCATGAGTTTTGTTTTCTGACGACTACAGGAGTTTTTTATCTGCCGGTGAACAGGGAATTGACGGACGAAGAGATACTGGAAAAAATAGACTTCGAGAGAAAGCAGGACTATGCCTTGCAGGAGCAGAACGCCGAAGAACTGGACAAGAGAGAGGCGGCGGAGAAAGAGCAGATCAAAGAGGTGGTTGCATCCGGCGGCATCACGGAAGAGCAGGCGGTGGAGATTGCGACAGGATATTTGCAGCAGGTGTTCGGGCTTGACGGGAGCGGCATGGAGTTTAATCACTATTATAATGAGTTCGATGTGGAACCGGTAATCGATGCAAACACATACTGCGTGAACTGGAGCGATTATGGAAATTACCGATACTATTATTTCCATATTGACGCGCTGGACGGCACATTGCGTTCCCTGTCGTACAGCCACGATATGCAGGAAGCCGAGGCGGTCAGACCCACTGTTTCGGAGGCGTCGGGAAAAATTGCCAATATCAAGAGGCAGGCGCAGGACTTTTTGGAGGAAAAGCTGCAAATCCGGGGAAGCTATAAAGAAGTGAAGAGCTATTATAGGGTGAACGTTACGGATGAGACGGTGAGCAGGCTGGTTGACGTACTGTTTGTCGAAGAGGACGGCGCGTCGTATCTGGTGGCGTGCAGATGGAACGGGGAAGCGGACGATTTCTCGGTGACGACGAAGGAGGACTATGAGGAGCGGATTCTGGAAGAGGTGAAGTTAAATATGTATTATTATGAGACGAGGGAAGAAAGAGAAGTAGAGATTGAGATCGTGGAAAACTAAAAAGGAAAGACGGCATAAAGAAACCGGGTGCTTATGCACCCGGTTTGTGGCTTATGAGCCAGATAAAATCAGTTGTGTTGTGGATGCGAGCCGATTTTATTGATCGCGGACATCACGGTGGCCAGAATTTCTACCTCGGCCTGTGGCTGATAGTTGTTTAGTTTTTGAAAAAGTGCGCCGGTATCTGTACGCACATACTGGGGTGAAAGTCTGTTCAATGCATAGGACATCATGTCCAACTTGCAGTTATCACAGGAACAAACTTCGGGCATCGTGGGCAGCAGCTTCTTTAACTGGTATTCCACGGCATCTTCCATGATATTTTTTAAGCCTTCCATTCCGAACCTCCCTCATTAAGATAGACACCTCTATATTAGTACATTTTTCCCAAAGAATCAATTCCTATTTCGCGGAAAATTGGTGAAAAGAGAAGAAATGGAAGTTTTTGTGCAAATTTACCCGCACTTGCTTTTTCTTGAAAGCGTGGTATTATAAATTCGGTAACTCTCGCCGCACTTTCAGAATGCGGCGTAAACGATACGGAGGAACGAAGATTGAAAATTAAAATTGGCGGGATTTGTGCCTGCGTGGTGCTTGCCGCAAACTCGATATGCGAAAAAAGCGCGGAAAAGGGGTAAAAAATGATTTTGGATGTGGTATATGATACCTTTATAGATGGCATGAGGCTACTGCCGTTTCTTTTTCTGACCTATCTGGCAATGGAGTGTCTGGAACATTGGACAGGAGGGAAAATGCAGGCGGTTGTCAGAAAATCGGGAAAGGCGGGGCCTGCGATCGGCGGTGTGCTGGGTGTTTTTCCGCAGTGCGGGTTTTCTGCTGCTGCGGCGAATCTCTATGCGGGCAGAATCGTTACGGTGGGAACTTTGATTGCCGTGTTTTTATCTACTTCCGATGAGATGCTTCCCATTATGATCTCCGAGAATGTGGGCATTTCCATGATCGGAAAACTGCTTCTGATCAAAGTGCTTTTTGCTATTGCGGCCGGGTTTCTTGTAGATGCACTGTTTCGGGGGAAGGAAGAACCGCAGATCGAGCATCTGTGCGAGCGGCAGCACTGTCATTGTGAGAGAGGCATCTGGCGGTCGGCTTTTAGCCATACCTGGAGAATCTTCTTATATATAATAGCGGTTTCTCTCGTCTTGAATTTTGCGATTGCCCTGATCGGGGAGGAGACCCTTTCGACGGTTGTCATGAATAAGCCTGCGCTCAGTCTGTTCGTGTCGGCCCTTGTGGGCATGATTCCGAACTGCGCTTCCTCCGTCATACTCACGCAGCTTTATCTGGGCGGCGTACTGAGTGCAGGTGCATTGATGGCAGGGCTTTTATCCGGCTCCGGCGTAGGGTTTCTGGTACTGCTCCGGGTAAATGAAGATAAGAAGGAAAGCCTGCGGATATTCGGGCTTTTGTATGTGCTCGGCGTGGTTGGCGGCGCCCTGATACAGTTTTTAGGGGTGCGGTTCTGACGCGGCTTTTCAGCACAGCGAAAATCATGGTACGGCGTGGATAGAGCGGAGCGGGATGCCGTATCTGTGCACGGTTTTGTGCAACATGCCGTGCCGTCCTGCCCTTGTTTACTGTTTTCCTGTACAACATATCAGATTTATTTTCTTACTATTTTCCAAAAACTCTAAAATTGCATAAAAATCTCCCCATAAAACAAAAATCCCCCACCCTTTTGTAAAAACAGGATTCTGCTATACTAAAAATATAGAAGGGAACAGGGGGTTAGAGCATGAATGAAGTAATCGTCTCCATGGAAAACATATGTAAAACATTTCCAGGCGTAAAAGCGTTAGATCATGTTAAGTTTGAATTACGCGCAGGGGAAGTCATGGCGCTTCTGGGAGAAAACGGGGCGGGTAAATCTACGCTGATGAAGGTTTTGAGCGGCGTTTACACACGAGATGAAGGTTCCTTGAAAATATTTGGGAAGGAATGCGGGGATCTGACGCCAAAGCAGGCGCAGGAAGCGGGCGTGGCGATCATCCATCAGGAATTGAATATGTGCCGCCATCTCTCGGTGGCTGAAAACATGTTTCTGGGGCGTGAGATCAGCGGTCGTTTTGCGCTGAATAATGCGAAGATGGAGCAGGAGGCAAAACGGATTCTGGACGATCTGAAAATAGACATTGATCCGAAGGAAACCGTGGGTGATCTGCCGGTGTCGAAGCAGCAGATGGTGGAGATCGCAAAAGCGCTTTCGATCAATGCGAAGATACTGATTATGGACGAACCGACCTCTTCGCTGACGGCCAGAGAGATTGAAGACCTCTTTCGCATCATTAAGAAGCTGAAAGCCGAAGGAAAAGGCATCGTCTACATATCCCATCGTCTGGAGGAGCTGCAGCATATCGTGGACAGGGTGACCATCATGCGGGACGGCCAGTATATTACCAGCATGAATTTCGGGGATGTTTCCATGGAGCAGATCATCAGCCATATGGTTGGCCGTGAGATCAAAGAAAAATTCCCGCGCGTAGAATGCAAAAAAGGCAAGAAAGTGTTTGAAGTAAAGAACTTAAACGCCGGAAAGATGGTGCGCAATATCAACTTCTCGGTTTACGAGGGAGAAATCGTAGGCTTTGCAGGGCTGATGGGCGCAGGGCGGACAGAAACGACCCGGACCATTTTCGGGGTAGATCCGAAAGAGAGCGGTGAAATATATGTGGATGACAGGAAAATAGAGATAAAGTGCCCGATGGACGCCATCAAAAACGGTGTTGTGCTTGCGCCGGAGGATCGAAAAAAGGACGGCCTGTGCACGAAGCTCAGCATCCGCCACAACCTGACGCTGCCGAATCTGGATATTGTATGTAATAAACTTGGCGTGGTGGACAGCAAAAAGGAGGAAGCGCTGTGCGATAAAGCGGTGGTTGATCTGAAAATCAAGGCGCCGAACGTGGAAGTGGATTCCGGCAATCTTTCCGGCGGAAACCAGCAGAAGGTGGTGGTCGGTAAGTGGCTGGCCAGAGATTCCAGAGTGGTTATTTTCGATGAACCGACGAGAGGCATTGACGTAGGAGCCAAGGTAGAGATCTATAACCTGATGAATGAACTGAAGAAACAGGGTATTGCCGTGATGTTTGTCTCCTCGGAGATGCCGGAGGTTATGGGAATTGCGGACCGGATCATTGTCATGTGCGACGGCAGGATTACGGGAGAAGTCATGGCAAGGGATACGACGCAGAACGAAATCCTGACATTGGCAACCACCTTTGAGGATAAGAAAATTAGCAGCCAAAGCGGCAAGGAGGAAGTATAAGATGAATAACAAAAGCCCCATCAAAAAGCTTCTGGCAGTCAAGGGCATGGGAGCGGCGCTTACCGCTTTCGTCGGACTGATTATTATTTACATAGCGTTTGGACTGATCAATCAGGCCG
Source organism: uncultured Lachnospiraceae bacterium (assembly GCA_949076555.1). GTDB lineage: Bacteria > Bacillota > Clostridia > Lachnospirales > Lachnospiraceae > UBA3282. The sequence continues at coordinate 47,416 of CARUOB010000014.1, read as the reverse complement.
TTTTTTCCAGCAACAATATTCTGAATCTGCTGCGTTCCATGTCAAAATACCTGCTGATCGGTATTGCGCAGAGTTATGTGCTTATCACGGGAAACATCGATCTTTCCATCGGTTCCATGGTGGCGATGAGCGCCATGATCTCGGCGACGCTTATGACGCTCGGCACCAATCCGTTTCTGGCGGTTACGGTGGCACTGGCATGTTGTCTGGTGATCGGCGTGATCAACGGCATGCTGGTAGGAAAGTTTAAGCTGCCGCCCTTTATCGCTACGCTTGGCACGATGTTCGTGGGACGCGGTATCGCTTACATGGTAAACAACAACCGCAATACGGACGCCATCGCTACCGGCGTAGGAAAGGAGACCGGCGACGCGTTCCAGAACTTCTTCTACTACGGGACTACCGCAGGCATATACAATACATTCTGGATCGCGATTATCATGTTTGTCATTTTCTTCTTCCTGCTGTCAAAGACAAGGACGGGAAGACATATATACGCCATCGGTTCCAATATCGATGCGGCGAAGCTCTCCGGCGTCAATGTAGTGGCGACCACCACAAAGACCTATCTGGTCAGCGCGGTGTGTTCCTGGGTGGTAGGACTGATCCTGTGTGCACAGGCGGGCATGGGTAATATGGAAGCCGGAAACATGTATGAGATGTACGGCGTTGCGGCAGGCGTAATCGGCGGCGTATCGCCCTTGGGCGGCACGGGTATTCTGCTGGGCACGCTGGCCGGGTCCGCAGTATGGCAGACATTGGAGAACGGTCTTAATATGATCGGCGCGCAGGTAGGTATCCAGCGTCTCGTGATCGGTATTATCGTAGTGGTGGCAGTGCTTTTGGATATTGTACTCAGAAGCGGACAGTTTACGAAAAAGAAAAAGAGCTAACACCGCGCAGGCGGATAGCGATAGATCAAAAAGGAGGATAAGGTATGAAGAAGAAATTATTGGCTATGCTCTGTTGTATGACACTGGCGGCGGCTTCCTTGACAGGGTGCGGCGGCAATGCGAAAGAGACGGGTGCGGAGGCAACAGGAACGGATGCGGCTGCACCGGCAGATGCAGAGGCTCCGGCAGCTTCCGGCGGTGATGTAAAGGTTGCGCTGATCACGATGGATTCCATCGACCAGCACTGGGTGACTCTGAACGAGGGCGCACAGCAGGCGGCATCGGAGCTTGGCGTGACGGTGGATTTCCTTGCTCCCAACACGAAGGACGACGCGCAGCAGATCGAGTGCGTGAACAATGCGGTGGCAGGCGGCTACAATGCGATTATTGTGGCGGCAAACGGTCCTGACGCGATTTCTTCCGCTCTGAAAGAGGCGGCTTCCGCAGGCGTAAAGATTGTGTATGTGGATTCCCCGGCGAATGTGGACGCTGAGGCGACCTTCTCCACGGATAACAAGGCGGCGGGCACGACGGCAGGCGAGGAGATGATCAAGGCGTTAGAGGCAGCGGGCGTTACCTCCGGCGACATCGGTATCGTCAACGTAAACGCGGCGACAGATTCCTGCGTGATGCGTGAAGAAGGTTTCCGCGCAGCATTTGACGGCAGCGGCTTCAACCTTTTAGAGACACAGTACGGCGAAGGCGACGCGGCGAAATCCCAGAGTATCGCCGAGAACTATATCACCCAGGGCGTGGTGGGAATCTTCGGCTGTAACGAGGGTTCCACAACCGGTACCGGCAACGCGATCAAGGCGGCGGGCAATTCCGGCATTGTCGGTGTAGGCTTCGACAAGTCCGATGCGATACAGAACTTGATCAAGGACGGCCATCTGCTCTGCACCATGGCGCAGAATCCCGATGTGATGGGATATGAGGGTGTGAAAGCGGCAGTTGCGGCAGTAAACGGCGAGAGCCTTGGCGGCAGCGTGACAGACACGGGCGTATCCGTAATCAATGCGGCAGCTCTTGGCGAAGGTGGAGCAGATCCGGCGATGAACAGCAGCGCGACGGCAAGTCAGGAGTGGAAGATTGCCCTGATCACGATGGATTCCATCGACCAGCACTGGGTAACTTTGAATGATGGCGCGCAGGCGAAGGCAGCGGAGCTTGGTGTGAGCGTGACATTCATGGCTCCCAACACGAAGGACGACGCACAGCAGATTGAGTGTGTGAACAATGCGGTGGCAGGCGGCTACAATGCGATCATGGTAGCGGCGAACGGCCCCGACGCGATTTCCTCCGCGCTGAACGAGGCGGCGGCAGCAGGCGTGAAGATTGTATATGTGGATTCCCCGGCGAACGTGGATGCGGAGGCGACTTTCTCCACAGACAATAAGGCGGCGGGCAAGACGGCAGGCGAGGAGATGATCAAGGCTTTGGAGGCGGCAGGCACGACTTCCGGCGATATCGGTATCATCAACGTAAACGCGGCGACAGATTCCTGCGTGATGCGTGAGGAAGGCTTCCGCTCCGCATTTGAAGGAACCGGATTCAATCTCTTAGAGACACAGTACGGCGAAGGCGACGCGGCGAAATCCCAGAGTATCGCCGAGAACTATATCACACAGGGCGTAGTTGGTATTTTCGGATGTAACGAAGGTTCCACCACTGGCGCGGGCAATGCCATCAAGGCAGGCGGAAACGCGGACATCATCGGCGTAGGTTTCGATAAGTCCGATGCGATCATGAATCTGATCGGTGACGGCCATCTGCTCTGCACCATGGCGCAGAACCCGGATCAGATGGGCGCTATGGGTGTAGAAGCGTGCGTGAAAGCGCTGGAAGGTGAAAGCCTCGGCGGCGCGGTACAGGATACGGGCGTTTCTGTACTCACAAAATAAAACAGCCAGCGAAAAACAAATCACAACTGACTTTTCCATATGAAAGCAGACGTGATTGTGATACAATATCACAGAGAGAACCGTCGGAGTTTCCGGCGGTTTTCTTGGCAGTAGAGCGTGAAAAACGCGAGAAGAACTTCTAAAGACGTCCCGCCATAGGACGGGACGCCAAGAAGTTCTATGTCTCGCGTAGGAGAATGCCTGAAATACGGCATTCTCCGCGCGGATTTGAGATTCCGCGATGCGGAATCATGGCGGTTAGTGTGAGAAGAAAGCCTGAAAAGCGGAGGGTTACAGATTGAAGGAGTATGGGGTTATGTTACATTCCGTGAATGAGTACGATGCAGGGAAAGAAAGATTAAAAGTTATGATAGCGGACGATGAGGAGCGCATCTGCCAGTTGATAGAGGCGCTGATAGATTGTGACGCGCTCCAAATGGATGTCGTGGGGGTGGCCCACAACGGACCGGAGGCCTGCGGACTGGTAGAAAGTTTAAGTCCCGATATACTGATTACAGATATTAAAATGCCGGGATACAGCGGGTTAGAACTGATTGAGAAGGTGAAAGAAAAAGAGGAAAATCTGGAGATCATCATTATCAGCGGATACGCGCATTTTGCCTATGCGCAGACGGCAATTAAATTCGGTGTGGGAAACTATCTGCTTAAGCCGATTAATAAAGAAGAGCTGACCGGCACACTGGAAAGGCTGGGAGAGCGGATACGAGACAGGAGAAGGCTGGCGGAGGACCGTCAGTGGATACGGCAGAAAAGCGAAGCGGATATTCGTCTGTTCCGGATGAATCTGATCAACCGTCTGACGGAGGAGTCCGGCTGGCAGCCTTCCCTGGAGGAACTGCGGGAAAAGTATTATCTTCACGTGGAAGAGGGCGTTTTTCAGGGCTTTCTGATAAAGGTAGACTGTGACGGGGAGATCGGAAAGGCGGGTATCGACCTTATACTTGATAAGGTACAAAGCCTTTTGGAGAACAGCTTCCGGTCCCGGTGCATGGAGCTGGTGGCAGGGATCAAGGGCTTAGGATGCACCGGTTTTTTAAACTATGAGAGTGAGAAGACGGAGGAGATCAGGCGCATATTCCGGGACTGCCTGAACCAGTTAGAGAGCGAGAAAGGGATTTTCGGCCCGGTCATGTTTACGGCGGCGCTTGGAAATGCCGCGAAGGATGCGGGCGGGCTGCCGGAGTCGGTCGCACAGGCGGCTCTCATCATCGAAGACAGGCTTCTCAAAGGAACGGGAAAACTTTTGGAGCGGCTTCCTGTTGCGTCCGCCATTCATGAGCAGAATATTTTGGAGAAATATGTGAGGCAGATCGTCCATGCCATCGAGGTGATGAGTGTGGAGGAGGCGGAAGAGGCGGTCATGCAGATGAAGCGGACGATGCTGGAAGTGCGGGACGTCAGGGGCTTCGAGGTGCGGGAGATTATTTATTCGGCGGCGCGTCTTTTCTTAAGTCAGGTGGATGTCAAAAACAGGGCGGAGGCGTTTAAGGAATTTGAACAGCGCAGTTCCATGTGCGGCAGCATGGATGAGCTGTTTGCCGGACTGGTCGCGCTGCAGACGGCTTATGTGGAGGAAATGTGCCAGAAGCGCGAGGCGGATACGGTGCGGCCCATCCGCATGGCCAAGCAGTATATCCAGAATCATTTCAGCGAGCCTATTACACAGGAGGAGGTGAGCGGCGCGGTGGGTTTGAGCGCGGCTTATTTCAGCGCGCTTTTCAAGAAAGTGGAGGGAGAGGGTTTTGCCAAATACCTGATTGGCGTCCGCATGGAACAGGCGAAAATCCTACTGCGGGAAACCAATATACCGGTATCGAAAATCTGCCAGCAGGTAGGTTACAACGATTTGAAGCATTTTACGCATACCTTCGAGAAGGCGACGGGGGTGAAGCCCACGGTTTACCGGAAGATGTACGGATAGGAGTAACGCCGGATGAGAGAAGAGTATCGATTAAAGTATATATCAAACAGGGTTTTTCTGATTGCGGTTATTATGTTCTTCTACTTTGCGGAGGAGGCTGTCAGGAATGTACTGCTTGGCCTGCACGGTGAGGAGACGATGTTCCGGGCGGGAATCCACGTGCTGATTGCGCTTTTGTATTTCCTGGCGGTGTGGTTCGGGGTGGTGCTGCCCTACAGGCGTTCCGAGCTTCTCGTCAAGCGTTTTCTGGAAGGGTATCTGACGGAGAGCCGGGATTTTGCGGAGGTGTTCCAAAGTCCGTCCATGAAAATGCAGATGGATGAGATCGAAAAAATCCTGCGTTCGCCTAAGATGATTGATTTGAATAAAAGACAGGCGCAGTATCTGGCCTTGCAGAATCAGATCAATCCCCATTTTCTATACAATACATTGGAAAGTATCCGGGGAGAAGCGCTGATTGCCGGGCTTTCCGGTGTGGCGGACATGACGGAGGCGTTAGCGAAGTTTTTCCGCTATACGATTACCAACATAGAAAATCTGGTGACGGTGCAGGATGAGCTGGATAACTGCGAGACCTATTTCCTGATCCAGAAATACCGATTTGGCGAACGGCTGCAGCTTCATATTGACTATGACGCGGAAGACTGGGAGGATATCATGGGCTGTAAGATTCCGAAACTGACTTTACAGCCGATATTGGAGAACAGCATTATTCACGGGACGGAGCTTAAGGTGGAGACCGGAAATCTCCGGATTCAGTTTGAGCGGACGCAAGACAGGCTTCTGATCAGGATTTCCGACGACGGCGTAGGGATGGATGAGGAAACGCTTTCGAAGCTGAACCGAAGGCTTGGCCGTGACGGAAGCGGCCTGATCCGCGGCGAGGAGCGCAAGGGAGGCATCGCGCTCGCAAATGTAAACAGCAGAATCCATTTAATTTTCGGAGAAGAGTACGGGCTGCATGTGTATTCCGTGCCGCAGAAGGGAACGGATGTGGAGGTTACCATTCCGTTCCAGAGGGATTGACGTGAGAAGTTCTAAGTCTCACGTAGGAGAATGCCTGAAATATGGCATTCTCCGCATAGATTTGAGATTCCGTGATGTGTAAATATGGGGGTTAGAGGGGCGATATGAGACAGGAAGTATTCCGCATGGAGCGGGTGACCTACCCGGATAAGGGAAGCAAGCAGTTGGAAGACTTTAACCTGCAGATTTACAGGGGTGAAATCATGGGGATGGTGCCGATCAGCGCCCATGGACTGCAGGCGCTTTTGCAGCTTATGCAGGCCAATATGCCGCTCTATGACGGGCATGTGTATTATTGCGGAGAGCGCGTCAATTCATGGAAAAGCACTCGGAGATCCGTAAACCGGATCGGCGTGATTGACGCCCACAGCAGGCTGGTGGAGCATATGACGGTTTCCGACAATATTTTTGTGCTCCGTCAGGGCTTTCGCCAGAATATCATTCACAACAGACTGCTGCAAAGACAGCTCGCGCCTTTTATGGAGGATATCGGCGTACACATCCCGGCGGACGCTTATGTGGATAAGCTGTCCGCCTTTGAGCGCGTGACCGTGGAGCTTTTGCGGGCGGTGGTGGCGGGATACCGCCTGATCGTGCTGCATGAGATCGGCACGGTCATAAATGGCAGTGAGCTGGGAAAGCTCTATGAGATAATGCACCATTATGCGGGGCAGGGCTTTTCTTTTCTCTATATCAGTCTGCATTTGGAGGAGATCATGGAAGTCTGCGACCGGGCCGCGCTTTTTTCCAACGGCAGGATTTAGAAGGTGATAGGCCGGGCGGAGATGAAGAGCGAAATCGTGCAGAGCTACACCATTGAATTTGATAAGATCATTCGGAACCATATTGGACGATGCGGCGCTGCGAGACAGGAAAAAAAGACGGTTTTGTCTCTCTCCCGGATTGCGGGTGAAGTGCTGACAGATTTTACGATGGAGGTCTATGAGGGAGAGTGTCTGGTGGTGCAGAATTTAGATGAGCAGGTGCTCAGAGACATTCTGTCCGTGCTCTGCGGCGACAGGAAGCCAAAGAAGGGGGAAATCCGTATGGAGGGCAGGGCGATTCACCCCGCTGCCTGCAAAGACCTTGCGCTGATTTCCGCAGACCCCACAAGGACGATGGTATTTCAGGGGATGAGTTATCTGGACAATCTGTGCATGGGGCTGGCGCGCCGGGTGCCGGGTATATGGAAGAACACACGGATGAAGAACAGTGTCAGAAGAGAGTATGAAGAGAATCTGGGGGAGGATGTTTTTTTGATGCCCGTGGAGGCGCTCGAAGAAAAGCAGAGATATCAGCTTGTATATACGAGAGTTTTGCTGCAAAAGCCGAAGGTGGTAGTTTGCGTCCAGCCCTTTAGGGGAGCGGACCTGACGCACCGGGTTTTGATCTGGAAAATGATGGAGATGCTGTTAGACAGAGGAATGGCGGTGGTGATTCTGACGATTAATCTGGCGGATTCCATGTCCTTGGCGGACCGTTTGATCTGTGTGAGCAAGGAAGGGATTGTGCAGGAAGTGGAGAAGGAGGCGTTCGGGTCGCTGTCGATTGCGGCGCCGTGGATGGATTTGTACCGCTGAGGCGGGGGACGTAAAAAGAACCGTCCCCAGAGCGCTTGCGTCTCCAAAAACAGTTCTTCAAAGTGCACCGCCAGGGGCTCGAACCCTGGACACCCTGATTAAGAGTCAGGTGCTCTACCAACTGAGCTAGCGGTGCATGTCTTCTTTTGTACCAGCAAAAGTTATTATATTATAATGTTTTGTGTAATGCAAGTATTTTTTAAAGAATTTTTAAGAAAATTTCAATTTTTTTTAGTATTTGCATTTGGCAGGCTGAAATGGTACATTATTCAAAGATTGAAATGGTGGATTTTGCGGGAAAAGGAGAGGTTTTATGATTTTTGAAAGCCATGCGCACTATGATGATACGGATTTTGACGCGGACAGGGAGGAACTGCTTTCTTCGCTTGCGGGAAACGGGATCGGCACGGTGATTAATATAGGAGCCAGCCTTGCCGGGAGCGAAGCGACCGTGAAGCTGGCGGAGCGGTATCCTTTTATATACGGAGCGGTCGGCGTGCACCCAAGCGAGGTGGAGGAACTTTCGGAAGAAGGCATAGAGCGGCTGCGGGAGATGTGCGGCCATGAGAAGATCGTGGCGGTGGGTGAGACGGGACTGGATTACCATTACCCGGAGCCTGCGGTATCTTTGCAGAAGGAGTGGTTTGCCAGACAGCTTGTGCTTGCGGCGGAGGTTAAACTCCCCGTCATTATCCACTCCAGGGAGGCGGCGAAGGATACGCTGGATATCATGCAGGCGCATCGGGCGGGGGAGATCGGCGGCGTGGTGCACTGCTTTTCCTATGGGAAGGAGATGGCGAGAGAATATTTGAACATGGATTTTTACTTCGGCATCGGCGGTGTGATTACCTTTAAGAATGCGAAGAAGCTGAAAGAAGCGGCAGCGTATATTCCCATGGATAAGATTCTTCTGGAGACGGACAGTCCCTATCTTTCGCCGGAGCCGCACCGGGGGGCGCGCAATTCCTCGCTGAACCTCCCTTTTGTGGCGGAGGCGATTGCGGCGCTTAAAGGGATTTCCTATGAGGAAGTGGTGGAGATTACGGAGCGAAACGCGAGGAGACTGTTTGGGCTTTGAGGAATGCGCTGACGGCTGTTTGGGTTTTGCGCGGAAGCGCAACACAATGGCTTATGACGGGAAAACCGGGAGAGAGAAATTTATATGGCTGATTTGGGAAATTTTACGAAAACGTCGGAGATACTCGGAAAATATCAGTTCCGTATGCAGAAGAAATACGGGCAGAATTTTCTGATTGACGCCAATATTCTCACAAAGATCGTGGAGGCGGCGCAGATCACAAAGGGGGACTGCGTTTTGGAGATCGGGCCGGGAATCGGCACCATGACACAATATCTGGCAGAGGCGGCGGAGCGGGTAATCGCCGTGGAAATTGACAGGGGACTTATTCCGATTCTGGAAGATACGCTGTCTGCGTATGATAATGTGACCGTTATGTGCGAAGATATTTTGAAGGTGGATTTTTCTGCGCTGGCGGAGGAAAACGGCGGGCGGCCCCTGAAAGTGGTGGCGAATCTGCCCTATTATATTACGACGCCGATTATTATGGCGCTTTTTGAGAGCCGGATGCCGCTTGCGAGCATCACGGTCATGGTACAGAGCGAAGTGGCGGACCGTATGCAGACGGGGCCGGGCTCGAAGGAGTACGGGGCGTTGTCGCTGGCGGTGCAGTACTACGCCAAGCCGGAGATTGTCGCAAGGGTGCCCGCCTCCTGTTTTCTGCCGCGTCCAAACGTGGACAGCACCGTGGTGAGACTGACTAGATATGAGAAGCCGCCGGTGGAAGCGGATGACGAGGCGTTCCTGTTTGCCGTAATCCGGGCGTCCTTTAACCAGCGGCGAAAAACCCTGGCTAATGGCCTTGTCAATGCGGGGGGATTAGGCGTGACGAGAGGGCAGGTGGAGAAGGCGTTGGAAGAGATGGGACTTTCGCCAATGGTGCGCGGCGAAACATTTACTTTAGAACGGTTTACAGAATTATCCAACCGCCTTCTGCGCCAGAGGGAGTGAGTGAACAATATTGAAAAATACAAGATAAGGTAATATTTTGACAAAACAGTTCCATATATTGGGAGTGAAGGTACTTTTTTCGACGGATTTTGTTTACATTGACAAGGGACTATGGTAAACTGAAACAGATAATAGGGTCATTGTGTAGACGGATAAAACAGTTAAAGTACGTTGATGAGGTGGGTACCTTGGATAAGTTTGAATACAAAGCCAGCGCGGACGAGATCAAGGCGCTGATAGCAGAGGGAGAGTACGCGGAGGCGGTAAAGATCGCAGACAAGATCGACTGGCGCAGAGTCAGGGGCGTTATGATGCTGTGTACGATCAGCGATCTGTATAAGATTAATAGGCGGTATCAGGAGAGTAAGGATATTCTGCTGATGGCTTATGAAAAGCACCCTACGGGCAGACTGATTATTTATTCTCTGTGCGAGCTTTGTATTAAGATGGGTGAGTTCGATCAGGCGAGTGAATATTATAAGGAATTTGTGCAGATCGCGCCGAGAGATACGGGGCGCTATGTTTTGCAATACAGACTTTATGAGGCGCTGGACGTCAGCATAGAAGAGCGGATAGCGATTCTGGAAGAGTTTAAGAAGCGGGAACCGAGAGAAAAGTGGGTGTATGAGCTGGCTTATCTCTATCATCGCATCGGCCTTACCACGAAGTGCGTAGAGGAATGTGACGAGATGTTCCTCTGGTTCGGTGAGGGGCGGTATGTGATCAAGGCGCTGGAGTTAAAGGCGCTGCACCAGCCGTTAAGCGCCGAGCAGCAGGAGAAGTATGACGCTTACATAGAGGGAAGAAGCGCGGGAGAAGACGTGGACAACGTGGAGGAGGAGCCGGAAGAGGAGGACTTGCCGGACGAGATTTCCGGGGACACGCAGGTGGCGGAGGAGATCAGCCACGGGCAGCCGGATATCGACGGGGAAGAGGAAGATGTGCTGGCGGCGCCCACCACAGAACTGCCGGAAGTCAAAACCGTGGATGTGGGGCAGTACAATACGATCAATCTGCAGATGGCTCTGGCGGAGAGCATGAAAGAAGTGTTAGACGACGGGGAGGATGTTCTCTACGGCGCACAGGAGCCGCAGGATGAGGCGGACATGTCAGAGGACATGGGAGAGTTTGAGGAGACCGCGGACTTTTCGGAGGATATGCAAGAGGCTGCGCCGGAGGAGATATATGAGTCCGGGGAGGCGGAAATATTTGAGGAGCCGGAGTATCCGGTAAAAAACGAACCGATCCCGTTTGAGAAACCGCAGGAGCAGAAGGAACGGGAGTCTATCACCGATGCGATTATCGCGCCGCTTCTGGAGGAGACGGCGAAGTTACCCAATGTAAACGCCTTAAATGAGGAAGAACTGCAGGCGGCCAGTGAAGAGATTGTGCGGGATGACACAGTAGTTTTTGACGCGCAGAAAATTATAGAGGAAATGACGAGAGAGGCCGAGAGGCTGCAGGCCCGAGCGCTCAGGGAGCAGGCGTTGGCAGCCTCTAAGTCTACGGAATACGATAAATATCTGGCGCAGGAATACGACGGACAGATCAGTTTTGTATTGCCTGACGCGGAACAGGTGGAGAAACAGATCACCGGCCAGCTCAGCATCGACGATATTATGGCCGAGTGGGAACAGATGAAAAAGGACAATCAGGAGAAACGGATGGAGGACGTCCGCCAGCATATTATGGCGCAGACGGGCAGCCTGTTTGCGAGCTTCGACGAGGCTACGAAGAACGGCCTGTTAGAAGAGCTGGAGAAGGCCTTTATGGCGGCGATTATGAAAGAATCCAGCAAAAATCCGCATGTGAAAAAGGTAGTTTTCCCTGAAGATGTGCCTTATGAGAAAGTGGCTCCGAAAAAGACGGCGCCACCGATTCGGGAGGAGGAGAAAGAGGCGGCTTGGGAACCGGAAGAGACAGACGCGCCGGAGGATGCGGAGGTTTCAGAGACGGACGTGAAGAAACCTGCGGAGAAGCCGGTAAAAGAGTCGGCTGCAGAGCGGGAACCGGAAGAGACCGAGCCGGGGGGAGAGACCGCGAGGGACAGAGAACTCAGCCCGGAGGAGCAGGAGTTGTTCGGCAAATATGTGCATCAGCGCAAATCAAAGAAACAGTTGATTCATGTGCTGGATAATATGAGTCTGGCGTCCTGCACGGGGAATATTGTCATCACGGGTGAGGAGGAATCCACCACCATTTCTCTGGCGAAAGCGCTGATCCGGGAAATGCAGTACAATGACAGCAACTTTTCCGGAAAAGTGGCGAAGATTGAGGGCCATGTCCTGAATAAAAAGGATGTGGAGGCGACGTTCTCCAAGATGGACGGCGGTGCGCTTATCATAGTGGAAGCCGCCAAACTGAAAGCGGCTACCGTGGCGTCCATGGTGAAAGCGCTTGAGAGGGAAAATATGGGCCTTCTGGCGTTGATTGTAGGCGGCAAGACGGAAGTGAACGAGCTGCTCTCAAAAAACAGCGCCCTCAAAGATATTTTTAACCTGAGAGTGGATATAGAGCCTCTCGATAATGAGGCGCTGGTGGCCTATGCGAAGCAGTATGCGGAGGATATGGAGTACTCTATTGACGAGTTCGGTATCTTGGCTCTTCATACACGGATTGCTGACAGACAGACGAGCGACCACGAGGTGACGCTCGCCGAGGTGAGGGATCTGGTGGATGAGGCGATCGAGTACGCCAACAAAAAAACACCGAAACATTTTATGGATATTTTGCTCGCAAAGAGGTATGATGAAGAGGACATGATTATACTGCGTGAGAAGGACTTCATGCATTAGTTAGAGAAGGCAGCTTATCATGAACTCTTAGTGGATTATAAAACAGGGGGTTAGGTTATGGCAGTAAAGAAAGCGGCTAAGTCATCCGGAGTGCAGAAAAAGCAGGAGAAGGCGGCGGCGCCCAAAAAGGCAGAGAAACAGACGACAGAGGAGGTATTTATCTCCGAGGCTGACCAGTATGTGTTCGCGCAGGGCACACATTATGATATCTACAAAAAGCTGGGAGCACATCCTTCTGTGGAAAACGGCGTGAAGGGTATGTTCTTCGCAGTGTGGGCGCCCAATGCCGCCAGCGTTCATGTGATCGGTACCTTTAACGGCTGGGATGAGGAAAAGCACGAGATGGAGAAACTGGGTCCCGGCGGGATCTATAAGCTCTTTATTCCGGATGTGGGCGAGAATGAGCTTTACAAGTATTTGGTGCGGACGCCTGCGGGCGAGAAGCTTTATAAGGCAGATCCCTTCGCGAATTATGCGGAGATGCGCCCGGGCAATGCGTCAAAAACGTATGATATCAGCAAATTTAAGTGGTCGGACAGCACATGGATGGCCGAAAGAGAAGGCAAGGACTATAATCAGGAGCCAATGGCGATTTACGAGTGCCATATCGGTTCATGGATGAAACATCCTGACGGCACGGAGGAAGGATTTTATAACTACCGCGAGTTTGCGGACAGAATCGTGGAGTACCTGAAGGAAATGCATTATACCCACATAGAGCTTATGGGTATTGCGGAATATCCGTTTGACGGTTCCTGGGGGTATCAGGTGACCGGTTACTATGCGCCCACCTCCAGACACGGCGATCCGTCGGACTTCATGTATCTGATCAATAAGCTTCATAAAAATAAGATCGGCGTTATTCTGGACTGGGTTCCGGCACATTTTGCGACTGACGCGCACGGGCTTGGCTGCTTTGACGGACAGTGTATTTTCGAGCATCCCGATCCGAGGATCGGCGAGCACCCGGACTGGGGCACAAAGATTTTTAACTATGCAAAGAATGAGGTCAGGAATTTCCTGATTGCGAATGTTCTCTACTGGATCAGAGAGTACCATATCGACGGCATCCGGATTGACGCTGTGGCGTCTATGCTTTATCTGGATTACAGCAAGCAGGAAGGCCAGTGGGTGCCGAATAAGTACGGCGGCAGAGAAAATCTGGATGCGATTGAGTTCTTTAAGCACTTAAATTCTGTGGTGCACGGCGCATATCCCGGCTTCCTTACCATTGCGGAGGAATCTACGGCGTGGCCGAAGGTGACTGGCAAGGTGGAGGAGGACGGACTTGGCTTCAGCTTTAAATGGAACATGGGATGGATGCACGACTTCTGCGAATATATGAAGCTCGACCCCTATTTCCGCAAGAATAACCACTATGCCATGACCTTCGCCATGAGCTACAACAACAGCGAAAATTATATTCTGCCTCTCTCCCACGACGAGGTGGTGCACCTGAAATGTTCCATGGTCAACAAGATGCCCGGCTATCCCGTGGATAAGTACGCAAATCTGCGTGTGGGTTATGGCTACATGATGGGGCATTCCGGCAAGAAGCTGCTCTTTATGGGACAGGATTTCGGTCAGGAGAGAGAGTGGAGCGAGACAAGGGAGCTTGACTGGAATCTGCTTGGCGAAGAGCAGAATAAGGGTATGCACGAGTATGTGAAGGAGCTGCTTGCACTGTACCGGAAGTATCCCGCTCTGTATACGATCGATAACGACTGGGCGGGCTTCGAGTGGCTGAACGCCGACGATGCGGACCGCAGTACATACAGCTTTTACCGCAAGGACAAAACCGGCAAGAACAATATCATGTTCGTCCTCAACATGACCCCTATGAAATGGGAAAACTATAAGGTCGGGGTGCCTAAAAAGAAAAAGTATAAGCTCCTCTTAAACAGTGACGATAAGCGGTTTGGCGGAAACGGGAATGTGATTCCCGCGGAGATTGTGGCGGTGAAAGAACCTTGCAATTTTAAAGATTATAGTATTTCCTTTGATCTGCCGCCTTATACGGCTGCGATATTTGTATTTTAGTGCTGAGACGGACGTCCGGGTAACCGGCGTCCGTTTTATAGATAGGAAAAGAAAAGGAGCAAACAAGTTAAGATGACGTGCTGGACAGCGATATTTGGGTGGAACTGAAACTGTAAGCGCGTGTATTTTTGACAAATGCAGTCTTTTGGAAATGTTTATATCATTAGAGTGATTGATCCGTGTGCGTGCATTCTTCTGTAGTCGTTCCTCCCTGTGCAAAAGTGACGGGCAGGCAGACCAATGGCGGCTTTGCCATTGTATTTTCGCGCAGAAGAAGATCTACGCACATTTCGGCCATGTCGGGAACGGGCTGAACAATAGTCGAACAGTGGTAATCCATGTTTCCAAAAGCCCGTATTCCGTCAAAGCCGATAAGCTGCACATCTTCCGGCACGCGTATCCCGAGCTTTTGCAGCATACCAAGCACATGGCAGGCGAGGCGGTCGGTTACACAGAAAATGCCGTCAAAGGATAAGTGCCCTTCGAGTATATGTTCTGATATAAAATGTTCAAATTCTTCGATAGAATCCCCATCATTTAAAATTTTCATCTCATAAGTGAGGCCGCGGGAAAGACAGCCGGTCTCAAAACCGGCTTTTCGCTTGTTGGGCTCATTGTCCAGGGTAGATCCGTTTCGTAAAAAGGCAACGTGCCTGCAGCCGAGACTGGCCAGTTTTTCGGCGGCGAGCTGGCCTCCGGCGAAATTATCGCAGGCGACACAGGGAATTTTGGAGCCCATGGAGCGGTCGATGGCGACAAAGGGGGTGTTTTCGTCCACAATGAGATCGGGATTGTAGGTAAGGCCGATAATTCCGTCCACTTTATTTTGCTGCGCCATTGTCACATATTCCTGTTCCAGCCGGGGATCGTAATCGGTGGCGCACAAAAGCATCCGATATCTTTTTTTCATAAGCGCAACATTAATGTAATAAGTGAGGGAAGCAAAAAACGGATCGAAGGTGTTGGGGATTAAGAGGGCAACGGTGTAGGTTTTGCTCGCCTTAAGACCCTGCGCATAGCTGTTTACCTGGTAGTTCAGTTTTTGGATAGCGGTCTCCACACGGATGCGATAGGATTCCCCCACAGGAAGGCCGTTTACGACTTTGGATACCGTGCCGAGTGCAACACCGGCTTCTTTTGCGACATCCTTCATGGTTGGAGTTGAACATTCTTTTTTCATATCAGGCACTCCTTTGTGCTTCCGGTTCATCATTTGAAACATATAAAATGAGGAATGAAACGGATCGTGAAATCTCGTGAAATTATAGCACAATTCACGCAGAAACACAGTGTCATTTCCCTCTGCTTTTTATATTTCCTGTCTTATCACAAACATTATAAAGACATAGGGGCAGTTTGTAAAGCAGGAAAAAGTATATATATGAAACGTTACATGTAATATATGTGTGCATATATTACAAAAATAGAACCGAAAATTCGTGAAAAACAGAAAATGTGGCAATAAAAAGAAAGAAAATCGGCAATTTGTGTTGACGGAAAGATATATATGATGCTAATATGCAATTACATAGAAATAACGTTTCACGAAACGGTTGTTACAATTCAAAATGGTGAGGGATAGAATCAGGAGGGAGACGGCAAATGAGTAGAACAAAGACGGCGCCTCAAACAGGCGGCAAATCGCTGAAAAGGCGGTTGAAGGATAACTGGCAGTTGTATGCGATGCTTCTGGTGCCAGTGGTACTGACCATTGTATATAAGTACATACCGATGTACGGCATCCAGATTGCATTCAGGGATTATAAGGCAAGCAAAGGATTTGCGGGAAGTGAGTGGGTCGGTCTCGAGTGGTTTTTCCGGTTTTTCAGTGCGCCAACTTTTTGGCGGATGATGAAGAACACGATATTACTGAGTTTTTACAGCTTATTGTGGGGATTTCCGATTCCGATTATTCTTGCTCTGATGATGAACCAGATGCGGTTTCACCGTTTTAAGAGGATTACCCAGACGGTGCTCTACGCACCGCACTTTATATCCACGATGGTTATTTGCGGTAT
Source organism: uncultured Lachnospiraceae bacterium (assembly GCA_949076555.1). Classification (GTDB taxonomy): domain Bacteria; phylum Bacillota; class Clostridia; order Lachnospirales; family Lachnospiraceae; genus UBA3282. The sequence goes on along the minus strand of CARUOB010000014.1, from coordinate 31,192 downwards.
GATTCGAATCTTCTTAAGTCCTTCGGGTGGTCTGATTAACTTGATAGCGGGAACGTCCATAGATTTTCTGACAGAGTCTTCCGCATTCCGCACAATCTATATCGCGTCGGGTATATGGCAGGATGCAGGATGGGGCATTATCGTTTACATGGCAACGCTGGCAAATGTAGATACATCGCTCTATGAGGCGGCAAAGGTGGACGGTGCGTCTTTGTTCCAGCGGATCATCCATATCGACATACCGGAGTTAGCGCCTATTATGGTTTTGAACTTGATTATGAGTGTTGGTGGTCTGATGAACGTAGGTTTTGAAAAGGTATGGCTCCTGCAGACAGACTTGAACAAAGCGGCCAGTGACGTCATAGCAGTTTATGTTTATCAACAGGGTATTGAACGAGCCAAATACAGTTATTCAACGGCGGTAGGGTTATTTAATACAGTAATCAATATTATTCTGCTGATTGCGGTAAATAAGGCGGCAAAGCGGATATCGGAAGACACGAGTTTTATATAGGAGGTGCGGTATGAGAAAAAACACAAAATCGGGAAAGCTGACAGGACTTTCCGAAAAGAGCAGCGATATCATTCTGGTGGTTCTCTGTACCATTATTCTGTTAATTGTTGCCTATCCGCTCTATTATGTGCTGGTTGCCTCTGTGTCCAACCCTTACGATGTGTACGCGGGAAAGACGTTTCTTCTGCCGAGCCAGTTTACGTTGGACGGTTACAAGTCGGTGTTTGCAGATCCCGGCATCCTGCTTGGACTTTTTAACAGCTTTAAGTATACGATCATCGGTACGGTGTTCTCTGTGGTTATGCTTTATCTGGCGGCATACCCTTTAAGTGTGAAAGATTTGCCGGGACGGAAATTTTTTAGTATCTTTTTTATCATTACAATGTATTTTGGCGGCGGTATGGTTCCCACCTATCTGGTCGTGAAGGAGACAGGGCTGATCAACAGCATGTGGGCGCTCTTCCTTCCGGGCGGTGTGGCGGTCGGCAATTTGATCATTGTGAGGAACTTCTTTGAGAACAGCATTCCGAAGGAGATGATCGAAGCGGCCAATATCGACGGGGCCTCCAAATGGACGACATTCATTAAGATTGTGGTGCCTTTAAGCCGCTCCATTATGGCGGTTATGGTGGTGTTCAGTATGGTGGCGTACTGGAACGACTGGTTTACATCCATGATTTATCTGCCGTCCCCGAATAAGGCGCCTCTGCCGCTTGTGCTGAGAAACATACTGATTAAGAGTTCTGCCAGCGCAAGTCAGGCGAGTACCATATCGGGCGGGTTTGCGGAACTGAACAAAATGACAGAGATGATCAAGTTTTCATCCATCATTATCGCGGCGCTGCCGATGCTGATTATTTATCCGTTCGTACAGAAGTATTTTGAAAAAGGGTTTATGGCAGGCGCGGTAAAGGGCTGACGGCAGACTGGAACGGGATAAAGAATAAGTCTGATCGTCCTGTTTTTCAATCAGAGATCAGAGGGTCTGAAATGGAGGATTAATGTGATGAGAAAAATGAAAACATTTCTAAATAAAAAGAAAATCCTGATCTGTATGTTTACAGCGGGAATGGCCCTGTCAATGACGGCGTGCGCGAACCAGGACTACGGGCACCACGAGAAAGGAGTTGCCAATCCGGACACCTCGCAGACACAGTTTGCCATTATGGGCGCGCAGGGCGCACTGAGTCCGGGATATGACGATAATGTCGTATTAAACGAGCTGCAGCAGGAGGCGGGAATCAGTATTGACTGGACTACCATGAAGGAATCTTTGGCGGAACAGGTAAATATCCGTATTGCGGGCGGTGAACTGCCGGATGCCTTTATGGGTGTGGGATTCAGCAATTATGATATTTCTCGCTACGGAGACGACGGGACATTTATCGACCTGACGCCCTACCTGACGGAAGAATACATGCCGAACTTGAGCAAAATTCTTGAAGAAAACCCGGATATCCGCAGTGCCATCACGATGGATGACGGCTATATCTACGGTCTTCCGGCGGGAGAACGCATGGGGACGGCGGGAATCGGTACGCCGGAAGATTACAGTATTTATTCTATCCCGCAGTTTTCTATGATTAACAAAGCGTGGCTGGATGATCTGGGGCTTCCTGTACCCACCACATTGGATGAGCTTCATGCGGCTCTGAAGGCATTTAAGGATAATGATATGAGCGCAAAGTATTATGGGAATGCGCCGGGCAGTACGATACCCATGAGCACGGGCTTCGATCAGTGGTGCTGGGGACAGAATATTTTCTATGCGGGATTCGGGTTTACGAACTGGCCCAATGATGTCTGCAACGATCTTGTCTTAAAGAGCGACGGCACGGTGGAATTTATGTGCGTCACGGATCAGTACCGACAGGCGCTTACCTATTTTCATAACTGGTATGCAGAGGGCCTGATGGACGTGGAGATGTTCAGCCAGACGGATACTCAGCTAATCTCCAAGTGTTCACAAGGTTATGTAGGCGTATCTACTTGGTGGTATATTGAGGAGCTCATGGGCGATTACGCGAAGGACTATGTCTTTTTACCGGTTCTTGACGGACCGGACGGCACACACAATGTGACGATCCGCACAGGCGGCGGTGTAGGCAGCGGGCAGCTCAACATCACAAAGGCGTGCAAAAGTCCGGCAAATCTGCTAAAGTTTTATGATAGGTGGTACGATCCCGAGATCGTCATGCAGATGCAGTATGGACCCATTGGCACTTATTTTACGAAGCAGGACGAAAACGGGGTGTGGCTGAGCATATCCGATGAGGAGAGCCGGGAGAAATACGGAAAAAGCTCCGGGGAATTGAAGGGCGAGTGCGAGGTGGCAGGACCGAAGCTGATTCTCAGTGATTACTATCAGACGACTTTCAGGATGGAGGACAGAGCCATCGAGCGGCTGACGGATCTGTATGATTTCTGGATGCCCTATGTGGACGATACATCGACCTATCCTGTGGACTGTGTGTTTACGGGAAGGGAACTGGACGATATCGATTGGTATAAGGGGAACTTCGAGAGTGCGGTTTCCGAGCAGGAAGGTCTGTGGATCAAGAACGGGGGACCCACGGATGAAGAGTGGAATGCATATATTGAGCATCTGAAAAAGAAATGTGGTATGGAGAAGCTGTTGGCCGTATATCAAAATGCGTATGACCGTTATTCCGGCAAAGATGTGGCCGAATAGTGCTAGCAAGGGTGTCGGCATTGGAAGGTGCGGGAAATGACAGATGGAAATAAACAGGAGTAAGTGTGTTTGACATGGAGGTGTTTTATGATAAGCCAGACATTGCGTGACGCCAGAAAATATGAAGAGGCGCAGGAGAGAACAATAGAGAAAGAACAGAAACCGGATTTTCATTTATGTACGCGGGTGGGGTGGATGAATGATCCGAACGGCTTTTCCTATTACAAAGGAGAGTATCATCTGTTTTACCAGTACCATCCCTATGACTCCCACTGGGGGCCGATGCACTGGGGACATGCGGTAAGTGCGGATCTGCTGCATTGGCGCTATCTTCCGGCAGCGCTTGCGCCGGACAGGGAATATGACCGGGACGGCTGTTTTTCCGGCAGCGCGGTTATCTTGCCGGATGGACGACATCTGTTACTATATACTGGCGTTTCGAGAGAGGCGCAGTCTGATGGCAGTATGAGGGATGTGCAGACACAGTGTATAGCGATCGGAGACGGTGTGGACTATGAGAAATATGCGGCAAATCCGGTGCTGACGAAGGAGGATTTGCCGGAAGGCAGCAGTAAGTTTGACTTTCGGGACCCGAAGATGTGGCAGAAGCCGGACGGCTCCTATCAGTGCGTCGTAGGCAACTGTACGGAGGACGGGGACGGACAGGTGTTGCTTTTCGGCAGTCCCAACGGGATTGACTGGAAGTATGAAAAAATACTGATGGCGAACCGCGGCCGCTATGGCAGGATGTGGGAGTGTCCCGATTTTTTCCTGTTGGACGGGAAAGCTGTGCTGCTTACAAGTCCCATGGATATGCTGCCACATGAGTTTGAGTATCATAACGGGAACGGGACATTGTGCCTGATCGGCTCATACGATGAGGAGACGGACACCTTTGTGGAAGAACACAATCAAGCCGTGGACTATGGAATTGATTTTTATGCGACGCAGACGATTCTTGCGCCGGACGGAAGAAGAATTATGGTGGCATGGATGCAGAACTGGGACACCTGCAACCTGCATACGCCCGCTCAGCCATGGCTTGGGCAAATGACGCTGCCGAGAGAATTGTCCGTGAAAAACGGCCGGTTATATCAGAAGCCGGTGCGGGAGCTGGAAGCTATGCGCGGTGAGGAAGTGCGGCATGAGAAGGTCATTTTTACGGATGTAATCCGTTTAGGCGGCGTGGAGGGACGCAAAGTCGATATGGAGCTTACCGTTCGCCCGGTGGACGGATCTGATATGTACCATAAATTTGCAGTCAGATTCGCACAGAACGATACCTATCAGACTTCCGTCAGCTTCCGGCCGCATGAGTCAGTCGTGAAGGTGGACAGAAAGTTTTCCGGTTCCAGAAGGGCGATTATCCATCAGCGGCGCTGCCTTGTGAACCATAAGGACGGAACCATTAAGCTGCGCATTATTCTGGATAAATTCAGTGCCGAGATTTTTGTGAATGACGGGGAACATGTGCTGACCGCGACGATGTATACAGATCTTGCGGCGGAAGGCATCTCCTTTTTCGCCGATGGAGAAGTGACAATGGATGTGGTGAAATATGAACTGATTTAGCGGAAAAGTCCGGCGAAGAAGTGTGGCATGATAACGTTTTATGAAAGAGGTAAAAACGTCTGGGGAGACTCTTAGGAAAGTCTCCCCAGTTTCGCCGTATCGGCAATCACGATCATTTTCATAGACGCCTGCAGAGGCATTTCAGGGTCGATATCAATGCGGACGTCTTTGCCCTCAACGATGGCCACCACATTGATTGAATATTTTTTTCTGAGGTTTAATTCAATCAGGGTCTTTCCCGCCCATTCCTGCTTGACGGGCAGTTCTACTAAAGAGATGTCTTTGGAGAGTTCCATAATATCCATAAAACCGGAGCTTAAAAGATTTTTGGCAAGGCGGATGCCGGACTCGCTCTCCGGAAATACGACCCGGTCGGCGCCCACTTTGCGCAGGATTTTACGGTCTAAATCGGTGGCGCACTTAGCGATCACTGTTTTGACACCGATTTCCTTGCAGAGCATGGTGGCCATGACGCTGGCTTTCAGATTGCTTGCCATGGCGATGATGACCACGTCGATGTTGGCGATGCCAAGCTGTTTGATGACTTCCGCCTCGGTAATGTCCGCGCATTTGCAGATCGGAATTTCAGCGATCGCGGCGTTGACAAGTTCCTCGTCTAAGTCCACGGCAAGCACCTCCGCGCCGTTTCCCACAAGTTCCTTTGCCACGGCAAATCCATATCTGCCAAGACCGAATACTGCATAAGACTGATGAATGCCCATAGGTTTATTTCCCTTTCCTTTCTTTTCCCTGCGTCTCAACCCACGCTTATGTCTTCCGTGGGATTCTTGATGATATTTTTCGTTTCTTTCTTTGTGTTCAGCGCGATCATAAGTGAAATCGGGCCGACTCTGCCGAGATACATGGTTATGATGATAATGATTCTGCCCCAAGTATTCAGTTCGGAAGTGAGGCTCCTTGTAAGGCCCACCGTGGCGGCGGCGCTGACGGTTTCGTAGAGGACGTCGAGAGCATCCGCATCGGTGACAGCAGACAGTAAGAGCGTTGCCGTAAACAGGATGATAAAGGCCATGCTCACCACCGCGACGGCTTTGCTGACAGCGTGTTTCGGAATAGTCCGGTGAAAGAGCTCCGCCTCGGCATGGGTCTTCATCGTGGCAAATGCCGAGACGATCAGAACCGCGAAAGTTACTGTTTTGATGCCGCCGGCCGTGCCCACAGGCGACCCGCCGATAAACATTAGGAGCAGCGAGGCGAGGGCGGAGGCGTTTGTCAGATCCTCCTGCGGGACGGTTGCGAAGCCTGCGGTTCTGGTGGTCACAGACTGGAACAGCGAAGCCTGCAGCTTGTCAAAGAGAGAAAAGTTCCCTATCGTAAGAGGGTTGTTATATTCGAAAACAAATATAGCCGCCGTTCCCGCGAGGATCAGGATTCCCGTGACGGAGAGGGCAATTTTGCTGTGAAGGGTCAGATTCGCAAAGCATTTCATTCCCTGCCGCCGTATGTTTTTCAGCGCCCCTACAAGATCCCACCAGACAATGTATCCGATGCCGCCAAAAACAATCAGCAAAATCGTTACGGTATTGATCACCGGGTTATGGACATAGGCATACAGACTGTTTTCCGATATCACATCCATCCCAGCGTTGCAGAAAGCGGAGACGGCGTTAAACAGGGAAATCCATACGCCTTTTGCGCCAAATTCCGGCACAAAAACCGTCATGTATAAAAGGGCGCCGATTCCTTCTACGAGAAAAGTACCGGCAATCACCTTTCGGATAAATTTGACCATGCCTGACAGCGTATTTAGGTTGAAGGCGTCCTGAATCAGCATTCTGTCCCTGATACCGATTCTCCGGTGCAGACTGATCATCAGCCCGGACATAATCGTGACGACGCCGAGTCCGCCCACCTGTATCAGAAAGAGAATGACGATCTGACCAAAGAGACTCCAGGTGGAAAAGGTGGGAACGGTCACAAGGCCCGTTACACAGATGGAGGTGGTCGCCGTAAAGAGCGCGTCTATATAGGGTACGGCTGCGCCGTCTGCGGCACTGACAGGCAGGGCCAGCAGCGCGCTTCCAAAAAGAATGGCCAGCAAAAAACTGAGCAGGATGGTCTGTGTAGTGGATAAAGTAATGCGAAACTTTTTTTTCATAGGAAAGCCTTTCTGTCAATACAGATATAGTTTACGCTGTATTTTATACAATTTCAAGGGAATGTATAAAACTCGACCTGTACGGAATTGACGACCGATGGTCGAAGTGCTATATTTCCCCTTGAAAGAGAGAGGTGCTTTTCTATGGAAAACGAACAAAACGAGAAAAAAAGCGGCAATCAGGCAATGATCAAAATCTGCGGATTCATTGTGGATAAACGGAATCTGTTCTTTTTGGTGTTTGGTATTTTGATCATTTTTTCTGCCGTAACGAGAAACTGGGTGAACGTAGAGAACTCCATGTCCCATTACCTTCCGGATTCCACGGAGACGAAACAAGGTCTGGACCTGATGGAGCAGGAGTTTATTACATACGGAACCTGTGATGTGATGGTGGCGAATGTGTCCTATGAACAGGCGGAGTCTATTGAGCGGAAGCTGGCATTTATACCGGGTGTTTTCATGGTAGACTTTGATGATACGGAAGAACATTATTTTAACGGTTCTTCCTATTATAATGTCACATTTGACTATGATGAGAAGGATGACCAATGCCTGGGAGTGCTGGAGCGGGTGAAGGAAGAACTTGCCGGGTATGATTATTATCTGTCCACGACGCTTGGGGATATCGAGGCGGAGCTGATTGCGGAGGAGATGAACGTGATCGTTGTTCTGGTGGCTCTCGTGGTAGTGACAGTGCTTTTCCTGACGTCGCAGGCGTACGCGGAGGTGCCGGTTCTGCTGATCACTTTCGTGGCGGCGGCGGTTTTGCAGATGGGGACGAATTTTGTGTTCGGTACGATTTCCTTTGTGTCCAACTCCGTGACGGTTGTGCTGCAGCTTGCGCTGTCGGTGGATTACGCCATTATTCTTTTGAACAGATACAAGGAGGAGCATGTCAATCTGGAATCCCGTGAGGCGATTATCATTGCCCTGAGTAAGGCGATCCCGGAGATCTGCGGCAGCTCTCTCACTACGATAGGCGGTCTGATCGCAATGGGCTTTATGCAGTATAAGATGGGTCCGGACTTGTCCATGTGTCTGATTAAGTCTATTTTTCTGGCGCTTGGCTCCGTGTTCCTGCTGATGCCGGGTGTGATCATGCTGTTTTCCAAGCTGATGGATACGACCAGACACAAGAATTTTATTCCCGACATTCCCTTTGTGGGAAAATTCGATTACGCGACGAGACATATTGTGGCGCCCCTTTTTGTACTTGTCATCGTGGGTGCTTATACGGTTTCCAGCAAGTGTCCCTACGTGTTCGGTGACAGCACGATCACGCCGCCGATCCAGAACAGCATCCAGAAGACGGAAGAACTGCAGACGGATAATTTCGGCGCCAGCAATATGGTTGCCTTGATTGTGCCCGCGGGCGATTACGAGAAAGAAGCGAGGCTGTTGGAGGAGCTGGAGGCATGTCCGGAGGTGGATTACACGCAGGGACTTGCCAATATAGAGGCGTTAGATGATTACTGCCTGACAGACAGGCTGACGCCGAGACAGTTTTCGGAGCTGATCGATCTGGACTATGAGGTGGCGGAGCTGGTGTATGCGGCCTATGCCGTAAACGATGAGGATTATGCCAAGGTGGTCAACGGCCTTCCGGAGTATAAGGTGTCCCTGATAGACATGTTTATGTTTGTCCACGACGAGGTGGAGGAAGGGTATGTCACGCTGGAGGACGACCTGCAGGATACGCTGGATGAGGCGTATGACGCCATGAACTTTGCGAAGAACCAGTTACAGGGCGAAAATTACAGCCGTATGCTTGTATTTCTGACACTTCCCGAGGAGAGCGAGGAGACATTTGCCTTCCTTGACAGGATGCATGAGATCGCAGAAAAGTACTATCCTAACGGCAGGGTGTTGGTATGCGGTGAGTCGGTGAGCCAGTATGACCTGCAAAAGACCTTTGGCCGTGACAATCTGGTAAATAATGTGGTGTCCATTTTGGCCGTGCTGGTGGTGCTTTTGTTTACTTTCAAGTCGGCGGGTATGCCAGTGCTTTTGATTGCGGTGATTCAGGGCTGTATCTGGCTGAATTTCTCGATTCCGGCGATACAGCATGACAATATTTTCTTCATGTCCTATCTGATCGTCAGTTCGATTCAGATGGGTGCAAACATTGACTATGCGATAGTCATTGCAGGACGGTATATGGAGCTTAGAAAGGAAAACGGCAGGAGACAGTCCATCATAGATTCCATGAATCAGGCGTTCCCCACGATTATTACCTCGGGCACCATGATGGTGGTGGCGGGCTTTTTGATCGGTAAGCTGACCTCCAACGCGGCGATCTTCGGCATCGGAAAATGTCTGGGAAGAGGAACTTCCATTTCCATTCTGGTGACCATGTTCGTCCTGCCCCAGATTCTTCTGGTGGGTGACAAGATCATTGAGAAGACGGCCTTTGTCATGAATATGCCGATCCGCACGAAGAACGTGACCGGTCTTATGAGAGTGGATGGACTGGTGCGCGGCAGGATTGAAGGAACCGTGACGGGCAGTATGAGCGCCATTGTCAAAGGTAATGTGAGCGCGTACGTGGAGGCCGGAGATGTGACGGAGCTTACGGAGGAAGAATACAGGCAGTTGACGGAGACGGTGTCTGGGGAGATGGCGAGCAGGCAGCCTATGGGAACTATGAAAAACGACACTGTGGGAACCGGGATGCCCGAAAAGAAAGAGAGCAGGGAGGTGGCGGATCATGAGTAAGAAGAGACTGACGGCCCGCTCAGAGGCCAAATGGCTGCGCAGGAAGAGTCTGTTATCCCTGTTATTGGCGGTGGCAGTGTTCATGGGCGGTATACCGGCGGCATATGTACAGGCGGAGGAAGAAAATCCGAAAAAACAGACAGGAACCGTGTCCGCAAAGGCAGAAAAACGGGCGGAGAATAACGATGAGGATGCGGGGGAAGAGGAAGCGGTCGCCAGCGTGGAGGACGCCAACGCGACCATCGCTTCCTACAAGAATGACGAGATAGAATGGGAAGAAATTTATATTGGAAGTGCGGAGGAGTTGAAAGCATTTTCCAGAGACTGTTGGCTGGATACGTGGTCCCAGAACAAAAAGGTGTACCTGACGGCGGACATTGATCTGGCGGGGAAAAACTTTGTTTCCATACCGACTTTCGGAGGGTATTTTGACGGGCAGGGACATACTGTCAGCGGATTTCTGGTGCATAAACCGATCTCCTATGTGGGACTGTTTAATTACACGCAGGAATCGGCGGTGATTGCGAACCTGAAAGTGGAGGGAACGGTCAGGCCCACAGGGAAACAGATGGTGGTTGGCGGTATTGTGGGAGATAACAGCGGTATTTTATTAAACTGTGTCTTTGACGGCGTCGTGGAGGCCAACGACTATGTGGGCGGTATCACAGGCTACAACGAGATCAGCGGCGTATTGATGGACAGCGAGTCGAAAGGAACGGTTACGGGCGCGCATTATACAGGCGGTATAGCAGGCGATAATGTCGGCAACATCGTGGGGTGTCTCAACCGCGCCGACATCAATATTTCCAGTGAGGACAAGGCGAAATCGCTGGAGGATATCGATTTCGGGCAGTATACGGCAGGTCTTTTGAGCTCTCTGGAAGGGGGCGCCGACGAGAAGAGCGAAAAACTTTCCACCACGGAAAACACGGTGGATACAGGAGGGATAGCGGGCCTTTCCACAGGCATTATTCAGAATTGTGTAAATGAGGGCGTGATTGGTTACGAACATGTGGGTTATAATGTGGGCGGCATCGTGGGCAGGCAGTCCGGATATGTGTATTCCTGTGCAAATAAAGGAAAGATATACGGACGTAAGGATGTGGGCGGTATTGTCGGACAGGCGGAACCTTACATAGCGGTAGATCTGTCGGAGGATATCGTGCTGCAATTGTCGGAACACATTGATATCATGCACGATCAGGTGGGCAAGATGTTAGACGATGCGGGCGACCGCTCGGATATCCTTTCCAACAGGCTTTCGGTAATCCGGGATTTTGCGGACAGAGCGCTCGACGATACCCATGCGCTGGCGGACCGGACGGCAGAGTGGACGGACAGTATGATGGATTCCGTCAATGAGGCGGTGAGCCGGTTTGACTATGTGTTAGACGAGACGGCGAAGGACGGCGGGGTGATCGACCACGCTTCGGATGCGGCTGGAGATGTGAAGGATGCTGCCGGGAAACTGGAGGACATGGTAAAGTCCATGGATCTCTATCAATATATGACGCCTGAAGAGAGGGAGCAGTACGAGCTGGCGAAGAAAACGATTGAGGAGGCCGGGAAACAACATGCCGGGGATGTGGCCAAGGCTACGGAGGCGTATGAAAACTATTATATTGACAAGGCGGCCAGCGAGGATACCACCAATGAATATGATTTAAAGCCGGTGACGGAATCGGGTGTGGACAGCGGCTGGAGCTATGCCTCCATTGACTTTCAGGATGTGCCGGAACATTATATGGGAATTACCGGCTGGGTGCATTACGACAGCGGCAGCGGGGAGAGCAGGGACTTTCCGCTTTCCGACGACAGCGGGCAGGCGGAGGCGGATCGTCAGGTACAGAAAAAGGCGGCGGAAAATATGGCTGCAAATGCCTCACAAATTGCAGATGCCGCTGGGGATTATGCGGATAAGAAGTACAGTGAAGCGCATGGCGGCAGCAGTTACACGGAGGATATGCGCAAATATCTGGAAACCATGACGGATATCGCATCCAGACATGCAGACGAGATGACGGATGACGCGAAGAAGCAGTTGAAATCCGCCGCTTCCTCCGCAAAGGATGCGGCAGAAAATCTGGAAGAAATGGGGGATGAGACGAAGGATATTCTGACAAATTTAAACGATAAGCCGGATATCGGTTTTCCGAGACTGGGGGATGACTACCGTTCCACCACAGGGAGCCTCAACTCCAATCTGAAAAATATCTCTGAAAATATGGGTTATTTGAATGACGAGATGTCCTCATCAGGAGACCTGTTGGGAGAAGACTTGTCGGATATCAACGACCAGTTCAGCGAGATTATGCTTCTGTATACGGATGCGCTGGACGGTGTGCTGGATATGGATTATTCTGACAGGTATGAGGATGAGTCGCAGGAGAATGCGGAGGAGAGCATGGACGCCACCATCGCCGATTGCACCAACAGCGGAAATGTGGAGGCGGATTTAAACGTGTCGGGTATTGCCGGGACGATGGCGGTCGAGTACGATTTTGATCTGGAAAGCGATATCACGGGACTTGACGAGGCAAGGGCAAACTCCACGTTTCTTACCAAGTGTGTGCTCAGGCAGAATGTGAATCAGGCGAAAGTGACTGCACAGAAGAGCTATGCGGGCGGCATTTGCGGTCTGCAGGAGATGGGGATGGCGCTGCGCTGTGAAAATTACGGCAGGATTGAGAGCGTGGCGGGCGATTATGTGGGCGGTGTTGCAGGGCAGTCCTTGTCCCACATCAGACAAAACTACGCAAAGTGTACAGTGGCAGGCGGGGCGTATGTAGGCGGCATAGCCGGTTGGGGAAACGGGATTGACAACTGTGTGTCCATGGTGAAGGTGAAGGAAGCGGAGGCTTTCTCTGGCGCCATAGCAGGCAAGGTTTCTGACAAAGCCGAGCTTGCGGGCAACTATTTTGTTTCGGATGAGATTGCGGGTATCGACCGTATCAGCTACAGCGGCAAGGCGGAGCCGGTAAGCTATCAGGCTCTTTTGGAGACGGAGGGGATTCCGGCCAATTTCCGCAAAATGAAGATCACCTTCTATGCCGATGAGGAGGAAGTGGGCACTGCCGAGTGTTCTTACGGCGGCAGTGTGGCATTGGAAAAATATCCGAACATTCCTGTCAAAGAAGGATTTTATGCCGATTGGGACAATAAGGAGCTTACGAACGTCAGGCTGGATGAGGATGTGTCGGTGGAATATGTGCGGTATCTGACGACATTGGCGGGAAGCTGGATGCGGGATAACGGGCAGTCTTCTCTTCTGGCGGACGGCCGGTTTCTTCAGGAGGATGAACTGGTTGTGGAGAAACTGGATGTGAATGCGGCGGGTGTTTCGCTGGCGGGAGACGGGGAAGCCGGTGAACTGACCGAGTGCTGGCAGATTACGATTCCGGATGACGGCGCGTCAACCCATCAGATCCGCTATCAGGCTCCGCAGGGACAGACGGAGGGCGTGGAGATCTATGTGCAGGAAGGTGCAGATTGGAGAAAGGCGGAGACGGAACTAATGGGAATTTATCATCTCTTTTCCGCAGAGGGCAGCAGTGTGAGAATTGCCGTCCGTGTAGCAGAGAAAGGGATAAGGGATGAAATCGTCTTTCTTGCAGTCGGTGCGGTTTCGGTGATTCTTCTGACTGTATTTCTGGTACATAAGAAGCGTAAGAACCAGAAGGCGGCGGAAGACGGGGAAGAGGAAAGCAGTGAGGCAGCTGCAGGGAAAGAAACGGAATAGATTTTGCATGGTCCGGTCGGGCAGGGCGACATGGACACAACGCAAAAGGAGCATATTGCGGTATGCTCCTTTTGTGAATTTAGGGGTTCTGTTTTTTCAGCGCTTCTATCTGTGCCTGCAACTGTTGGATTTGGGCGTCCCGCTCGGCGAGGGCTAATAGAGTCTGCTCGTGCTCGATCCGGTTCTGTTCTATTTTTTTCTCATAATTGCGTTTATCCTCTTCATGAGCAAGCCGGTCCTGCTCGTGTTCGATGCGGTCTAGTTCAATCTTCCGCTCATAACTGCGCAAGTCCTGATAATATTCTTCCCGGTCGAGGCACCGTTTGCGCACCAGATCGTCCGCGCTCATCCGGAATATGGTTTCTGACGCTTCCTGCAAATATTCATCTCTGGCTGCCAGCATTTTCATCTCCTCCCATGTCTTGGCCTTAAACAGCATGGCCCACTCGTGAATATGATACTTCCTGTCCTCCTCTGTTGCCAGATCTATCCGAGATAAGTCTACCACATGTAGGGTCAGACTGTCACTATATTTTTGATGATTTTTGACGTTTATCAGTTTATAGGATGCGTAAAACTCCGGCGTTTCTTCAAACAGGGTATAATCCAGAAAGCCGATATGTATGGCCGGTTTTGCTTCCATGTAGTCCTGTCCGCGGTTCAGCCGGTCAAAGGAGCGGCACAGATACATAACGGAGCGTTCCTGCCAGTTGAGCTTGTTGGCAATCTGCATTTCCAGATTAATCAGGGTATGGTTATTCAGAACCACATTGATATCCAGACGAAACTCCTTATCCGTCACGGCCTCTCCCAATATGACGGGATTGGTTATTTCCACGGAAACCACCGCTTTTTCGGACAGGTGGAGCAGGGAACAAATCAGCCCGCGCAGGACTTTATTGTTGGACTGTAAGACAGCCCGGAACATATAATCGTTGGTCATGTTGTAGGGAATCTGGCCGCAGGCGTTCTGAAACCCAGAGCTTTCGGCGGGTGGTGCTGCGGATTTTGTCTGATAATCTGTGGCAGAAGAAAAAACAGAGGCGTTATTTCCGGTACATAAAGATGTGTCAACAGGCTGTTTCATAGATGTGATTTCCTTTCTCAGATCAGAATGACGGAGCGCTGCTCCGGGGAATTGCGGAACCGGAAATAAGAAATCGGATTCCGGATGAAATGAAGGATACATTTGTAAATAAAAGTTTCGCTAAAACAGATATAGCATAGATGAAAGCAAATTGCAAAGCATTTTGTGGAGAGAGGATGTAGAAAAAGAATAAACGGAATACCGAATATACATGGCAGAAATCAACATATGGCGAGAAACGGACATTGATCAGAAAGCGGACACAAAATATAGTATGTTCAAGTTTCACAATCAAAGTCCGAATACGTCCTTGATAAACAGGTACGCCACAGTAAGAACCAGTCCGACGCAGAAAAGCAGAAGTCCGAAAGACATACTTCTGGTTATCATCATGGTGTTTTCGCTCCACTCCTCATGCAGCAGCGCCAGTTTATGCTCGAAGTCCTGCTTTTTCGGGGGATTCCGGCGCAGGAGCAGATTGCCAAGCGCCTCAAAAAAGGAGGCGGTACAGGCGGCAAGATGGGTAAATACATTGCCCTCGGGCCGCTCGTGGGGCAGCTTCGCGTCCCGGTAAACGGTTTTTCTGAGTGCGACGACAATCGTATCGACCAGACTGTCCAGAAAACGGCAGAGCATACCGAAGGTAAAAGGCAGAATTTTTAACAGCAGAGGACGGTAGATCAGGTTCTCCAGATCCAGCCAGATCGGCATACAATTTACATAATGTTTTCTTGCGTCGGCGCAAACCATGGACGGAGAATGCGCAGCATTCTCTGAATCGAGCGCGACAGTGCTCGATTTTTTCATAAGCACGAAACGCACGAAAACGGCGTAGATCAATGCGCCGAAAAGGAGAGAAATCATGGCGCCCTTTAAGTTGCCGGAGGAGAAGTAGGAAACTTTTTCCGTGGCTCCGGTTTGCAGGAAGTCTTGTCCCATATCTGCCATGCCGTCCATAATAATACCCGGTAGAAGTCCCATAAGCGGCAGCAGGGCAGCGCTTATCGTGAGGGCAAAGGCGCCCGTGCGGCTCATGTATTTTCCATTCAGCCCGTCGTATTTTTTCTGTACGGCCTCATCCGCATTTTTTTCGACGAAAAGGCAGATATAAAGTTTGGTCATGTAGGCCGCCGTGAGACCACCGCTTATGAGGAAAATCTGTTCAACAGCGCGCATAAACGAGGTGTTAAAATAGGCGGGAATCACATCCGCGTTGATCAGGAACACATATTCCACAATGCTTTCATGGAGCAGTGTCTTGCTGACGTAGCCGTTAAAGAGCGGCACGCCGCTGATACCCAGTGCGCCCATAAGAAAGATAAAGTGCAGAAGCGGTTTTTTTCTTCCAAAGCCGCGAATCTCATTCAAATTCAGTTTGTGCACATTCATAAAGACTACGCCCGCCGCCATAAACAGTACGAGCTTGATCAGAGAGTGGTTTACCATGTGAAGGAGACTGCCGCGCAGCGCGATGGCATTTTCCTTTCTCAGCAGGCCGGCTATGCCTGTGCCCACGAGAATAAAACCGATCTGGGAGACGGAGGAACAGGCAAGCGTCCGTTTCAGGTCTACGGAGAAGAGGGCGAGCAATGCGCCGATGACCATGGTAAAGATGCCTAAAAGTAAAAGCAGCCCGCCCCACGCCGCATTTTGAAAGAAAATACGGGCGGTCAAAATCAGTATGCCGTACATACCGGCCTTGGTCAGGATACCCGAGAGCAGGGCGGAGGCGGGAGCGGGTGCCACAGGATGGGCTTTCGGCAGCCAGATGTGCAGTGGGAATGCGCCGGCTTTCGCGCCGAAACCGAACAAGAGACAGAGTCCCGCAGCCCAGATTCTTTTTTCCGGAATCCTGCTGGAGGTTGTAAGTACATATTTATCATAGCAGCCGCTCAGCTCTTCAAAGTTTAATGTGCCCGTGGTGTAATAAAGAAGGAAAATACCCATCAGCATCACCAGCCCGCCGATCACCGCCACGGCCAGATAGGTCGCGCCAGCTCGCAGGGACTCCGGTTTTTCGTCGTGCGCTACCCACACATAGGAGGTAAACGACATGATCTCAAAGAAAACAAAGGTGGTAAAAAAGTCCGCGGAGAAAAATACGCCTTCGGTGGCGCCAAGCGTCAAAAGCAGAAACAGATAGTAGCGGTTCCTGTTTCTGTAGTGGGCGAAATATTCTTTGGAAAAGAGGGTGGTCATAAACCACATAAAGGCGGCAATGGTTCCGTACAGCGCGCGGAACCCGTCCAAAGTAAAATGCAGTCCCATACCGCAGACATAGGGGATTTCAATGACCGGTTGTGAATCGCCCGTTACGCCTGTCAGCATTTGCAGGGCGAGGGTGGCGCAGAGAATGCACGTGATACCGGTCATGATATCCGCAAACATATCACGTCCGTTTTTACTCCGCCGCCCTATGCCGTAGCTTACAAATGCCGAGAGCATAGGCAGGAAAATGATACCCATTATGATCATATTTGTATCGTTGTACATGATAACCTCCGTAATAAATGTATGAAATTTAATCAACGTACGTTCCACGTACGCCTCATAAATTTATGCACATCTGACAAAAAAATCATCTCACAATATGTGGTATGTGTGTACCGGGCAGTTTACACGGCGCCCGTCGCAACGCTCATAAAAAAGTCCACAACCGGCTGGGAATAAACGCCGAAAAGTATGATAAACAGGGTGAATACAAACAGTGGCAGCAGCATTTTCCAGTTGGGATCACGAATGTCGGATACTGTGCGGTAGTCAAAATCCTTTCCGGGGAAGAACGCCCGTACCACAATCGTCAGCATGTAAATTGCTGTCAGAAGCGCCGATATCAACAGACAGGCAATGCCGCCCCACGCCAGCGGATTTCCGCTTTCCGCCGCGGCCCCCGCAAGGTTCCACTTGCTGACGAAACCGGCCAGCCCCGGGACGCCCATAAGCGCCAGAGCGGAGATGGTGAAAATGCCGAATACACAGGGCATTTTATAGCCCAGTCCGTTTAGCTCGTGCACATAATGGCGGTCGGTCTGGTGCATGACCGCGCCCGCGCAGAAAAAGGAGCTGATTTTCATAACCGCGTGGAAGACAAGGTGGGTCAGTGCACCCACAAGTCCAAGGGGCGTCATAATGACCGCGCCGAAGAGGATGTAGGACAGGTTACTGATGGTAGAGTAGGCCAGCCGTCTTTTCAGGTGCGTCTCCTTTACTGCCCGGCTGCAGCCGTAGACGATGGTAAACATGACGACGGACATAACCGCGTACTGCGCCCATGTGCCTTTCAGGAAATCTGTGCCGAAACTGTAATAAGTCAGCCTTATGATGGCGAACGCGCCGGATTTCACCACGGCCACCGCATGGAGCAGCGCGGTGACGGGCGTGGGGGCTACACCGGCCTGCGGCAGCCATGCGTTAAAGGGGCAGACCGCCGCTTTTACTCCGAAACCCATAAATGCCATCACGTATATCAGCAATAAGACATTTGTTTTTCCAGCGGTTTTTGCCGGATCGAGGACACCGCCCAAAATGAAATCCGTTGTGGTGCCGTAGACAATGACCATAATCAGGCCGAGGAAGGCGAAAGCCGCGCCGCCCAGCGAATAATAGAGGTACTTGCGGCTCGCCAGAACCGCCTCTCTTGTCAGCGTATGCATGACAAGGGGCACTGTGACCAGCGTCAGCAGTTCATAAAAGAAATACATGGTAAGCAGATTGGCGGCGAGGGCGATGCCGAGTGTCACGCCGTAAGTCAGCGTATAGAAGAGAAAAAACACGTTCTCATGTTCTTCCTTCGTCATGTATTCAAAGGCGTAAAGTGTGGCAAAGGGCCAGAGCGCGGAGACAAGCCCCGCGAACACCATGCTCATGCCGTCCACGCGAAAACTGATATTCAGATTGCCCGTAAAGTGCGCCAGAAGGAAGGTGCTGTCCGAGTGGTGCAGGAGCAGATACCAGACAAGGGTGCTGTTTAACACCACCGCCGTCTCCAGAAATACTTCTTTCTGCCATCTTTTCCGGAATGGGATGATGGGAATGAGAATACCCGTTATAAAAGGAATTAAGATCACTGAAACAATCACGGTGTCACCTCCCTGCAGCCGCCATAACAATGATACCATCGACAAGATTTGGAAATAAACCGATCAAAACCGACAAAAATGTCAGTATGAAAATAGGGACGGTCATCAGCTTACACGGTTCCTTTTTTTGCAGACTGCCGTAGTCATAATCCGCCCCCGGAAAAAAGCCGTGAATCGTCAGCGGCAGAAGATACCCGGCGGTGAGTAGTGCACTTAGCAGGAGAATCACCGGACCAAGCACGCCAAAAACAGGCAGACCGCTCTCTAAGGAGCCGAGAGCCAGATACCATTTGCTGACAAAGCCGCCTGTGGGCGGAATGCCGATGAGTCCCAGAGAAGCAATCGTAAAGCACCACATGGTGAGGGGCATTTCCTTGCCGATGCCGCGCATTTCTTCGACCCGCGTTTTACCAGTTTTATAAATAATAGCGCCCGCGCACAGGAAAAGCGCCGCTTTGACAAACCCGTGAGCGAGCACATGAAAGAGAGCGCCCGTAAAGGATGTTTCGTTCATTACGGCAAGACCGAAGAGAATATAGGAGATCTGGCTTACTGTGGAGTAGGCCAGTCTCTTTTTCAGCACAGGCTCCCGGTAGGCCAGAAGAGAACCCATAAATACCGTGATCAGCGTCAGGATGATCCATCCGCTCTGCACCCACGTGCCCCGCAGGAAATCTCTGCCAAACATGCCGAGAACGCGGATGATGGCGAGAACGCCCGCTTTTACAATGACGGCGGAAAGAACCGCGGAAGCCGGGGCGGGCGCAACGGGATGCGCGGTGGGAAGCCACGCGTGCATGGGAAACATACCCGCTTTCACCCCGAATCCCAAAAGCATGACAAAGGCCGTCAGCAGAAGGAAACCGCCCTGCTGCGTGATGGCGGAGGCGCGGAGCGCACCGTCCGCGGTAAAGGTCAGCGAGTCACAGTTTTGGTAGAGGAAATAGATGCCAAACAGTGCCGCGTACGCGCCGCACAAAGAATAAAACAGGTATTTCAGTCCGGCCATGACCGCCTCTTTGGAACCGCTATGCAGGACAAGGGGCATGGAGGAAAGGGTTAAGAGCTCAAAGAACAGATAAAAAGTAATCAGGTTGCCGGCAAAACAGAGGCCGTTCAACACACCGAATACCAGCAGATAAAAACCGTAGTAGCGGCTTTCACGCTCCTCGTGTTTCATGTACGCGAAGGAAAAAAAGCCCGCGCAGGGCAGGACGATCACTGCAAGCAGTGAAAAAAGTCTGCCCACACCGTCAATCCGAAAATAAATCGGCAGGGTTTTTGTCAGAAAGAAAAGAGTAAAGCCCTCTTTTACAGTCAGCAGCGAGGCGAAAACAAGCGAGGCCGTGATGACAAGAAAGCATCCGGTCAATGCCAAAAGCGTTTTTCTATCGGTATTTCCTTTTTCTCCCGAAAGGGGCGTCCGACCACGGATCAGCAGAAACAAACCTGCGGCGGCCGGAAAAAGGATGGATAAAAGAATCAAATACATAGCAGCACCTTCTTGTAAATTATTCGAAAAAGCGACAGACGATTTATGCAAACATGGCGAGACCCTGCCCGATCATATCGACAACCGGCTGGGAGCTGACACCCAAAATAATATTTAACAGGATAAAGCATACAAGCGTCACCGCATAGGCTCTCATGTTCCGGAAGGTAATCCCTTCGTAGGGAGCTTCCGGCTCGGAAGTATAAATGCGGATCACGGTTTTCATAAAGTAGACCGCATTTAAGACCGTACTGATTCCCAGCACAATCAGCGACGCCAGCATTTTGCCTTCCACTTGCACGGCAGCCTGCGCGAAGAGGAGCTTGCTGATAAAGCCGGAAAAGAGCGGAATGCCCACCATGGACAGCGATCCCACCGTGAAAGCGGCGCCCGCCCATTTATTGCGGTAGGCCGCTCCTGTCAGGTCGACGAATTTGCGGCTGCCGCCGGAAACGTCCGTAAGGCCGATGGCGGCGATAAAGAGCAGGGACTTTGTGGCCGCGTGGGACAAAATATGGAAAATGCTTGCCACCATACCCGCCTGCGTGCCCATGCCGAAACCCATATAAATATAGCCGATCTGCGCCACGGAGGAGAAGGCGATCATCCTGCGGATGTCATTTTCCTTAATGGCGGAAAGGGAGCCGAAAATCATTCCCATCAATCCGAAAACAAAGAGTACATCAATCATTCTTGTGCTGTTAAAGACAGAAAAGCCGATCACGCGGTAGATAATTTTAATCAGCAAAAAGATATAGCCCTTTGACACCAGACTGGAAAGAATCGCCGCGGAAGACACCGTGGAGTATCCGTAAGCGTCCGGCAGCCACGCATGAAAAGGGAACAGCGCGCTCTTAATACAAAGGCCGGTGCACATCAGCGCCACCGAAACAATCAGGGGAACCTGGTATTCGCCGTTTGCCACGATAAGTTCTACCGACTCTTTGATATTACTCATCAGGAGGTGCCCCGTCAGGTCGTACATGATGCATAGCCCGAAGAGCAGCAGACCGGATCCTAAAAGACTCATAATCATATAGCGGACGGCGGCCTCGATGGTGCGTCCCACCTGTCTTATCATAATCAGGCCGCAGGCGGAGATGGTGTTGATCTCCACAAAGACATAGGCCGTAAACATATCGTTGGTATAGACCAGCGCAAGCAGGGAGCTGAGAAGAAGGTTTACAAGGATATAGTACAGGTTGTGCTTGCTCTCTACTACCTCGCTGGGGAGTTTGTGGGCGCCGCCCGCCATGGATAGATACATGATGATGCAGAAAAAGAGCGCCATGCCCGCTTCCAGCACACCGGCCCGGATCTCATTGCCCCAGGGCGCGGGGAAGTGGCCCATCCAGTAAATGAAGGATTCGCCTGTGGAGAGAAGGTAGAAAAGCAGCGCGGCCGACATCAGCCCGACGGCGAGTATGACCACACGGTTTACAATTCTTGCAGCCTTTGCGGACAGCACGGAGCAGACGGTGCCGGAAAAAAGGCTTAACAGGATGGAGAAAAAGGGAAAATTGCAAATAAAGTCCATATTACCTTCCCTCCCTTTTAAGCTGCGTGGAGATCTCGTCCAGATCCAGCGTGTGATACCGCGTATAAAGCCGGATCGTCAGGGACAGCATGAGCGCGGTCACAGAGACGGAAACCACGATACCCGTCAGCACGAGGCCGCTTGGAATCGGGTTGATGTAGCTTTCTGTGCTGGTGATGCCGTCTGCCACGATGGGCGCAGCCCGTCCGGCGATATAGCCTTTTTCCGCCAGAAAGAGGTAAATCGCG
Source organism: uncultured Lachnospiraceae bacterium (assembly GCA_949076555.1). Classification (GTDB taxonomy): domain Bacteria; phylum Bacillota; class Clostridia; order Lachnospirales; family Lachnospiraceae; genus UBA3282. Next base: position 9,395 of record CARUOB010000014.1, on the reverse strand, counting down.
CTGTCCATGATATTCAGACCGATAATTTTCTTGATCAGATTGGTCTGCAAAAGCAGATTGGTGAAGCCGATACAGAAGAGAATCGCTGAGACAGCTTCTCCGTAGTTGGCTAATAAATTCGGGCCCATCCTAAAATCCTCCTTTTCGGAACATGGCGTAAAAAGCGTAAATCGTGCAGGCAACCACAAGCCCTACCGCGATATTTAAGGGCAGAATCAGGCCGCTTGAGAGGATTGCGCCGGGTGTCCCCTTCGGGATCACGCTGTGGAGATGGTTTGCGCCCGTGTAAAAGGAGTAGCTTTTTGCCAGACAATAGAAGGAGAGTGAGAAAAAGCATACCCATTTATAAGTTTTTTCCGTAAAGAACCGCTCCGTCTTTTGGAAGCCAAAGGCATTCAAGTAGAGCACCAGCCCTGCACCGATGACCGCGCCGCCGGAAAAGCCGCCACCGGGGCCGAGGTGGCCGTTTAAAATAATATAAATGCCGAAGATAATGATAACCGGCACGAGGAAAGTTGCCACAACCTGCAAGATTGCGTCGTTTTTCGGCTCGAAGCGGCGGTCACTTACTTCCGCCTCGTCCTTTTCGGTCTTATTCAGGCGAAGCAGAATCAAAACGGTGATGGTCGCCACAAAAAGCACATGCGATTCCCCCAGCGTATCAAAGGCCCGATAGTCCAAAATCATGCCTGCAACGATATTGACCGCGCCCGTTTCCTCCAGTCCTTTTTCAATATAACGCGCCGAGACCTCGTTGTTGACCGGACGGGTCACAGTGCCATTGGCGGGCAGATAAGAAACCGTCACCAGAAGAAGGGCGATCAAAAACAGGCAGAAGAGAACGCTGGTCGTCTGATACAATCGGTGAAAAAGATGCAGCCATCGGTTGTGTTCGGTGTCGTAGACCTTGTCCATGATGGCATCATGTTCCTTTTCGTGGCGCAGAGCCGCCTCACGGTCCGGCTGGTATTCTTTTTGCGGGTGCATCTCCAACGTCCCGGTATATGGGTCTTTTTCGCCGGACAGCCAGCGGAAAAAACGAAAGGCAAAGGTTTTTTGATATGCCTCTGCGTTCTTTTTCTTACTCATTTTCCTTTTCCTCCTTTGCGTCAGGGTCCGACGCGTCGATGGCGTGGATTTTTTTGAGCGTCACAAAGAAGAGGACGCTGGTAATTCCCGCGCCGACGGCAGCCTCCGTGATGGCAAGGTCGGGTGACTCCAGACAGATCCAGAGCATGGACATAACCAGACTGAATGACATATAAATCAAAATGGAATTTAATAAATTTTTGGAAAAGCTGACAGAGACCGCACAGATAATCAACAGTCCCATCAAAATAACCTGAAAAGCGGTCATGACACGGACGCCTCCTTTTTTTCGGTATCGCTGTCTTTTCTTGCCGCGGCAAGTTCTCTCTCGAGAGTTTCCACATCTTCATATATTTCGCAGTGCGAAGACAGATTGTCGTTGGTGGCGGCCTCCAGCCTCGAAAGCACATGGGAGGACACCGGAGAAGCGAACCACAAAAAGACGATGATCAAAAACATTTTCAGAGTCGTAAAATTCAGACCAGAGAAAATCATCAGACCGATCAGGCACGCGCTGATGCCCAGCGTATCCCCCATGGCTGCCGCGTGCATCCTGTTTAAAACATAATTAAAATGAAAGACGCCGAACAGCTCGGTGAAGAAAATAACCATACCGACCAATATAAACAGACATCCGATAATCAGCCTGATCCATTCAACCGCGCTCATCCGCATTTCCCCCTTCCGCATTTTCCTGTTTATGGTGCTGTTCCTCGTAAATACCGATGTAAACCTTGGAGATCACAACCACGGAAAGAAAGCTGATCATGGCATAGATCAGACAGATGTCTACCAGATAGCCTTCCCGCAAAAGCAGCGCCAGAACCGAAATCATAACCATCACCATCGTCCCCATCATGTTGACGGCCATCAGACGGTCGGCCACGCGCGGCCCCTTCACGGCACGGATCAGGCAGACCAGCAGCATAAAGGAAAGCACGATCAGCAGCAGAATAAAAAGTGGGTGGTAGATTGATTCTTTCATAGTTTCTCCTTTTCATAGCTTTGCGCAGAATGCCGCTTTTAAGGCATTCTTCTGCATGAGACGCAGCACTTCTTATGTTTCGATTTTCTTCAGAAGTTTCACGAATACGGAGGAGGAAATGCCCTCCGCCAGTTCTTTGTCGAGACAGTGCACCGTATATTCGTTACCCGTTAACGCCACGGTGATCGTACCGGGAGTCAGGGTGATGGAATTGGCCAGCAGTACCCGCGCAAAAGTGGTGCGCAAATCGGTTTTAAAATGCACGACAGCCGGTTCCAATTCGTACTCGGCGGTGTAAATCAGACGAAATACAGACAGATTGGCCTTTAAAATTTCCCAGACCAGAGTCAGCATATACTGCACCAGAAGCGGCGCCTTTTTCCATAAAAAAAGGTCGTATCGGGGGCTGAAATGAAAGAACCGGCATAAAAACCAGTACATAACCCCTGCAATAACGACGCCAAAGGCAGCAATTTCCACGGTAAACTGCCCGTTAAAAATAATCCAGATCAGAAAAAAAAGAATAAACATGGCTCCACTCCGTTCTTCTGCATATTATTTTTGTATTGCATAAGCGTATTTCTACCTATTAAAATGGGAGCTTATATAAACGATGATATTATGGACCTAAAATGCGGAAGTGTCAAGTGGGCCTTCCAACATACCGTTCTTTTTGGTAAAATGGATAAATATAGGAAACGGAAGGAAAGCAATCGAAACGGAGGCATACATGAAATATTTAGTAATTGGCGCGGGCGGCACAGGCGGAAGTATTGGCGCGTATATGACGGAGGCGGGGAAAGACGTGACCCTGATCGCCAGAGGGGAGCATCTGAAAAGGATGCAGGAGCAGGGACTCAAGATGGAGACTACCAAGAAGGGGGACTATATCGTGAACCCGGTCAAAGCCACCGATATGGCGCACTATGACGAACGGCCGGACATTATTTTTGTCTGTGTGAAAGGCTATTCACTGGAGGAAACGATTCCTTTCATTAAGCGGGTGGCGAAAGAGACGACGATTGTGATCCCCATTTTGAATATTTACGGTACGGGCGGCAGAATGCAGGAACAACTGCCGGAGCTTCTGGTGACGGACGGGTGTATTTATATCGCGGCCCAGATTAAGGAGCCGGGGACGATCTGGCAGAACGGGGATATCTTCCGCATTGTATATGGCGTGCGGAATAAGGAGGAGCTTAGACCGGAACTTTTTGAGGTGGCGAAAGATTTGAAGGACAGCGGCATCGACGGCGTGTTGTCGGAGAATATTCAGAGAGACGCGCTGCAGAAGTTTGCCTATGTTTCGCCTATGGCGGCCTGCGGCCTATACTATCATGTGAGCGCCAAAGATGTGCAGATCACAGGAGAGCCGCGTGATACCTTTGTGAAACTGATGCGGGAGGTTGACGCGCTGGCAGTGGCCATGGGGGTTCCGTTCCTTGTGGATATTGTGGCGACCAACTTAAAAATTCTGGATTCCCTGAATCCGACGGCCAGCACGTCCATGCAGCGGGACATTTACGCAGGTAAGCCTTCTGAGATAGACGGATTGATTTATGAAGTGGTGCGGATGGGAGAAAAATATGGCGTGCCTACGCCCACCTATCGGATGATCGCGGATAAGGCGCGGGAAGACTGGCTTGGATAGAGATCAAACAGAAAATACCGGGGCAAGTAAACGGCGCACAGGAGAGGCAGGCATAAATGGAGAAGAAATTTAAGGAAAAATATCTGGCGGGTGAGATCGAGTTTGAGGAGATCGACGACTACAGCCAGGAGTGGGGATTTTCAGATACCACTGACACCTTGCGGGAGTATCTGGGTTTAAACGCTGAGGAGGAGGACGCCTGGGTGAGTGTGGGGGACGAGGCGCTCAAGGAGCTTCTGGACAAGCAGATATCAGCCCATATCAAATAGCGAGAGTGATATGCAGGGCAGGATTGCGGCTGGCTTGTATGAGCCAGAAGAGGATGCAAAGAGCAAAAAAGAAACATAGAAAAGATTGATCATGGATCAGCCGGAAAAGAATGATACTTTTATGTATAAATCTTTTCCGGCGCTTTTTCTAATTAGCGGCGATTTCATGCCTGCGCAGATAAAAAACGGACAGCGCAGCAAAAACGATGATATATCCGACGGAGTTGACGATAAGAGCGGATAAGCTGATTTCCATATTCGGATTGTTGGCGCGCATTCCCAGACAGTAGATGGAATAGGGATAATTCATGCCATAGTCGTGATTGGTCATAAACAGCCCGAAAACGCCTCCGGCGAGGGCGATGCCGATGGGGATGGCAAAGGAGCGGATCACCAGAGAGAGGAGAAGCTGCACACAGCAGACCACCACCGCGCCCACTGTGCCGCAAAGAAACCACTCCAGAGTTTCCGGAGGAAACCCACTTCGAATCCCAGCCAACTTGCCGGAGATATAAAACAGGAAAAATATCCATAGATTTCCGAGGATGGCGCCCCGTACCGCCTGTGTCAGTTTGCTGAGATAAAGACAGGAAATTGGCACAGGCGCAGTCAGAAAACTGTTCCAGTTGTGGCGGGTGCGCTCAAGCCGCCAGAGATAGGAGCAGTAAGTGCCGATCAGAGCAGGCATGAAGAGGTAGCAGAGAAAAATCGTGTGCTGGCTCCAAAGACTGTACCATTCTGCTTTTAAAACTTCCATATTCAGTTTGTAATTCATGGTGCCGAAAAAGGCGGATATTATGGGGAGCGCAAAGAACGCCAGCCATACCGGGCTGCGTTTCAGCTTCAGGGATTCCGCTTTGACGGCTCTGATAAAAGATGTACGCATGTTGTTTCCTCCTGGTCAGATAATTTTATTTTTGGGCAGCGCAATTTTTTCAGACAGCAGCCGTTTAAACTGTTATACCTTGCACCTGCGCCACATTTCACATGAAATAACATGGGGTGTGAAAAGTAACGTTAAACTTCTTTTCGACTAAATAAGATCCGCCCCGCGGTATAAAATACCACAATCCACACAAAGATCATAAAAACGGCGCACAGTTCGACCGGAGAGTATGCGCGGTAATAAAAGCGGATTATTCTGGTGTCGGGATTCCAGTCCATGCGTGCCTGCGCGGCGGATAGAAAACCGCCCCACGGGAGAAAAGAGTACATTTTGACATACATTAAAATGAGTCCCAGCATGGAGCCGCCAAGCCCCGCCACCAGTGGAATCATCTGGTTAAAGAACAGCATGGACAAAAGAAGCTGTAATAAGTACAAAGACAGGCAGCAGGCAAGATTCAGCACGAAGGCTGCGGCATAATATTTCCATTCCGGATGCCCCGCATAGCCGCGCGTGTACCCTAAAGCAATGACAAAAATAAACTGTGCCGCACAGACCGCGAGAATAAAGAGAAGACCGCAGATTACCTTCGCATGGTAAAGCGCGCCCGGTCGGCGCAGCGTATTTAACAGTTTATAGGTATTGCCCTTATGTTCCACATCGGCAAGACGCGAGGCAAGCACGGACATAATGGTGGGCATCATAATCACGTTCATGAGGGGAAGGGAGTAGAGCGTTTCAATCCAGCCCTGCAGCCGCGCATCTTCGTCCGGGCGGCTGCCAGACCAGAGCAGCCATGCGAATTGGACACTGACGAGGGCACATATGGTCAGTGCGATTTTTTTTCGTTTGATTTTCTGAAATTCCATCCGCAGAGTATTCATAAGCTGCTCTCCTTTCCTGTCAGGGATAAGAAAATATCTTCCAGACTTTTTTCGCGCTTTTCCACGCGGTAGAGCGAAATATGGTGTGCGACGAGCCGTTTGCACAAATTTGCCACATAAGCGTCGCCCACCATGGGCAGTAAAAGATAGTCTGCCTCCTGCACGGCCTCGATACCGTCCTGCCGGAGCAGGTCGAGGGCAATCGCCGTGTGGCTGACGCGGAGTGCGATCTGCTCTTTTGCGTGGGAGTGCAGGGATTCCAGCGTGTCCTGATAGACCAGTTCACCTTTCCGGATGATGCCCACATGGTCGGCCATTTGGTCGATCTCACTGAGCAGATGGGAGGAGACAATGACCGTCATGCCGTATTTGGAAGGAAGCGTACAGATCAATTCGCGCATTTCCTGAATGCCCGCCGGGTCAAGTCCGTTTGTAGGTTCGTCCAGAATCAGAAGTTTGGGGAAACCAAGAAGCGCGGCGGCGAGTCCGAGACGCTGCTTCATGCCCAGAGAATAGTGGTTAGCCAGTTTGCCCCGGGCGTCATACAGACGGACAATCTTTAATACCTCGTCAATATCCTTTTCGGAGCAGCCCTTGAGCGTCTGGATGATACGCAGATTTTCCTCTCCCGTCAAATGGCCGTAATAACTTGGCGATTCAATGAGAGAACCTGTCTGCGCAAGGAGCTTCATGCGTTTTTTCTCATGGACCGGCATGCCAAAGAGGGTGATGCTGCCCTCTGTAGGTTTGGCGAGTCCGAGAATCATTTTTAAAGTGGTGGATTTGCCCGCGCCGTTGGGACCTAAAAAACCGTAAATCGAGCCGGGAGGGACTTGCATGTCGACGGCTTTGACACAGCGGATTTTGTCGTACTGCTTTGTGAGATTATGCGTTTCTACCAGATTTTGTGTGGGCATAGTGTTTCATCCTTTCTGTATGTTTTTAAAGTTTCGTGCAGATAGATTTGCCTTAACCGGCAATGAGCCATTTTGTAATACACAATGTTCATTGTCGGCACAGCGTATCGCGTCTTTTGGCTTGACTGCCTGTTACGAATAGGATAAGGGGGCGGGATTACAGGGGAATGAAGGGGACATTACATTTACCTTAAGAAACGAACAGGAATCTTTTCATAAAAAGGTAAAAGCAATATACTATAAATGAAAGATCAAACTGTGAAATGATGCATTGCGCTTCGTAAGTAATGTTTTATGCATGAGCGGCCGTTTTGGATTGGGGAAAGCAAATGAACTTATATGACTGTAAAATCTTACTGGTAGATGATGAGAAGGCGTTGCGGGAAATGGTCAGCGGGTTTCTTCACCGGGCGGGATTCCATAAGGTGACTGTGGCGGCAGACTGTCTTGAGGCCGAGGAGCTGTTTGCGCTCAAAGAGCCGCATCTGGTGCTTCTCGACGTCATGCTGCCTGACGGCGACGGCTTTTCCTTGTTGAGAAAACTGCGGAAAATGTCGGAGGTTCCCGTGATCTTTCTCTCGGCGCGGGATGAGGATGCAAGCCGGTTGCGAGGGCTGGGACTTGGCGCGGACGATTATATCACGAAACCTTTTCTGCCGGAAGAGCTGATTCTGCGTGTGACGGCGGTGCTGAAACGGGTCTACAGAGTAAAGAACATGCAGGAGGCAGAGATCATTGCACTTGGCAAATGTCAGGTAGATCTCGGCAGCGGGGTCGTGCGGTGGAACAAAAACAGAGCGGCAGATGACCGGCTGGGAAAAACAGACGGCGCAGATTTACAGGACGAAACAGCAGACGAGAACCGCGGCACAGAGGAGGAAGGCGGCACACCGGAAAAAGCCGGAGAAGTGACACTGACCGCAAAAGAATATGCCATCTTGCAAAAACTTTCGCAGGAGAGAGGGCGGATTGTGAGTATTGACGCCCTGTGTGACGCCGTCTGGCGTGAGGAAAATTATGGATACGAAAATACGCTGGTTGTGCATATTCGCAGATTGCGCGAGAAAATAGAGGAAAATCCTTCTCATCCGAAATATCTGCTGACGGTGAGGGGGCTGGGGTACAGGCTGGTATGAGAAAATATAAAACAGAGCAGATCAATTATAATTACAGAAAAGCAGCGCGGTTTTTGCTCTATGGCGTACAGGCGGTCTTTGGAATCGCTGTCCTTACGTGCATATTGAATGTTATGTTTTTGATATCGGCGGCGGTTGTCTATGTAAACACGGATTCATCGTATATTGGCGGGGAAAGAACTATGGACGCATTGACCCTTACACAGAGCGGCTATACGCTCGACGGAGAGATGGAGAAAGAGTTCGAGCAAAAGCAGCAGTGGGCGATGCTTCTGGATGAAAACGGGCGGGTGATCTGGAGCATCCGAAAACCGGAAGAATTGGGGGATAAGTACAGCAATTCGGATATCGCCCGTATGAGCAAATGGTATCTGAAGGGCTATCCCGTGCAGATGCGGGTGTGGGATGACCGGATTATGATCGTGGGCATGCAAAAGGAGACCATGTGGAAATATACTGTCGAATTTTCTATGCCTTGGATGGATTTTGCAAAAAGGACAATTCTGGCGTTTTTCATGATTAATTTTATATGGATTGTGGCGTTGGCGTTTGTTTTTACGAAGCGTTTTACGAGGACCAAAGAACGGGCACGGATTGAGTGGATTGCCGGTATTTCGCATGACATCCGTACACCTCTGTCTGTGGTGATGGGCTATGCCGACGCGTTGGAACACAGCGGGGGACTGACGGAAGAGGCGAGGCAGCAGGCGGCGGTGATCCGCCATCAAAGCGTGGTGATGAGAGAGCTGATTGCCGATTTGAACCTGACTTCACAGTTGGAATATTCCATGCAGGCACTTCGGAAGGAAAAGGTGCGACCGGCGGAAATCATCAGGAGTGTTGCGGTTGCTTTTCTGAATGATTCCGTGCCGGGAGAACTGGAAATTGACATGCGGATTGAGCCGGATGCGGAATTGCTGTGCATAAAGGCCGACAGACAGCTTTTTGTACGGGTATTTCGCAATCTGATCAATAACAGCATAAAACACAGCGGCAAGAGCGGAGCGGTGGAGATCAGAATTGCCATGTGGGAGGAAAAAGGGAAATGCCTGATCCGTCTGGAAGACAATGGCGTGGGTTATTCGGAAGAAATTCTGCATCGCCTGCGCAGCAGGAAGAAGGATTCGCCGGGGGAGAATATCCGTGGCTTGGAGATCGTGAAGAAAATTATTCTGGCGCATGGCGGCAAGATACGTTTTGGGAATGGAGAGGAAGGAGGAGGGTATTGCCTGATAACGCTTCGCGGGGTGAAGGGGTAGGAGTAACTAAAAAATTCGCAGAATTGGGTATTCTGCGAAAAACTACAGCAGTCATGCACAATTGTAACCTAACTGTCTGCAAGTTATGTATCGACACAAATTATACTCTACATAAGGGTGTTTGTCAATTTTACTTCGATAGACAGTGCTGTCATCTTTTGGCATTAAAATTATAATCTTTTCTAAATTCTATAAAGTCAAGATACAAATCTTCATAAATCCCACTTTTCTGCGTCATACATAGTTCATAATTTTTCTTCCTGCACTGCAGGAGAAACCTGTTTGGAATCTCCCGCTTTCCAACTGTGCTGGTTGATTC
>CARUOB010000013.1 GCA_949076555.1 uncultured Lachnospiraceae bacterium | reverse complement strand
GTTTTATGGGGAGCTGCTTCGTATGCCTTTTCAGTGTATGTGGATAATTTTAATGGATTTGGAACCTATGGAAGCCTGACCACAGTGGTAATCCTGATGTTGTGGTTCTATATGCTGATGTATATTCTTATGATTGGTGCGCATATCAACCGCTATTTTGGTCCGGTTTATAAATTTTTGTTCGGCTGGCTTGACAAGTCACGGGAAAGACACTAAAATAGCAAGTAGATTTTATAGGAAGAAAAGCTGTGAAGGTGTCAGTAGGTTACTGTTTTCTGCAAGAGAGAGGGAATCATCGGCTGTAAGTTCCCTTCGGTTCAGAAATTGTCCGAATTTTCCCACCGGAGCTGTCTGGGTGAACCGGTTTGTCCGCAGACGGATAAACGTAAGTAGCGCAGAACGTACAGGCACGTTACGCCAAAGGAAGCGTCCGTTTGCGGAGCTGCGATTGAAGCAGATTCCGGGAGCGGGAAACTGGGTGGTACCGCGGAGTCTATTCGTCCCATATGTGTTGCACATGTGGGGCGTTTTTTTGCGCGAATAAGCAGAGCCAGAAGGCGGCAGAGACAGGCCGCATGCTTGCATGTGGACCTGGCGATGACGACTTATGGCGAGCAACGCGAACTCGGAATGCGAAGCATTACGAGTCTGCTTATTCGCAAGGCAACAGCGTTAGAAGGCGGCAGAGCCGGTTGTAATCTCACAGTAAGAAATATAAAAAAGGAGAACGGATTATGAAAGAAAAATTGGAACAGATCAGGGCGGAGGCCCTGCGTCAGATCGAGGCCAGCGATGCCCTCGAAAAGCTCAATGAAATTAAAGTCAATTACCTCGGAAAAAAGGGTGAGCTGACGGCGGTGTTAAAAAGCATGAAGGACGTGGCGCCGGAGGACCGGCCGAAGGTTGGACAGCTTGTCAATGAGACGAGAGAAGAGATTGAAAAGGTGCTGGAGGCTTCCGTCAAAAAGATGGAGCGGGCTGTCAGGGAAGCGAAGTTAAAGACAGAGGTCATCGACGTGACCCTGCCCTCCCAAAAGAGTAAGATGGGGCACCGCCATCCGAATACCATTGCGCTGGAAGAGGTGGAGCGAATCTTTATCGGCATGGGTTATGAGGTGGTGGAAGGTCCCGATGTGGAGAGGGATTATTATAACTTTGAGGCGCTCAATATTCCGGCGGATCATCCGGCAAAGGATGAGCAGGACACCTTTTATATTACGGGGGATATTCTGCTGCGCACACAGACTTCCTCCACACAGGTGCACGAGATGGAGAAAGGAAAACTTCCGATTCGCATGATTGCACCGGGCAGGGTGTTCCGCTCCGACGAGGTGGATGCGACCCATTCTCCTTCCTTCCATCAGATTGAGGGACTGGTGATTGATAAGCACATCACCTTTGCGGATTTAAAAGGGACTCTGGCAGAGTTCGCGAAGGAACTGTTCGGGGAGGATACAAAGGTGAAATTCAGACCCCACCATTTCCCGTTCACAGAGCCAAGTGCGGAGATGGATGTGACCTGCTTTAAGTGCGGCGGTACAGGCTGCCGGTTCTGTAAGGGAGAGGGCTGGATTGAGATTCTTGGCTGCGGCATGGTACATCCTCATGTGCTGGAGATGAGCGGCATCGATCCGGAGCAGTACACGGGATTTGCGTTTGGCGTGGGGCTTGAGCGTATCGCGCTGTTAAAATATGAGATCGACGATATGAGACTATTGTATGAGAATGATATCCGCTTCCTAAAACAGTTTTAATGGATAAAGATATGGCTGCCGATCAGGATTTGCTATATAAAAAACCGGGATATTCGTATGATTAAGTTTTGTTTGAATAAAGAGTGTTGCAATGTATAAATACGTTACAGATTTAGAAAGGGAAAGGTTTACAGCATGAATACAGCATTGTCATGGATTAAAGCATATGTGCCGGAACTTACCTGCACGGATCAGGAGTATATGGACGCGATGACCCTCTCCGGGACGAAGGTGGAGGGCTACGCCAGACTGGACAAAAATCTGGAAAAGATCGTGGTGGGACAGATCAAGAAGATTGAGAAGCATCCCGACGCGGATAAGCTGATCGTCTGTCAGGTGGATATCGGCGGCGAGGAAATTCAGATCGTCACCGGCGCGCCTAACGTGAAGGAGGGTGACAAGGTTCCCGTAGTGTTGGACGGCGGCAAGGTTGCCGGAGGGCACGACGGCGGGCCGTTGCCGGAGGACGGTATCTCGATTAAGGCGGGAAAGCTGCGCGGTGTACCCTCAAACGGCATGATGTGCTCCATCGAGGAGCTTGGTTCCGACAGGAATTTTTACCCGGAGGCGCCGGAAATGGGCATCTATATTTTTGAGGACGATGTACAGGTTGGCGCGGACGCGGTGGAAGAACTGGGACTTAGGGACACGGTGTTCGAGTATGAAGTGACCTCAAACCGTGTAGACTGTTACAGTGTGATCGGTATTGCGAGAGAGGCGGCGGCTACATTCAGAAAACCTTTTGTTCTGCCGGAAGTGACGGCGGAGGGGAACGACGAGAAGGCGGAAGATTATATATCCGTGGAGGTGCATGACACGGAGCTTTGCCCGAGATACTGCGCGAGAGTGTGCAAGAATATCAAAATCGGGCCTTCTCCGAAGTGGATGCAAAGACGCCTTGCGGCAAGCGGCATCCGGCCCATCAACAATCTGGTGGATATCACCAACTATGTGATGGAGGAGTACGGCCAGCCCATGCACGCTTATGATCTGGATACCATTGCGGGGCGTAAGATTATCGTCCGCAGGGCGAAGGACGGCGACGTTTTCCGTACACTGGACGGACAGGACAGAAATCTGGATTCGGATGTGCTGATGATCTGCGATGCGGAGAAAGAGGTAGGCATCGCCGGAATCATGGGCGGTGAAAATTCCATGATTACAGACAGTGTGACGACCGTGCTCTTTGAGGCGGCCACATTCAACGGTGCGAACATCCGCAAGTCCGCAAAGCGTGTCGGACTGCGCACGGACGCGTCCGGCAAGTTTGAGAAAGGGCTTGATCCCTACAATGCGGAGGCGGCGATTAACAGAGCATGTCAGTTGATCGAGGAATTTGGCTGCGGCGAGGTGGTCGGCGGTATAGTGGACGTGCACGGCGAAATGAAGGAAAAAGTGGTTCTGCCTTTTGAGCCAGAACGTTACAACAGCCTGCTCGGCACGGATGTCTCCGAACAGGAAATGCTTAATATTTTCAAGATGATTGAAGTGGAATATAACGCGGCGAAGGGGACGCTTACGGTGCCGACTTTCCGTCAGGATATTCTGCGCCAGTGTGACATCGCGGAGGAAGTGGCGAGGTTTTACGGTTATGACAAGATTCCGACCACGCTGCCAAACGGCGAGGCCACCACGGGCAAACTTCCCTTCAAGCTGCGCATTGAGCAGAAGGCAAGAGATATCGCGGAGTACTGCGGTTTTTCACAGGGGATGTGTTACTCCTTTGAAAGCCCGAAGGTATTTGATAAATTATTGTTGCCCGCGGATGATCCGGCAAGACAGGCGATCACCATCGCGAATCCTCTGGGAGAAGATTTCTCGATCATGCGGACGATTCCCCTGCACGGGATGCTGACCAGCCTTGCCACGAACTATAACAGGCGTAACAAAGATGTGCGTCTCTATGAGCTTGGAAACATTTATCTGCCCAAAGCCCTGCCTCTCACGGAGCTTCCCGAGGAGCGGATGCAGTTCACCCTTGGCATGTACGGGGACTGCGATTTCTTCGATATGAAGGGTGTTGTGGAAGAGTTCTTCGAGAGCATCGGTATGCATAAAAAGGCGGTTTACGATCCGAAGGCTGGCAGAAATTATCTGCATCCGGGCAGACAGGCGGATATTTATTACGAGGATGCGCCGGTTGGCTATCTGGGAGAGGTGCATCCGGAGGTCTGCGACAATTATGACATGAAGACGAGAGCTTATGTGGCGGTGCTTGATATTCCGGCCATTCTGCCTCATGCGACCTTTGACCGCAAATACGAGGGCATTGCGAAGTATCCGGCAGTTCTCAGGGATATCAGCATGGTGGTGCCGAAAACCGTGATGGCTGGTCAGATTGAGGCTGTCATTGCCCAGCGCGGCGGAAAGATTCTGGAAGATTACCAGCTCTTTGATATCTACGAGGGAAGTCAGATCAAGGAAGGATTTAAGTCCATGGCTTATTCCATCACTTTCCGGGCAAAGGACAGAACCCTTGAGGAGGCGGATGTGACAGGTGCCATGAAGAAAATACTCAATGGTTTGGAAGGTATGGGGATAGAGCTGAGGAGCTAAAGAAACGTTGCCATTCGGAGGAATGAACGAATGTATCTTTTTATGGGAATCTTTATTTTCATTGCAGATGGATGTCTTTTTGTATTTGCGAACCGAATGGCGGGGAACAGAGTGGCGGAGAAAATAGTCACAGAAAAGACAGATTTTGGAAGTACAATGTGCTGTAATGTGGTAGAATAAGAACAGATTGCGGCACAGGTCAGTTTGGCGCTGACTCAAAAAGCGAAAAAGAGAGGAGTGACAGCCATGGAGCAGAAAAACACATGGGAAACTTATGATGAGAAACAGCTTAAGGAAGTAGAGGCTTTCGCAAAGGAATACATGGACTTTCTGGACAAAGGAAAGACCGAGCGGGAGTGCATCGACCAGATCGTAAATACGCTGGATGCGGCGGGCTATCAGGAGTTAGAGGCGCTGGTAAAGGACGGCAAAAAGCTCAAAACGGGCGATAAGGTGTATTCCGTATGGATGAATAAATCTATTGTGATGTTTCAGATCGGTAAGGAGAAGATGGAGGACGGCATCAATATTCTTGGGGCGCACATCGACTCTCCCCGTCTGGACGTGAAGCAGAATCCTATGTATGAGGACGGCGGTTTTGCCTATCTGGACACCCATTATTACGGCGGTGTGAAGAAGTACCAGTGGGTGACCATTCCCCTTTCCATCCACGGCGTTGTGGTGAAGAAGGACGGAAGCACCGTAGAAATTAACGTGGGGGAGAACGAGGATGATCCGGTGTTCTTCGTGTCTGATCTGCTCATTCACCTCGCGCATGAGCAGCTTGAGAAAAAAGCGGATAAGGTGATTGAGGGCGAGGCGCTCGACATCATCATCGGCAATAAGCCCCTTGTCATTGATAAGAAGGATAAAGAGGATAAGGACGCAGAGTCCGGCGCACCGAAAGACGCTGTGAAGAAGGGAATCCTCGAGATTCTCAAAAAGGATTACGATTTTGAGGAGGAGGATTTCATTTCTGCGGAGCTGGAAGTGGTGCCTGCCGGAAAAGCGAGAGAAGCAGGGTTTGACCGCAGCATGATTCTTTCCTATGGGCAGGATGACCGTGTATGTGCATTCTCCTCTTTGAAGGCAATGCTGGAGATTGGACAGACAGAGCGCACGGCTTGCTGCATCCTTGTGGATAAGGAGGAGATTGGCAGTGTGGGCGCCACCGGTATGCAGTCTAAATTCTTTGAAAATGCGGTGGCGGAGGTGATGAACCTTCTCGGTGAGTACAGTGAGCTTGGTCTGCGCAGATGCCTTGCCCGTTCCTGTATGCTTTCCTCCGATGTGAGCAGCGCGTATGACCCTGCCTACGCATCCAGCTTTGATAAAAAGAACGTGGCTTATCTTGGCGGCGGTATGGTATTTAACAAGTTTACGGGCAGAGGCGGCAAATCCGGCTCCAACGACGCTAATGCGGAGTATCTGGGCCATATCCGGGCGATTTTCGAGAAGGAGAAAGTGAACTTCCAGACGGCGGAGCTTGGTAAGGTAGACCTTGGCGGCGGCGGCACGATCGCTTATATTCTTGCGCTCTACGGCATGAACGTGATCGACAGCGGTGTGGCCGTGCTCAATATGCATGCGCCTTGGGAGGCTACAAGCAAGGCGGACGTGTATGAGACGAAACGTGGGTATGTGGCGTTTTTGGAGAATGCCAGCCTGTAGGATGCACAGACGGCGTGGCACGAAATAGGAGACTGACTTAGTCAGTCGGTAAAGGTAAATGAGGAAACGAATGACAGAATTAAAGAAATCAGATTTTTATTTTGATCTGCCGCAGGAGTTGATCGCACAGGACCCACTGGAGGACCGCTCAGCGTCGAGACTGCTTGTGCTGAACCGGGAAACCGGGGAAGCAGAGCACCATCATTTTAAAGAGATTATTAATTATTTAAGGCCAGGCGATTGTCTGGTCTTAAATGACACCAAAGTTATACCCGCGAGGTTGTTGGGGACGAAGGAAGATACCGGCGCGGCCATCGAGGTGCTTCTCTTAAAGAGACGGGAAAACGATGTCTGGGAAACCCTTGTGAAGCCCGGGAAAAAGGCGCGGCCGGGAACCAGACTTTCCTTCGGGGACGGCATTCTCAAGGCGGAAGTTTTGGATGTGGTGGAAGAGGGAAACCGCCTGATCCGCTTCGCATATGAGGGGATTTTTGAGGAGGTGCTTGACCGGCTCGGAGAGATGCCGCTTCCCCCCTATATCACCCACAAATTGCAGGACAAAAACCGTTACCAGACCGTGTATGCCAGATATGAAGGCTCTGCGGCCGCACCGACGGCGGGACTGCACTTTACGGAAGAATTGCTTGCGCAGATAGAGGAAATGGGGGTAAAAACCGCATATGTGACCCTCCATGTGGGACTCGGCACATTTCGCCCCGTGAAAGCGGACAACCTCTTAGAGCATCATATGCACTCTGAATGGTATCAGGTGACGCAGGAGACGACGGATCTGATCAACGGCACGAAGGAAAACGGCGGGCGGGTAATCTGTGTGGGGACAACAAGCTGCCGGACTGTGGAGAGTGCGGCGGACGAGAACGGGCGAGTGCAGCCGGGATGCGGCGACACGGAGATATTTATTTATCCGGGTTATCGTTTTAAAGTGCTGGACTGTCTGATCACGAATTTCCATCTGCCGGAATCCACGCTGGTGATGCTTGTGTCTGCGCTTGCGGGCAGGGAGAATGTGCTGTCGGCGTACCGGGAGGCGGTGGAGGAGCGGTATCGTTTTTTCAGCTTCGGGGATGCGATGCTTGTGATTTGATGTTGGATTAAAAAAGAATCCGTTAATCCTTCGTCGTATTCAGTATCGCAAGCCCATGGTCGAGAAGCAGTTCGTTGGCATCCATGATGGTCATATGCCGCTGCAGCGCGAACAGAATCAGAGCGTCCCGTTCATCTCTGGCATACAGTTCCCGGCTGCCGGAAAATTTTAACAGTCTTATCGTTTCCTCCTCGGATAGACGAAGCCCGAAAGCAAGGGCGATCATCTTATCCCGGGAGGGAATTTTTTCACCGGCAAAAATGCGATAAACATATGCGCGGCCAAGCAACGAGCCACGGATTACGTCCGCACGTCTGAGGCTCTTTTGGGAGAGCAGCAGATGCAGATGTTCGGACAGGCTTCCACGTAACAGATGTTCTTTGTTCTTTTTCAGATAGTCTTCAATATCCGTTGCCGTTTTGATTTCATGTCTCAATTCATCCGTCGATTTTTCAATCATTGCTATTTTGGTATCCTTTCACTTTTCTCGCTGCGAATATGCGCGATGACTGAAATTATTATACCTGTTTTCATAAAAGGTGACAACCGCGAAAATTGTTGGAATCAGAATGAGGATGATTCGCATGATATGTCCCATGCGGCTTCATTATATGCGGAGTGTCTACCTGCAGTAGACCAAAACGAAAAGGGTTCTGCTTATAATAATAAGCGGAATCTTTTTTTGATGGGCCAAATGGGGAGAAAATACCAATGATACAACTGACGAAAGAGGAGAGCGACAGAATCAGAATCGCCAAATGCATCGCAATTATTTTGGTGGTGTTTTTACACGCGTACACAATGGAAGTGAATTTTGCGGACGGTAGTCAGGCGGCTATTCTTCCGGCATGGCTGGAGCTTTTGGAAACCGGTGTGTCACAGAAGATGGCAAGGTGCGGTGTGCCGATTTTTTTTCTGTTGTCGGCCGTTTTGCTCTTCTGCGCTGATCGTACATACAAAGAGGTGATCCGGAAAAAGATAAGGACATTGTTCGTACCATATCTGATTTGGAATACTTTTTGGATTGCAGTGTTCCTGATTCTGCAGAGTTTGCCCTTTACAGCCGCTTACTTTTCGGGAAGCAATACGCCGATTTTACAGAGTTCCGTGTATGAATGGTTCGGATTATATGGCATAGGACGGGAATATCCGCACTGCTATCCCTTATGGTTTATGCGGGATCTAATGGTGGCGGTTTTGTTCTTTCCGCTGATCGGGAAGGCCGCGGACAAGAGTCCTGGGGCAGCGATGTGTATAGGAATTGGGTTGATTGTTTCGCCGTTTTCTTTTTTCTGTAAGACCGCATTTGCATGGTTTTTCATCGGGGCGGCCGTCGTCAAAAAGAAAGGTTTTGTCACGGTATTTGATAAATATTCCATGATTAAGATAGGGGTCTTGTATTTCGGGAGCGGGGTGATAGTCCTGTTTTTGGATCATCCTGTCAGCAATGATGTTTTTCTGTTTGTCGGCATGATGTTTTGGCTGCGGCTGTCAAAAGAAATCTATGACCGCAGAAAACTGCGAAGGATTTTTGTGAAGCTGTCGGAGTGGGTTTTTATCATATATGTTTTGCACGAGCTGACACTTTCTTCGGTGCGCAAGATCTGTTTCCGGATGTTTCCGGCAGCCCCGCTGTTTTGGCTTCTCGAGTATCTGTTTCTTCCGGTTGTGGTCATAACCGGCTGTGTTGTGGCGGGTATGGTCTTAAAGAAATGTATGCCGGAATTTTACAGGGTTTCGACGGGTGAGAGATGACAGGCATGTATGGTTTGCATCATATAAGATATGGTATAATATTTTTCAAATACGTACGAGAAGAGAAGGTGAAAGAAGAGAAAATGGGATATGATGAGATAGAAGTGCTGAAACAGAGTGAGAAAAGCACGGTACAGCTCGTGAAAGGACAGGACAATGACAGGCTTTTTATCCGGAAAACGCTGCAGGGACGACATCCGGTTTACCGGATATTACAGGAGCTTTCCCATCCGTATCTGCCGTCGGTATACGAGGTTTCCTTTGAGGAAGACAGTACCATCGTAGTAGAGGAATATATCGAGGGACAGACGGTAGGCAGTGTGGAATTGTCTGAGAAACAGTGTGGGATGATCGGAAAGGAAATTTGTAATGTTTTGATTTTTCTGCATGAAAATGGGATTATTCACCGGGATATCAAACCCTCCAATATCCTTCTTGCAAAGGACGGACATATTCGCCTGATTGACTTTGACGCGGCACGTATGCCGAAGGAAAATTCGGAGCAGGATACGATACGGCTTGGAACAAGAGGATATGCGCCGCCGGAGCAGTACGGATTTTCCCAGACGGACGAGAGGGCGGATATTTATGCCTTCGGCGTTACCATGAAACAGCTTTTGGGAGGCAGGGCCGGGAAACCGCGTTATAGAAGAGTACTTTCTAAATGTATGAACTTAGATCCGAATAAAAGATATCGGTCTGTTTACCAAGTAAAGAAAGCGTTTCTTGGCGGTTCCTTATGGCGGACAGGTAGTTTCCTTGTGGCAGCGGCGGTTATTGCCGCAGTTGTTGTGGGAAATGTGCTTTCGAATCGTATGCAGACGAAGGAGCCGGGGGATGAGAATGAGACTGGTTTAATCGTGCTGCCTGCGCCTGCCGATGCCCATTGGGACGGGGAGACAGGCACAGGGTATTGGGGCTGTGTGTTTGAGTCCGGGGTCGGTGATGAACAAAGGTATGATTGGAGGCTGTACAGACGCGACACAGCGACGCCTCCCGATCTGGAAAAGGATGCATGGGATCGGGAAGGGATAATGCGGGGAAACGTGTCATGGACTCGTGACGGTGTAACGAGCGGCTCTGAGGGGGATGCGTATTTTTGTACGAGTTATTCTGATGAATTTTGGGACAACGGATTTTATTACTTTGCCGTGCGTGCCTCCGGGGACGGCGTTACTTATGCGGACAGTCCCTATGTATTGTCGGACGCATTTGCGTTTACAGGGGAAGATGCACCGGAACTTCCGGTGCCGGAGGGGCTTCACTGGATCGCGAAGGAGACGGATGAGTCCAGATGGTACTTTGGGGCTTTCACCAACTGGGATGATTATGAGGACAAAGACGTGATTGACGTATATGTCTATAAGGAAAACGGGGAGTATGTTATGAACACCATGGTTTACAAAAAATTTCTTTTGGACAATGATTGGTCAGGCGTCCGGATCAATCAGGAATTTGTGGGTGAACGCGGGGAGTCTTATCGCTTTGCCATTCGTGTGCATTCTTCGCGGCCGAATGAATACAGATCCAGTCTGTCCATGATGCCCTGTCCGGATGAGTCGTACTTAAGCCCGCCGCTTGACGTTCCGAATCCGCTAAGCTGACCGGCACCATCTTCTTATCTCTTGCGGGGGTCTTGCAGCGTGCGAAACAAATCGATTGTAATTTCGGGTCATGCATATTATAATCGTAAGTAAATGATGTGACGGATTCCATCAGACAGCCGTTTGCCGGAAACAACGTTTCTGATGAACGGCTGTCTGGATTTTTAAAAAATCGAGACGATGGAAGACTAGAAAGAGAAAGAAAACATGAACAAAAATAAGAAAAATCAGATCTTTCTGGAATTGGGCGTGATCGCCGTTTCCTTTGCGGCGCTTTTACTTCTTTTGTATTTTGTGATAGTCGTGTCCTTCCAGAACGGAGCGGCATCTGTCGATGTGACGATGCGGATGGCGGAGCATGTCGCCGGACGCATCTTTGAGCAGCCCACACTGGACCAGATTTCGGCTACGGCGCGTATGATACGTTTTGGGGCGCATCTTGGCCTGTTTTTTGTGGTAGGGTTTGTGACCACTTTCGTGAGTATGGTGGTTTTCAGAAGATATTACAGAATACTCGGTGTGATCGGCGCGGGCGCGGTCTGCTATGCGCTTGCCTACTACACGGAGTATTATAAGCAGTTCGTGGAGGGCAGGCACTTCCACCAGTCCGACGCGACGCTCAACTGGTATGGAAGTGTGGCGGGCATTTTCTGCATGGTAGTTTCCTATTTTTTAAACAGACTGCTGGTGAAACTTTCCTGAATCCTTTTTTGAAATATCAGAAATAAAACGGAAGAACAGGCAGAGGTGTGCGCGTTCTTCCGCTTGGTTTTGACAGCTTAGTTATATTGCTTACCGTGTACACAGGCGTGTCAGATCTTTATAAAAATCGGGGTAGCTGATGGTGACCACATCGCTGCCCTCTATTTCTGTCTCGCCTTCGGCCACAAGAGAAGCCACGGCGAAGCTCATGGCGATGCGGTGGTCCAGATGGGAGTTCACTTTCGCTGCGCGCAAAGGCTTTCCCCCATGGATGATCATACCGTCGTCCGTTCCGGTGATGTCGCAGCCCATAGCGCTTAGATACTGCACCATCACGTCGATACGGTTGGACTCCTTGACCTTTAATTCGGCGGCGTCCCGGATCACGGTAGTGCCGTCCGCGCATGCTGCCATAATGTTGATGACGGGAAGCTCGTCGATCAGGGTGGGAATGATATCCCCTTCAATGGTGACGCCGTGAAGCAGGCTGTGTTTCACTAACAGGTCGGCGGTGGGTTCCCCGTCGTGGTTTTCATTTAACAGCGTGATATCCCCGCCCATTTCTCTGGCGACTCTCAAAATGCCGTCTCTGGTAGGATTGATCCCCACGTTTTTGATCAGGATTTCAGAGCCGGGGACAATCAGTCCTGCGGCGATAAAATAGGCCGCGGAGGAGATGTCGCCGGGCACGTCTATTTTCCGGCCTTCCAGACGTGGTCCGGGAGCGATGCATGCAGTCGTTCCTTCCGCGTGAAGATCCGCACCGAAATAGCGCAACATGATTTCCGTGTGGTTGCGGCTTAAGGTCGGTTCTGTCACAAGGGTTTCGCCGTCCGCATAGAGTCCTGCCAGCAAAACGGCGGACTTCACCTGTGCGGAGGCCACCTTGGAGTGGTAGTGGATGCCGTGCAGGGAAGAGCCTGTGATGTGGAGCGGTGCGCAGTCGTTGCCGTTTACGCTGACGATCTTTGCACCCATCATGGAAAGGGGTTCCATGATCCGCCGCATGGGACGCTTCTGAATGGAGGCGTCGCCGGTGAGAGTGCTCTCGAAGGGCTGTCCTGCCAAAATGCCGCTGATCAGTCTGGTGGTGGTGCCGCTGTTTCCCATATCGAGCACGGAAGCGGGCGCTTTGAGGCCGTGAAGCCCTTTACCGTGAACCAGAATTTTTCCGGCGGTATTCTCAATCTCAATGCCCATTTTTCGAAAGGCGTCTATGGTGGAGAGGCAGTCCGCCCCCTGCAGAAAGTTGGTGATTTCCGTGGTGCCTTCGGCAAGGGAGCCGAACATCACCGCACGGTGAGAGATAGATTTGTCTCCGGGGATTGTCACTTCCCCTCTCAGTGTATTCGCTTTATGATATGTCATATTTTCCTCCATCTTTGGCATTCTCTTAATGTTCGCTGCCTGGCGACGATTTTTTATATCCGTGCTCTGTCATAATCTCCATTGCCCGGGAAAGCATGTCCTGGCTGTAAAATTCGATGCGCAGCGCGCCCTCCGCAAGCTCCCTGTTGTGGTTGATGCCGATATTTTTGATGCTCACGTCGTGCATGGCAAGGAGAGAGGCGATAGCCGCAATGGCGCCGGGCTTATCCGCAATGTCTACGGTCAATCCATATTCCGCCTTGATGGGACCGCTTGGTGTGCTGATAAAGGACTCCCGGTAAGTTCTCGCCGTATCAAAAAAGTGATAGAGCGTTTCCTTTTTATGATCGTCTATATCGTCCGCAATGCGTTCCAGATATTGTATGTATATCCGCAGCAGCTTTGCGATGTTGTCTGCATTGGTCAGACAGATCTGCTGCCACATTTCCGGGGAGGAGGAGGCGATTCTTGTGATATCCTTAAATCCTCCGGCGGCGACCATTTTCATAACACCGTCCTCAGAGTCACAGCTTTTGACTACGTTAACGAGAGAGGCGGCGATGACGTGGGGCAGATGGGAGATCGCCGCAGTCACATAGTCGTGCTCCTCGTATGACAAAGTCAGAGGAATCGCGCCGATGGTTTCCACCAGCGTCCGGTAAGCGTCCACTTTTTCTGCGGGAACTTCCGCGGAGGGCGTCAGAATATAGTAGGCGTTCTCCAATAAGGAAACCTTGGCATTCGGATAGCCGAAACGCTCGGAACCGGCCATCGGATGTCCGCCGACAAACTGCTTTTGCAGATGCAGCTTTTCAATCTGTCTGTGTATGCCGGTCTTGACACTACCCACGTCCGTCAGTATGGTATCGGGCGAGAGAAAGGGTTTCAGGGCAAGCAGGTTTTCCATATTGTGGGAGACCGGTGCGCATAAGAAAATATAATCACAGCTTCCGAAAGAGTCGTCAATGGCAGGGCAGATCTGATTGATAACCTGTTCTTTAACAGCGAGGTTCAGGGATTTTGTATGAATGTCATAGGCAATCAGGCGGGCGCCTGGCAGATGGTGCCGGATCGCCTTGGCGATGGAGCCGCCGATCAGCCCGAGTCCGATAAAGCCACAGGTGAGAGTGTTCATAGGCGTGCTTACCTTTCCTTCTTAAATTCTTTTCGTATAACCGTAATAAATATATCATCTGGCAGGCGGAAAAGCAAGGCAGGCTGTATCAGGAAGGAAATGTGTATAAGGAAAAGGGGAGAAAAAATAGGAATCTGTGCAGAATGTATAATTAGTTGTTGAAATTGTTCTGAAAATTTAGTAAAATGTATTTACAACTTGATGCCATGCGCGGGACATGACGATACAGAGGGGACAGTCAGTGTATGACGACTGTATTGCCATGATTTTATATGGTTTTGGTTGTAAAATAGAACAACAGAATTGGAGGGTTACACGACATGAATGTTTACACAACGGATAAGATTCGTAATGTGGTTTTGCTGGGACATGGGGGATGCGGCAAGACCAGTCTGGTGGAAGCGATGGCTTACCTTTCCGGTATCACATCCAGAATGGGTAAGATAGACGACGGAAACACAGTAAGTGATTTCGGTAAGGAGGAGCAGAAACGCCATATTTCCATCGCCACGTCTGTTGTTCCGATCGAGTGGGAGGGTACGAAGATCAATGTGCTCGACTCCCCTGGCTTTTTTGATTTCGTGGGCGAAGTGGAGGAGGCGGTGAGCGCGGCGGACGCGGCGATCATCGTGGTATCCGGCAAGGCGGGTGTCGAGGTCGGCACGGAGAAAGCGTGGGAAATCTGCGATAAATATAAGCTGCCCAGATTTGTTTTCGTGACCGATATGGATATCGACAATGCATCCTTCAGACAGGTTGTGGAGGATATGACGGAGAAGTACGGGAAGAAGATCGCGCCTTTCCATCTGCCGATCCGTGAGAATGAGAAATTCGTGGGCTATATCAACGTGATTACCGAGCAGGCGTACCGCTGGGAGGGCAAGGAAGTCGTGGAGTGCGAGATGCCCGAGTACAGCAAGGCGAACCTGCAGCTTTGCCGCGACACGCTGATGGAGGCGGTGGCGGAGACCAGCGAAGACTTTATGGAGCGGTATTTCAACGGGGATACCTTTTCGGAGGCGGAGATCCGTGCGGCGCTTCGCTCAAACGTTATGGACGGCAGCATCGTTCCCATGTCCATGGGTTCCAACGTGCTCTGTCAGGGCATATTCACACTGCTTGACGATATCGTGAAGTATATGCCCAGCCCGGAGAACAGAGAATTTGCGGGCATTGACTTAAAGACCAACGAAATTTTCCAGGCGAACTTCGATTTCTCCAAGGCGAAGTCGGCTTATATCTTTAAGACGATCGTAGATCCTTTCATCGGTAAGTATTCGCTGATCAAGGTATGTTCCGGCGTGTTTAAGAGTGACGATATGATCTACAATGACGAGAAGGAAGTGGAGGAGAAGATCAGCAAGCTCTACGTCATGCAGGGAAGTAAGCCCATCGAAATCAAAGAGCTTCATGCGGGCGATATCGGCGCTATCGCGAAACTGACAGCGGCAAGGACAGGCAATACGCTCTCCACCAAGGCGAGAACCATCCGCTACGGCAAGACAGAGATCTCCACGCCTTATACATACAAACGGTACAAGGCAAAGAATAAGGGAGATGTGGATAAGGTTTCTCAGGCGCTTCAGAAGATGCGTCATGAGGACCAGACGCTTCAGGTGGTCAACGATGCGGAGAACAAACAGTCCTTGCTTTACGGAATGGGCGATCTGCATTTGGATGTGGTTGTCAGCCGTCTGCTCAATGAATATAAGGTAGAGATCGAGCTCACGGAGCCGAAGATCGCGTACAAGGAGACGATCCGAAAGAAATCGGATGTAGAACACAAGTACAAGAAGCAGTCCGGCGGTCATGGTCAGTACGGGCACGTGAAGATGCGCTTCGAGGCATCCGGCGATCTGGAGACGCCTTTCGTGTTTGCGCAGGAAGTGGTCGGCGGCGCTGTGCCGAAGAATTACTTCCCGGCAGTGGAGAAGGGATTACAGGATTCCGTTACGGCGGGACCTCTGGCGGCTTACCCCGTGGTGGGCGTGAAAGCGGTTCTCTACGACGGTTCCTATCATCCGGTGGATTCCTCCGAAATGGCATTTAAGATGGCGACCATTCAGGCGTTCAAGAAAGGCTTTATGGAGGCAGGGCCGGTGCTCCTTGAGCCGATTGCAAACCTGCAGGTGACCGTACCCGATTCCTATACGGGTGATGTGATGGGCGATCTGAATAAGAGAAGAGGAAGAGTGCTCGGCATGAATCCCGCAGGGGACGGCAAGACCGTGGTGGAAGCGGATATCCCGGTGGCATGCTTAAGCGGTTATTGCACCGACCTTCGTTCCATGACCGGCGGCCGCGGTACTTACAAATATGAGTTCGCGAGATACGAGCAGGCGCCCAGCGATGTACAGGAGAAGGAAGTGGCAGCGAGAGCGAAGGCAGTCGCGGAGGCGAATGCGGACGCATAACAGATAAGGAAATATAAAAAGCGGATATCCCTGTGGTTTTTAGAAGGGATATCCGTTTTTTCTTGTGTCGCAGACAAAGAGGAGGAGCAGACCGATTGGCCTGCTCCTGTCAGCATACGGATTAGTTCCATTTGTTGCCCGTCTGTGTTACGCCGCTCACACTGCCGCCGAATCCCTGCCATATGACGGGAGCTTTGTCGCCGGTGCAGTTCTTTATCGTAACGCCTTTCACATGGCCGTTTAGCTGCCCGAGAATTTGAATGGTTCCGCCGGCGTTCCCTCGAAACGTGGAATCGGATATGGTTACATTCCGGCAGGTCTTTCCGCTGTTTGGCTCAATGTCGATGCCGTATTGCGGGTCTGTTCCACGCGCATTGCTAAATTTGCAGTTCTTAACCGTGACATTGCTCGCATCGGTAATGGAGAGATTGTTCCGCCTGTTGTCATGGATGTTGCAATTTCTAATGGTGATACCGTTGCTGAGATATTCTTTTTTATTCCCTTTGTCATCCCAGCCATTGTACAGGCCCAGATAAATACCGTCACCGAAGCACTTGGATATTTCTATGTCTTTGATAAAGATATTTGTACCGCCGAATATGGCGATTCCATGGCCCCATTCGCCGCTGCTGCCACTATGCGAATCGCGCTCGCCGACTATCTGACCGCCGGAGATGGTAATATTGCTGCGTCCGAAAACGTTAATGACCTGAGAGTTTTTAGCGCTGTTTTTAATGGCAACAAGTTTTGCGTTTGGTGACATAATTAAAGTCTGATTGTCTGTCAGTACAATACCGCCAAAATCTTTGACTGCATCGATATGATAAACCCCTTCCGGGATATACATATAATCATATTTGGCAGGATTCGACTCCCAACTGCGCAGCATACGATTGATATACGGCGTATCGTCGGTGCAGCCTTCCTCCTGACGATATATGAGGGCTCTGGAGTCGTCTTCCGGATCGGTAACGTCTCCGTCTACGATCACATAACATTTCTGGATGTTCTCACGGCTTCCCACATACACCTTAATGGTGGCGGCGCCCATTTTGTTCATAGTGAGAAGGCCTTTTGTATCTACGGATACGATACTTGGTCTGTCACTTTCAAATGTAATGTTTTCGGTATCCATCGCCTGATCTTCATATCCGGCAAAAGTAAGCTGATAAGTATCCCCGGCCTTTCCTTCAATGGTTTTGCCGGCCTGCTTGAGAACCGGAATGCTGATTGTCACCTTACAGCTTGCTTTCTTATTTCCATCCTGTGCGGTTGCCGTTATGGTTACGCTTCCCGCCTTTTTTACATGAATAACGACGGTGGAAACAAGGGGATGTTGTAAAGCGTCTTCCGCATCGGCTCTTACCGGCTCAACCGTGGCAATATTGCTGTTAGAGCTGCTCCAGATCACAGTTGGATTTGCCAAAATCTGATCCGGTGATTCTGGCGTAATGGTAGCGGTAAGCATCCGCTCGGATTCCCTTGACGTGATAGAAATCTTGTGAGTGGTTTTATCCAGCTTGATTTCCTTCACACGGTTAATCTGGTATTTCTTCTTTTGAATCTTAAAGGAATATGTCTTTGTGCCGCCGTATTCTCCGAGACCGCGCAGGGTCACTTTGGCGGTTCCGGCCTTGGTATTATTTTTATATTCTTGGATTTTATAACATTCCTCTGTTATCTCATTTTGCTTATTCTTTGCGTCGGTGCTGTTGGCATACAGATGAATGTCCGTGACCGGAGTCAGGGTAATTGCTTCCCCTGTATATTCCTGCGGATCGATGACAACTTTTAAGGTACTGATATTTTTATCAAAGATCCGATATGTGCCGGAACAGGTGCCTTCATAGAAGCCCAGACCTGTTACGGTTACGGTAACTTCAGTGCCTTTCTGCGGGGACTGCTCCTCGTTATGGCTATAGGTGAGGGTTTTGTCATAGTCTTTTCCGGCGGTCAGTTTTTTGCCGTTCACGTCCGTGACCGTGACAGATGACTGCCATTTGTTTGGCCTATCATTATAGGGCTTGTCGGAAGCGGATAAGGTGCATTTACCGATGTCGGCTTTTGTCACCATAAGCGTTACCGTTCTTTCATACCCTTTATAGCTGCCCTTTCCCGTGATTTCACAGGTCATGGGTTCGCCCGGCGTTTTGTTGTCTTTGTACTTTATGGTGTAATCGGTTTTGACTTTCAGGACGGTATAATCCTGATCCTTTAAAATAAGCTCGGGTACAGCGCCGCCTTTTTGATAGGGCACTTCATAAGTGCCGTTGTTATTTGTCACATTTTTTCCCATGACAATTCGAATATCCGTGTTCGGCGCAATGGTATAAGTCAGCCGGAGCGTGCCTTTGTATCTGCCTTTGCCCGTAAAAGTGGCCGTCACCCTTCCGGCTTTTTTTGCATTGCCATATTTTACGGTGTAGTCGGTTCCTTCCGTAAGCGCTGTCTTTTCGCTGCCTTCGCCAAAGGACAGCAAAGAGGTGCCGCTCTGGAAAATGCCGCCGTTTTTATCCACTGTTTTCTGGGAGAAAGGAAGGGTTTCTTTCCAGGTTTCGCTGGCAACAGCATCTTTTATCTGTCTGTCGCCCACCAGCTTTAGCGTGACTTTTTTGCAGCCGCGGTAGTCGGCGTCTCTTCCGGCCTCGGTGGGAGAGAGCATTACGTAAGCGCCCTCGATTCCTGACGCGTGTACTTCATAATCATAATGCGCCGGTTCCACAATCTGTCCGCCTATTTTGACTTCTGTGATACGAACATCCGATTTTGCAAGAGGAACGCCATGATATTCGTACTGGTTTTGGTCAAATTTCACGGAAGCGGAGCTGAAATTTTGCTTTTTGTCTTTTACCACAACAAGACGCATGAGAAAGGAGCCGCTAAAATTGCCGGTTCCATTTACGGTGTAAGAGTAAACTTTTCCCGTTTCGTAGTTTTCTCCGTTTTTATAGTCATCCGGTAATCTCGAAAAATTTTCTCCCGGTGTCTGATAGTCGCAGACAAAATCCTTTTTTACCGCCAGCTTTTTCTTACCGAAGGTCAGAACAGGAGCGGGGATATTCAGCACTTTGGCGTAATTGACAGTCTGTTCATAGCCCGGTGTTTTTTGGACGGCATTGCCGCTTTCATCGGGAACAGAATAAATATCTATATAATTGATATCCAAAGGCTTAATCGTATAGTATAAGGTCACTCTTCCCTGATACTGGCCTTTGAGGTTGATGGTCACGCTGGGCGCTTTGGCGCTGTTCCACGCGGCGGCGTTGACGTTATTTTTGTAGCTCAGGGTATAATCCGTTTTTTCCTTCAAAAGCGTATTTTTATGGTATACACGAAGGTTTTGCGTGATTTTTTGTCCGTTATAGACCAGATCGTCACTTTCTTTTTCAAATCCCGCTACCCGGATATAGCCGGACAGATCGAGGAGCTTATCATTATCCGGATGATACTTGTCGAAGACAACATCTACGAAAAAGGAAGCTGTATTACCTTGGCAGGATACGGTGATTCCGGCAAAGCCTTCAGCAAAAGCCGTGATTGTGGCGGTGCCGTTTTCGTTCGCGGTGACGGTGGCGACGGTCTCATCGCTGCTTTCCCACGAGAGGTTCGCCTGTACCGTTTCCGGCATGGTCTTTGCGGTAATATGCTGTGTGTCGCCAGAAGCCAGCGTGATTCTTGTATTTTCTTTGATGAGATCCACATCGCCTGTTCCTGCGCCTTTGTACAGCGTAAACGTGTATTCTGTTTTTTCTTCCAGAGGCGGCTGTTGCTCCTCTGCCAGTGTGGAAATGTCTCCGGCGCTGCTGTTTTCGGAAACAGAGGAAAAGGTTTGGGAAATCTCGTCCGAAAGGGCTTCGGAAGTCTCGTCCGCTACGGTATTTTCTGAAACCGTGCTTTCCGATACTTCTTCGGCTTCGGTTTTTTCCGCAGTCATGTCATCGCCTTCCACAGGTTCCTCCCCGGGAAACGCATTTTCAACGGTATCGGCGCTGTTTTCCGATACGGAAGATTCCTCCTGTGCGGTGTCCTCAGGATTTTCTGCCGTATCCGTAGCTCCCTCCGTGATTTCGTCCGTCTCCCTGTCTGCGGCTGTGTCCTTTCCGGGCACGAACGGTACGGTGGCGGCAGCGTAAAAATTCCCGCTGGTTTCAGCCTCAGCCTCCGTATAATAGGCAGCCCGGATATAGTAATCATAGTTTTCAGACGCATCTTCCGTTTCGCAGGTTTCGCCGTCATCGCCGACAGAGGAGCCTTCTTCGGGAACAAGCGTGATCATACGGTAATATTCGCTCTGTGTGTCTGCAATTTCTTCCATGCGAAAGAAAGGAGAAGCGGACACCTCCTCAAAGCCTTCCCAGTCATCCTCCTCGTCAAGCAGGCTTGCACTTCCGGGGGTCAGGTCTTTTTCACCTCGGAGAATGCACCACTCTAACGCGCCTGACTCTGTATCTTCGGGCACGTTTTCTATATCGTAATTCACAAACAGAATCAGATTTTCCTCTGTCCCAAAAGAGAATGGGAGGTCATAGGAAAAAGTATCGTCATTCGAGGCAGGCAGGGTTTCGCCTTCGACAATCTGTCCGATATGCAAGGCGGGCAGTTCTATTTCCCTGTCTGTTTTGGCCGTTTCGTCTGTCATGTCTGTTTCTACGGCGGCATCTGTGTCCGGCAGGGCGCTTGTTTCTTCCGAAGAAGCGCTTTCAGAAGGGGAGGAAGGGAGAGCATCGTTATCCTCATTTTCCTCGTCTGCGATTTCCGGCGTTTCATCCGAAACCGTACTGTTTTCTGAGACGGTGTTCTCCGTGTTTGGGGAACCCTCCGTGGCAAGCGCCGTCATGCCGCTGCAGTCGCCAAAGGCGATCGCGATGGAAAGCATTGCCGCAAGCCATCTGTTTTTGTTACGCATCAAAATATCCTCCTGTCGTTTCCTTTTACATGCCTGAACATGGCTGTATTGTATGCATCTGCCGTTTTCTACAGACCCGGCTGACGAGAACTGATATTATAATTTAAATCTTCTGACTTCCGTTTCAAGCTGCCCGGCAATGTCCCTGTTGCTTTCGGCCTCGTCCTTGATGCTCTCCATACTCACAGTCATACCGGATGCCATTTCCGTGACATCGACAATGCCTTTTGCGCTCTCTGCGGCAGCCGTATTGACGGCGCCCACGGCTTCCTTGATGCTGTCAATGTCGTTGCTCAGGCGCATGCTTACGTCTGCGAAATCGTTCATAATCTCGCTCAGGCGGCCCACATCGTTTTTATAATTGGTCGTGTTGTCAAGCAGTCTCTCGTACCCGGCCATGGCGGTTTCATTCATAAAGCGGATCATGCGCTCCGATTCACCGGCCAGTTCGTTGACCGCGCGGATTACTTCCTGGCTGACCCGCTGTATGCCCTCGGCAGCGCGGGCGGAGTTGTCCGCGAGTGAGCCGATCTCGCTGGCTACGACGGCAAAGCCCTTCCCGGCAGCGCCGGCCCTTGCCGCTTCAATGCTTGCGTTCAGTGCAAGAAGACTCGTCTGGTCGGTAATATTTATGATTTCGTTTGTCAGCGTGTCGATCTGTTCCACGGCTCTGGAACGCTCAATGCGCTGCGTCATATTTTCCGACATTTCCGAAGCCTGCCTTGCGGCGGCGATTTTGTCCGTTTCCGCCGACTCGTAAATGGACTGTACTTTTTCCATGATTTTGGCGGCGGATTCCCGTTCGGATGAAGCCTTCGCGGCAATGCTCCCGATGCTGTTTGTGATATTCGAAACGGATTCATCGACCTGATACAGGGAAGCGCTGGTTTCCTCCATGGCGGCGCTCATTTCCTCCATAGTAGCGGAGATATCTGAAATATTGTCTCTTGCGCTGACCAGACTTTCCGCGATCGTTCCGGTGGATGTGCCAAGCTCTGTGGAATTGGCCGAGATATGCAACATGATTCCACGTATATATTCGAGCAGCGTATTGACATCTCCGGCGATCAGCTCCAGCTCGTCGCCGGAAGAGATATCCAGTTTTTGTGTCAGGTCACCTTCATTGTTCACCAGATCATAGATTTTGCGGTTCACTTTATGGAGACTTCGCATAATACGGTTCACGATGATATTCAAGACCGTAAGAGTCAGGATGAGGCAGATGGCGGAAATTTGAAAAATGCTGCTGCGTGCGCTTTCAATCCGTTCCAGAACATAGGACGCGTCATAATCGCATCCGAGCACGGCGGCCACCTTGCCGGAGCTGTCTTTGATCGGGAGATAAGCGGAGATCAAAATGCCGTCCTCAGTTTTGTCTATGTAGTCCTGCACATATTCCTGCCCGGCAAATACATCTGAAAATTCGGCGTATGCTCCGTCAAACGTGTTTCCGGGGAGTTGCTGCCCTGCGCTGTCGTCCGTGTCGATCCCATAGTAGAGCCGGGTATTGTCGTCTGTATGCAGCGTGTATAGATATGCAATGCCGCAGAGACTTTGAATCTGCCTTAGTGCCGTCAGGCTGTCCTGATATTCCTGCGTGCTTTCAAAACCTGCTCCGACATGGGAAAGAGTATCGCCGTCTACCGCAAATCGGGCAATGGAAGCCGCCATCTGTGCCTCCTCCACGCCAAGCTGGATCATGCCGGTTTTGATGCGGCTGTAAGAATTGAATCCTATGACTGCGCACATGACAATAATCAGAATAGTAGCCGGAATCAATACTTTCCAGCGGATGCTGAGTTTTCTCACTTTCGTTTTCATGGGATGCCATCCTCCTTATCTTTATACAACAATATGTATAATTGTATACAGTGCCTTCTTATTATACTCTTTTAGTACGGATAAATCAATATTTTTGCACTGACAGCATTTACCTCTCTGTGCTAATTTACCTGAGGTTTACTTAAGGAGGTTTCCGATCTGCACGGCAGAGCATACCGGGCGTTTCAAAAGACCGCCCGGCATGGGATGAAATACGGCGTCGCGCTTTACATCCGGCGGCTTTGCCGGTTCCTCAGCCTCTTCCGATGCTATCGGGGCTTGACAAATTCTACAGGTATAATAAAATATGTAGAGTATGAATGAAATTCCAACAACTGTGGCGGACAGGGCGTTTTTCGCTGCAGAATGTGATAAAAAAGCCGTACACGGCAAGAAAGGATTGGGCGGTAACATGGCAGAAGTGTACAATCACAGAGAAGTGGAGACAAAATGGCAGAAGATCTGGGATGAGGAGAAGGCGTTCCAGACCTCGGAGGATTACTCAAAGCCGAAATACTACGCGCTGGTGGAGTTTCCCTACCCCTCGGGGCAGGGGCTTCATGTGGGACATCCGCGTCCCTACACGGCGCTTGACATTGTGGCGAGAAAGAGAAGGATGCAGGGTTACAACGTGCTTTATCCCATGGGGTGGGACGCGTTCGGTCTTCCCACGGAAAACTACGCGATCAAGAACCACATTCACCCGAAGATCGTGACACAGAACAACGTGGCGCGTTTCAAGAGCCAGCTCCATTCTCTCGGGTATTCGTTTGACTGGGAGAGAGAGGTCAATACCACAGATCCCAATTATTATAAGTGGACACAGTGGATTTTTTTAAAGCTCTTTAAGGCGGGGCTTGCCTACAAGTCCGAGATGCCGATCAACTGGTGTACCTCCTGTAAGGTGGGGCTTGCCAACGAAGAAGTGGTGAACGGCGTCTGCGAGCGATGCGGCGCGGAGGTAGTGCGCAAGGTAAAAAGCCAGTGGATGTTGAAGATTACGGAGTACGCGGATAAGCTGATCGAGGGACTCGACACGGTGGATTATGTGGAGCGTGTCAAGGTTTCCCAAAAGAACTGGATTGGCAAGTCCATGGGCGCCGAAGTGGACTTTTCCATCAAGGATAAGGAAGATAAGCTGCGCGTTTACACGACCCGCTGCGATACGCTGTTTGGCGCGACCTACATGGTGGTGTCTCCGGAGCATCCGGTCATCGATAAATATAAAGACGAGCTGAAAAACTGGGACGATATCTGCGCATACAGAGAGCAGGCGGCGAGAAAGTCCGATTTCGAGCGCGCGGAGCTGGCGAAAGAGAAGACCGGTGTGCGCATAGACGGCATGTCTGCGGTAAATCCGGTAAACGGTAAGGAGATCCCGATTTATATTTCCGATTATGTGCTGATGAGTTACGGTACGGGCGCGATTATGGCGGTGCCGGCACATGATGAGAGAGACTGGGCGTTCGCGAAGAAATTTGGACTGCCGATCGTCGAGGTGGTGGCTGGCGGAAAGGACGTGCAGGAGGAAGTTTACACGGACGTGGCGGAAGGCACGCTTGTGAACTCTGACTTCTTAAACGGTTTAAGTGTGGCTGACGCCAAAGAAAAGATGATCGCTTTTCTGGAAGAGAAGGGCGTAGGCTGTGCCAAGACGAATTTTAAACTGCGTGACTGGGTATTCTCCAGACAGCGTTACTGGGGTGAGCCGATCCCGATTGTACAGTGTGAAAAATGCGGTTTTGTGCCGCTTGACGAGAGCGAGCTTCCTTTGGAACTGCCCGATGTGGAGAGCTATATGCCGACAGATAACGGGGAATCGCCGCTGGCGGCTATGACCGATTGGGTCAACACAACCTGTCCCTGCTGCGGCGGCCCGGCGAAGCGGGAGACGGACACGATGCCTCAGTGGGCGGGATCGTCGTGGTATTTCCTGCGCTATACCGATCCGAAGAATGAGAACGCGCTGGCGAGCAAGGAAGCGCTTGATTACTGGATGCCTGTGGATTGGTACAACGGCGGTATGGAGCACACCACGCTGCACTTGTTATATTCCCGGTTCTGGCACAAATTCCTCTATGACCAGAAAGTGGTGCCATGTCCGGAGCCTTATGCGAAGAGAACGTCCCACGGCATGATTCTGGGCTTGAATCCGCACTGTTTCTCCAATCTGCCCGCGGCAGAGCAGGAGGCGCTTTTAAAGGAACACGGCAGCGAGAAGGCAGCGAGAGCGGCGCTTAAGGAAAAGTACGGCGAGATGGCGGAGCATCCGGTGGTGAAGATGTCCAAGTCACTCGGCAATGTGGTGAATCCTGACGATATCGTGGCGGATTACGGCGCGGACACTCTGCGCACTTATGAAATGTTCATCGGCGCGTTTGAGCTGAGCGCGGGCTGGAGCGAGGACGGCGTCAAAGGCTGCCGCAGATTTTTAGAGAGAGTGTGGAAACTGCAGGACATTTTGACAGACGGCACGGATTACTCCAAAGACATGGAAATCAAGATGCACCAGACCATTAAGAAGGTCAGCAGCGATTTCGAAAATTTGAAATACAATACGGCGATTGCGGCGATGATGACGCTGGTGAATGAATTTTATAAGAAGAACGCGGTGACAAAGGGCGAGTTCAAGACGCTGCTTGCGCTGCTTAATCCCGTTGCGCCCCATATCACGGAGGAGCTGTGGCAGGCGGTCGGCTTTGAAGGCAGGGTTTATGAGACTGCGTGGCCGGAATATGAGGAGGCCAAGACGGTGGAGTCCACGGTGGAGATCATGGTGCAGATCAACGGCAAAAACCGGGCGACTTTGCATATCGGCAAGGACGACCCCAAGGATGAAGTGATCGCGAAAGCGAAGGAGATGATCGCAGATAAGCTGACGGGTACGATTGTGAAGGAAATTTACGTGCCCGGCAGACTGGTGAATATCGTACAGAAATAGGAGCCGCTGCGATAAATGGGATTTGCGCACAGACGCAGAGAGAGGCAGTAAATCGGAGGGTGGTGCTTGGCGCATCACCCTTTCTTTTTGTGCATTCGCATCATTTTATCTATGGTTGCGGCCTCCTCCGGCGAGGATTCCTTCTTGATGACGGCGACGATTGTCTCGATTTCTTCATTTGTAAAAGTAATATGATCCGCCTGTCCTCTCTTGGCGACTGCCATCAGGAAAGGCAGCATTTGTTCCTTTTTCAGACTTCGGCTCTCAAAGACGAGCGCCTGCAGAAATTCCAGTTTTGCTCTGTCGATTCCGGCAAGCGACTGGTCATTCATCCATTCATTGTTCATGGGTTACCTCCATTGGCTTAGTCAGTATCGTTCGATAACGATTGCTGTTGAAACATTTCGTACATTTCTTTTTGCTCCGGCGTGAGCATATTCATCAACATGGAAAGCATGGGAGAACCGGAAGCGGCAAATCCGTCGGGGGCGCCTCCTCCGCTTTCGGAATCGGCGAAGGCGCCTCCTGACAATGGATTTTCAAACAGGGAATCCATACTCATATCGGGGAAGATTTCCTGCATGGCGCTCATGGTCTGGGTCATTTCCTGTACGGTTTCCATGGTCTGTAAGATATTCTGTATCTGTTCCAACTGCCGGATTTCCTCCGGGGTGGAGTAGAGACACAATTCCTGACAGAGCTTTTTCAGATCGGGCTTTTCCGGCTGGGAAAGCCCGCATCCGCAAAGCGCGGCAGTGTGCTTTTTTGTGAGGGTCATCGTATATTGCAATTCCATATATTTGATGTAGACAGCCAGATGTTTTTGCATGGAAGGCTCTATGTAGGGGAGAAGAACCTTGAGCTTCTGGATCTGGTTGTTTGTATATAAGGCATCGAATGCCATAACATTTGAAGCATTTTCATTTTTTTCTGCCATAAGCTATGCCTTTCTGATGCCTTTTCTCTCTACAGTATATGACACATAAGAGAAAAATAGGCTCCGACTCTGACATGGATGACCGGAGCCTATTTCCCGGATGTGTGTAAAAGACGTGACTGGCGCGGGCAGCCCGCCCCGTGAGGCGGGCTGTCACGCGTGAGGATAGTTAATTGCGCCGCTTAGTTGTTGCAGCAGCAGGATAACAGGATCAGAATCCAGATCCAAGAACAGCAGTTATTGTCGTTGCCGCCAAAGAGACTGTTGCCGCCGAAAAAGCCGCCGCCACAGCCGCAGCCATCGCCGTTACCGCAGCAGGATAACAGGATCAGAATCCAAATCCAGGAACCGCATCCGTTGTTAGCCTGTGCGGGGGTGCTGCATCCGCAGTGTGTTGCTGTAAGATCACTCATGTTAGTGCCCTCCAAAAGTTAGTTATGGTTTATCTTATGTGGATGGGGTGAATTGGTGCCTGTGAAAAAATGATTATGATAGCGGGACACCTCTTGGCTTTTTGCGCAAAGGAAGGACTTGAAACATATGTTCGGTTGTGGTAAGATATCAGTATGTCTGAAATCATAAAGGAAAATAACAGAAGAGAAGGCGGGCGGCTTTGCGGAACGGACATATGTCTCATGGCATTTTTCCTGTTTCTTTCATTGGGAATATTTGTCTGCTTTGCCGTGAACAGGAAGGACGGGCAGGCTTTGCGGATATCATGCGACGGGCAGACGGTTGTGAATGTGCCGCTGTCACAGATCCGGCTTCGGCATACGGCTAAGGCGGACGACTGGGCAGTTCGCTATTGCCTGATTCTCTACCAGGAGGAGGGCGTCTCCTGCGAGTGGTATGAGGCGGATTTTGACTTGACGTCCATGGTTCCCGAAGGAAGGCGCTTTAATCTGCTGGCTGTTTCCGGGACGCAAGTGTGGATGGAAGCCGCCGACTGCCGGGATCAGATCTGCGTGCATCACATACCCATTGCAGACGGCGGGGAGAGCATTATCTGTCTGCCCCATAAACTTGCGGTGGAAATTGTGGCAGGTGCGGATGAGGCGTCTGCGGATGGGATGGCAAGGGCAGAGAAGGCAGAGGAAACGGCACGGAATGAGAGGAGGCGCGGCTATGAGAAGGACGGCTGAATTGGGTCTTTTGCTGGCGTTTGTGCTGATTTTATCCTATGTGGAACTCTTGATTCCCTTTTCCTTCGGTATACCGGGAATTAAACTGGGGCTGCCCAATCTGATCGTGCTGCTTTTATTATATGAAAAGCCGAAAACAGGCAGCACGTCTGTCGGTCATGGGGATACAGCCGGGACGGTGGAAGAGGAGAAGATGTCGTGGGCGCCGCCTGTGAACATAGTGACCAGGGGAGAGCGGGAGGCGCTTTTGGTGAATGGTATGCGGATTGTTTTGTCCGGCTTTCTGTTCAGTAATCTCTATGCCATTCTGTATGCCCTTGCGGGGGCGGCGCTCAGCTTTCTTGCCATGTTTCTTGGCAGGAGGACGAAGTGGTTTTCCATGGTGGGTGTGAGTGTGCTTGGCGGCGTGTTTCACAATGTGGGGCAGCTTTTGGTGGCGATGGCGGTGGTGGAAACCTTTGCCGTCGCCTGGTATGCGCCCTTTTTGATTGTGGCGGGCACGGTGACGGGGGCGGTTCTCGGGATTGCGGGAATGACGCTTATGCCGTATCTGCGGCGGCTTGAACGGGAAGGAGAATAGAATACTATGTACGCATACATAAAAGGAACGCTTGCGGAGGTCGCGGAGGACGCGGTCGTTGTGGAGGCGGGAGGAATCGGCTATAACATCAAGGTTTCCACCGCCACAGCGTCGCTTTTGCAGGGCGTTGGCAACGAGGTGAAAATATATACTTACACGCTTGTCAGGGAGGATACGTTTGCGCTTTTCGGTTTTCTGACAAGGGACGATCTGGAGATTTTTAAGAAGCTGATTGCGGTAAGCGGGATCGGCCCCAAGGGCGGGCTTGCGATCCTCTCGGTGATGGGCGCGGATGATCTGCGGTTTGCCGTTATGGCGGGGGATGCGAAGGCGATCGCCAAGGCGCCGGGGATCGGCGCGAAGACGGCGGAGCGGGTGATTCTGGAACTGCGGGATAAGATTTCTCTGGAAGATACCCTTAGGGGGCTGGGAGAGCCGGAAGGCGCGGCAAATGCCGCCGCGTCAGGCCCACAGGGCAGCGACAATCTGATGAGGCGGGAGGCGATAGAGGCGTTAGTGGCGCTCGGCTATTCCGCCTCCGATGCCACGGCCGCGGTGAAGAAGGTGGAGATTACGGAGGACACCACATCGGAGACGATCCTGAAACTTGCGCTGAAACATATGTTCTAACAGCTCAGCCAGAGCATTATCTGTCGGGCAAACTGTGCTTGCACAAGGTTGACAGACGGATGATGCTCTGAGGGAGCGCCATCTTATGAGCAAAAAAGAGCTGCGAAGCAGCGGAGAGCGCTGAAAGCGCGGTTTTGCGAATGGCGCGGCTGAGCGGCACTACACGGAGGAATACACAGTGATTTTCGGAAAACACATTAACCGATACTATAGCAAGCACGCACCGCGTTTGCTTGTGGGCATCGCAGCGCTTATTTTAGTCGACTATTTTCAATTGATTCTGCCAGAACTCTACCGTATCGTGGTAAACGGCATGAACGGCGGTCTTGTGGAAGTGGGCGGGGAAGCGGTGCCTTTTACCATGGATGTGCTGCTGCAGGAGGTGTGTCTGCGCGCCATCGTGGTCATTCTGGTCATGGTTGTCGGGCGCTTTCTCTGGCGCGTCTGTTTTTACGGGGCGGCGATCAAGGTGGAGACCGATCTGAGAAACCGTATGTTTGACCACTGTAAAAATCTGTCGCAGGATTACTTTCAGAGGAATAAAGTGGGAAACCTGATGAGCCTGTTCACTAACGATCTGGACACCATACAGGAGTGCTTCGGTGACGGTGTGCTTATGTTTGCCGACGCCCTGTTTTTGGGGCTGTTCGCCTTCTTTAAAATGTGGAACATGGACAGGAAACTGACAGGCTTTTCCATGATTCCGATGATACTGCTGTTTCTGATCGGGACGGTTTTGTTTAAGGCGATGAAGGCGAGATGGGAGGTTAGGCAGGAAGCATTTTCCAGACTGTCCGATTTTTCACAGGAAAACTTTTCTGGTATCGCGGTGATCAAGGCTTTTGTGAAAGAACTTCTCGAACTGAAGGAGTTTGAGAAACTGAACCGGGAAAATGAGGAGATCAACGTGGCTTACACCCGGATTTCCATGCTGCTTGATATTCTGACGATCCTGCTTGTGGAGTCGGTGATCTGTGTGATTCTCGGCTACGGCGGCTATCTGGTTTACTGCGGAAGGTTTGACGCGGGGCAGCTTGTGGAATATATCGTTTACTTTAATTCGATCATCTGGCCTGTTATGGCGGTGTCCATGCTGATTGAGAAGACTTCCAGAGGGAAGGCGTCTTTAAATCGTATCAGCGAGCTTTTAGACGCGGAGATCACGGTAAAGGACAGGGCGGATGTGGCAGAGATTACGGATATGAAGGGGGAGATCGAGTTCCGGCATCTTTCCTTCCGCTATCCCGACGGGGAGACGGATGCGCTAAAGGACGTCTCCTTTACCATCCACGCGGGGGAGAGCGTGGGCGTGGTGGGCCGGACCGGAGCCGGAAAGACCATTCTGGTGGATCTGATTCTGCGCGCCTACAATGTGCCGGACGGGACGCTCTTTATCGACGGGCATGACGTGAACACGGTTTCCATCCGCTCTGTGCGGGAGGGGTGTTCTTATGTGCCGCAGGACAATTTTCTCTTTTCCGACACCATTGAAAACAATATTTCCTTCGCGGTGGACGAGGCGGAAGATGCGCTTGTGGAGCGGGCGGCGAAGCTGTCTGACGTGCATGACGACATTTGTGATTTTACAGCGGGATACCGGACGGTGCTTGGCGAGCGGGGCGTGACGGTTTCCGGGGGACAGAAGCAGAGGATTTCTATTGCCCGGGCGCTGATCAAGGAGGCTGCCGTTCTGATTCTGGACGATTCGGTTTCGGCGGTGGATATCAAAACCGAAAAAATTATTTTAAAAAACCTTCTGGAAAGCAGAGAAGGCAGGACGACGATATTGATTGCGCACAGAATCTCCACCGTGGAGCATATGGATAAAATCATCTTCATAGACGAGGGGTGTGTCCGCGCGGTGGGCAGCCATGAAAGTCTTTATGAGAGCTGTGCGGACTATCGGCGGATGGTCGATCTGCAGCGCATGGAGGAGGAAGAAGGGGGTGAGGCAGATGTATGAGTATTATCCGTTGATCGTGGTGGGAGCGATTGTAGGTCTGTTCTCCCTCATCCTTGTGACCGCCTATCTGACGGTGAAAGATAAAAAGCAGGCGATGGGATTTGAAAGGCAGATTGGCGACCGTGAGATCATGAGGCGTCTTCTGAAGTATGCCAGACCGTATCTGCCGCAGTTTCTTTTGGCGGGCGTAGTCATACTGTGTACCATTGCTTATGACGTGGTTTCTCCCTTTATTATCGGGCAGATTGAGGAGCTGGTCGCGGGAGAGTTCCGGATGCCGCAGATTTACCGGGCGGTGACGGTCTATGTGAGCATTCTGCTCGTTTCCATGGTGTGTGCGTACATACAGGCGGTGCTTTTGCAAAAGACGGGGCAGAGAATTATTTCCGTTATGAGAGAAGACCTGTTTGTGAAGATCGAGAGCCTTTCCCATGAGCAGCTAAACGAGATACCTGTGGGGAAGCTCGTAACCCGTCTGACCAACGACACCAATGCGATTTCCATGATGTTCACCAATCTATTGGTCAATTTCGTGAAAAATATATTTGTGATTGTGGGCGTGTTTGCGGCAATGCTTGTGTTAAGCTATGAGCTGACGCTGATGATTCTTTGCTTTGTGCCTTTTATTGTGCTGTTTACGGTGATTTTCCGCAAATTTTCCAGACGGGCATATCGCAAGGTGAAGGACTGCACCACGGATATCAACACTTACCTGTCCGAGAATCTTTCCGGCATCAAGATCACTCAGATTTTTAACAGAGAGGAGGCAAAGATGCAGGATTTCAGGGAAAAGAGCAACGCGCTTGGACGGGCGAAGCAGGAGCAGATCTTGGTGTTTGGCATTTTCCGGCCGTTGGTTTATATGCTCTATGTCAGTTCCATTCTCTGTCTTTTGTATCTGAGCGGCAGAGGGTATCTGGAAAATCAGGTTTTCATGGGACAGGTGATCACGAGCGGTATGCTGGTGTCCTTTTACATGTATATTTCAAAGTTCTATAACCCGATCCAGAATTTGGCGGAGCAGTTTAACTGGCTGCAGTCGGCGCTTGCCTCCGCGGAAAAAGTTTTTACGATTATGGATCTGGAGCCGCATATTCAGGATGCGCCGGATGCGGTGGCGCTTGAGACGGTGAGAGGCGAGATTGAGTTTCGAGACGTGTGGTTTTCCTATG
This sequence comes from uncultured Lachnospiraceae bacterium, assembly GCA_949076555.1. Classification (GTDB taxonomy): domain Bacteria; phylum Bacillota; class Clostridia; order Lachnospirales; family Lachnospiraceae; genus UBA3282. Next base: position 24,534 of record CARUOB010000013.1, on the reverse strand, counting down.
TGGAGGGGGAGTGGGTGTTAAAAGGCGTTTCTTTCCATGTGATGCCGAAGGAGACGGTGGCCTTTGTGGGTTCCACAGGATCGGGCAAGACAACGATTCTGTCGCTCCTTTGCAGAAACTATGAGTTCCAGAAAGGCGAGATTCTCATAGACGGGATCGATATACGCAAGATCAGGATTTCTTCCCTGCGCAGGCATTTCGGGCAGATGTTGCAGGATGTGTTTCTTTTTTCGGGTACGATCCGCAGCAATATCGCACTGCGGGCCGAACATATTTCCGACGATAAGATCAGGGAGGCGTGCCGCTATGTGAATGCGGATCATTTCATTGATAAGCTGGAAAAGGGGTTGGATGAGGAAGTGCGGGAGAGAGGAAACAATTTTTCCGCCGGACAGAGACAGCTTTTATCCTTTGCAAGAATCATCGTGCACAGACCGTCGGTGATGATTCTGGACGAGGCGACGGCGAATATCGATACCGAAACAGAGATATTAATTCAAAATTCACTGGAAAAAATGCAGAATATCGGGACGATGCTGATGGTGGCGCACAGACTCTCAACGATTCAGAACGCGGACAGGATCATTGTACTATCCCACGGCACGATCAGAGAGCAGGGCACCCATCAGGAACTTTTGGAACTGCACGGAAAATACTACCGGCTGTATCACTTACAGTTTAGAAGAGAGGAGATAGCGCAGGCTGACAGGCAGGCGCAGCCTGTCATAAGGGGCAGGGGTGTATGAGGAGAGCGGACAGGCTGCATCAGCTCTGCGCAGAATCAGCCTTTTCCGCCTCGTCCTCCGCCGCATATTGCTCCAAAAGGCGCATGCCTGCGGTTTCCGTTACAGGAAGGGAGAAAACCACGGATTTCGCCTTGGAGTTTAATCCCGCGTCCTCCATGACAGCGCGCATGATGGCGTTTTTCTGCTCTTTTTTTACGACGATGAAAATGATTTCTTTCTCGGAGGCAAGAGTCACGCCCAGGAATTTGTCCGCGCTCTCCATGCCGGTGCCCTTGGCGTGGATCACCGTGCCGCCGCCGGCCTGCATTTTTCTGGCGGCATCCATAATCATTTCGGTGTAACCCTGATTGGCGATGATGACTAAAAGTTCGTATTTGGTATCCTTCAAAACTGTTTCCTCCCCATTTTCAAAGGTTTCTTCCCCCGTCAGGAAACGGAGCTGTCTGAGGCCGCCGATGCTTGCAAGCGGCATGATGAACGCGATGCCCGTGCCGGGAATGTCGATTCGCATTTCCCGCTCTAAGCCGATTTTTAACTTTTTCCAGGTATTTCGGGTGACGATAGAGAAAATTACGGCCTTTTCCGTGCCGTCAAGACCGAAATAGTCCATCAGCTCATTGGTGGCGGTGCCGTTTCCAAGCGTGATGAAATTGACCGGGACATGGTATCTGTCGTAAAATGCCGCAAATTCTTTCGTGCGGTCTCTTGTGATGATGGCTGTCATCATATATAGTTCGCTCATTAGGAGAACCTCCGTTTATAGAAGTTTACTGCATGCTTAGAGTTCGATAATCACATCTTCTGCCTCGGACATGGCTGCCGGAACCAGTTCCGCAAATTGTCCTGCGAGACGGCGCTTCTTCCTTCCTGTCGCTTTCTGGCGCTGGGAGAGGAGACCGAGAAGCTGTATGGTGATAAGCGGCGTCATGGCCACCATAGCCACGATGCCGAAGGCGTCCGTAACGATGCTGCCGCCGACAGCCCCACACGCACCCTGTGCAAGGGGAAGCAGAAAAGCGGCGGTCATGGGACCGGAAGCTACGCCGCCGGAGTCAAAGGCGATGGCGGTATAGATTTTCGGTACGAAGAAGGAAATGCCAAGGGCAAAGGCATAACCCGGGATCAGAAACCACATGACGGAGATGCCGGTCAGTACGCGGAGCATGGCAATGCCAAGGGATATGGCGACACCCACGGAGAGACAGGTTCCCATGGAGGAAGCGGAAATGGCGCCGTCGGTGATCTCTTCCACCTGTTTGTTTAATACATAGACAGCAGGCTCGGCTTTTACGATAAAGAAACCCATAACCATGGCGATGGGAATGAGAAGCCATGGATTGGAGGAGGAGCCTAATATCTGCCCCAGATAGTTTCCGGCCGGCATAAAGCCAACGTTTACGCCTGTCATAAACAAAACCAGGCCGATGTATGTGTAGGCCAGACCGATCAGCATTTTGGAGAGGGTCCGTCTGGAAAGTTTTAGTACCGCAAGCTGAAACAGTCCGAAAAAGAGTACAATAGGAAAGAGGGAGACTGCGATCTCCGCTATGTAAGTAGGGAATCCCCGCTGGAACAGCGACCAAAGTTCCACGGAGGTGTCTACGGAGGGAATGACAGGCGGCACATAACTGCTCTCCCCGGGGTGATAGATCATGCCGAGGATCAGGACGGACACGATGGGGCCGATGGAGCACAGCGCCACCAGACCGAAACTGTCGTCCGCGGCGTGGCGGTCGTTACGGATCGCAGCGACACCTACGCCGAGCGCCATAATGAAGGGCACCGTCATGGGGCCTGTGGTCACGCCGCCGGAATCAAAGGCCACACTTAAAAAATCGTCCGGCACAAAAAGGGCCAGCACAAAGACAAGGATATAGAAAAAGTTTAAAAGGGGCGGCAGGGGGATGCGAAACAGCATACGAAGCAGGGCAATGACCAGAAAGAGCGCAACGCCTCCCGCCACTGCGCCGATTAAAATGCCGTTTGGAATGGAAGGCACCTGTCCGGCAAGCACTTGCAGATCCGGCTCAGATACGGTGATGATAAAGCCCAAAAGGAAAGAGAGGGAAACGATGACGCTCAGCTTTTTGCTTTTGGTCATGCAGGTGCCCACCTTCTCGCCCATGGGAGACATGGCAAGCTCCGCGCCGAGGGTAAAGAACATCATACCGAGAATCAACAGGACTGCGCCGATCAGAAAGCAGAGGAGAATGCTGGGAGAGATCGGAGCCATGGAAAAGCACAAAAAGAGCACAATGACAATGATTGGCAGTACGGCAACCAGCGCCTCGCGCAGTTTTTCCATCAGTTTCCCGCGTAAAATTATTTTTGCCTGCAAATAAGTCACCCCATTTATACACGATGTTTTTAGATTGGCGGACAGTTTCCCTACGAATCTGTCCACGATATTATCTTATAATGAATCGGAATGCTTGGCAAGAGCGAAAAAACGAGCGTGCGGTCACTTGATATAGAAAATGAAAGAGAGGCATCCCGGTGCGCAATCAGGGAGCGGCTTGCGAAGCGGGAGGGAAAATGCTATGATTGGGAGCGTAGATAAAAGACGGAAAAACAGGCCGGGAGCCTGTTTGACACGGAGGTAATTATGTCAGGCAGAACGATTGAGACAAATCTGATAGAGGAAGATATAAAAATAGAAGGTTCCCTGCGCCCGCAGAGTCTTGTTGACTATATAGGTCAAGAAAAGGTGAAGGACAATCTAAAGGTTTACATTGAGGCGGCGAAACAGAGAGGGGATGCGCTGGATCATGTGCTGTTTTACGGGCCTCCCGGGCTTGGTAAGACGACCCTCGCGGGTATAATCGCCAATGAGATGGGCGTGCACATGAAGGTCACCAGCGGTCCGGCGATTGAGAAACCGGGGGAGATGGCAGCGATTCTCAACAATCTGCAGGAGGGGGATTTGCTCTTTGTGGACGAGATCCACAGGCTGAACCGTCAGGTAGAGGAGGTTCTGTATCCGGCCATGGAGGATTATGCCATTGATATTATGATCGGCAAAGGCCCGACGGCCCGTTCCATCCGTCTGGATCTTCCCCATTTTACGCTGGTAGGGGCGACTACCAGAGCGGGACTTCTCACCGCGCCGCTCAGAGACCGTTTCGGCATGATTCACAGGCTGGAGTTCTACACGGTGAAGGAGCTTACCGTGATCATCAGGCAGTCGGCGAAAAAACTTGGCGTGGAGATCGATGAGAAGGGGGCTGTGGAGTTAGCCAGAAGGAGCCGCGGGACGCCGCGTCTTGCAAACCGTATTCTAAAGCGGGTGCGGGATTTCGCACAGGTAAAGTATGACGGCGCCATCACGGAGGAGGTGGCGAAGGTGGCGCTTGACCTGATGGATGTGGATAAAATGGGGCTTGACCATGTGGACAGAAACATTCTCATGACCATGATGGAGAAGTTTAAGGGCGGCCCGGTGGGACTGGATACGCTGGCGGCGGCCATCGGGGAGGACGCAGGAACGATAGAGGATGTGTATGAGCCGTACCTGATTCAGAACGGTTTTTTGAACCGCACGCCGAGGGGAAGAACGGTCACCGATCTTGCCTACAGACATTTCGGACTTGAAATTCCGCTCTAAGGCGGCTATAATGGGGATGATAGTGTGGGTATGGGTACAGCGAAGAGGGGGCGCTCCTATGTCAACGAAAACAGATACAGAAGTGATTATCGCCGGCAAGGTTTTCACGCTGAGCGGTTATGAGAGTGAGGAGTACCTGCAGAAGGTGGCGTCTTACATAAACAATAAAATAGCCGAGTATAACAAGATTGACAGTTTCAGGCGGCAGCCGATGGATACGCAGAATGTGCTGCTGCAGCTCAACATCGCGGATGACTATTTTAAGGCAAAGAAGCAGATCAGTATTCTGGAAGAGCATTTGAAGAGCAAGGAGGACGAGGTGTACGCGCTCAAGCATGACCTGATCGCGGCGCAGATGAAACTGGAAAATACCGAGAAAAGTGTTAAGAGTCTTCAGAAAGAGGCGAACGAGAATGCCAAGCAGATCGTGCGCATGGAGACGGAGCTTAAGGAACGCAAAGGGAAATAGTAAACAAGCGCATACGAAGTATGGAGCAGATCCAAGGGTCTGCTCTTTTTACTCTGTAGGAAATTGCAGCGGGGGAAACCAGGCAAGGAGAATGCAGAGCGACAGAGGAAGTGGAGAGACAATATGGGAGAGCATGTGGAGCTGCTTGCGCCGGCGGGGAGCTATGAGGCGTTTCTGGGCGCGGTAAACGCCGGGGCGGATGCGGTATATCTGGGAGGACAGCAGTTTGGCGCCCGGGCATATGCGGATAATTTCACCACAGAGGAGATTGTCCGTGCGCTTCGCGTCGCCCATTTTTATGGAAAAAAGATATATCTGACGGTGAATACGCTTTTAAAGGAGCGGGAGATGGCGTCCCTTTACGAATATCTGCGCCCCTTTTACGAGGCGGGACTGGACGGCGTAATCGTGCAGGATTTCGGGGTTTTTTGTTATATCAGAGAACATTTTCCAAGGCTGCCCCTGCATGTGAGCACCCAGATGGCGGTGACCGGGGCACAGGGCGCCGCGCTTTTAAGAGAACAGGGGGCGGTCCGCATCGTTCCGGCCAGAGAGCTTTCGCTAAAGGAAGTGCGGAAAATAAAAGAAGAGGCGGGTGTGGAGGTTGAGTGCTTTATTCACGGCGCCATGTGCTACTGCTATTCGGGGCAGTGTCTATTCAGCAGCATTTTGGGAGGCAGAAGCGGAAACCGGGGAAGGTGCGCCCAGCCATGCAGGCTGCCTTATGAGATTTATCAGGGAAAAAGGCGGCTTTCCGGGAGCGGATATCCCTTAAGTCTGAAAGATATGTGTACACTGGCGTATCTGCCGTCGCTTTTAGAGGCGGGGATCGACTCGTTTAAGATCGAAGGGCGGATGAAGCGGCCGGAGTATGCGGCGGGCGTCACGGCGGTTTACCGCAAATATATAGATCTCTATTATGCGGAGGGAGCGGAGGGTTACAAGGTGGAGCCGGAAGATATGGACAGGCTCCGCAGGCTCTATATTCGCAGCGAGGTGCAGACAGGCTATTACGAGCGGCACAACGGAAAGGAAATGATTACGCTTGAAAAGCCCGGTTACGAGGGCTGTGACGATACGCTGCTTTCGGAAATACGGGATAGATATATCAGAGAGCCGGAGAAAATGCGGGTGTGGCTGCAGGCGCGGGTAAAGGCCGGGGAACCGCTGCGGCTGCGAATCGGGTCAGCAGGCGGTCCGGCGGGAAAACAGATCCTCCATGATGGGAAAAAGGGAAGCCGCAAGACAGCGTATGCTGTGACGAACCAAGAAGCGGAGACAGGCTTGGGGCGTCCGGTGGCCGAAGTCACCGGAGAAATCGTCCAGCCCGCACAGCGTGCGCCTTTGTCTGTGGAGGAGGTCGAAAAACGGCTCCGCAAGACGGGGGACAGCCTGCTTGCGGTGGCAGACTGTGAGATTTCCATGGAGGGCGCTTGCTTTGTCCCTGTCAGGGCGTTAAATGAACTGCGCCGGGCGGCGGTGGAGGCCTTCGAGGGGGCGGTGGCACAGAGCCGGGGAACGGCCGATCAGCGGGCAGTTTCCGGCCTTGAGAAAGTGTCTGATGAGGGGAAAATAGTCGACCGACCAAGTCAGTCTAACAAGTGCGATGCACTTACATGGACTGTGGAAGAGAAGCGAGGCAAAAAACGGCCCGATGATGACAAGACAGCAAAAAAGCAGGCTGTCGATGTGACGGTCAGCACCGGTGAACAGATGCAGGCAGTCCTCTCATGGGGCGGATGCAGGCGTATTTATGTGGAGAGCGATCTTTTCCTTTCGTCCTGCGAGGAGATCATGCGACAGGCGGGCGCATCAAAAAAACGGCCGGATGACGAGGAGGCGCCGTCCTTTTATCTGGCGCTTCCCTATATTCTGCGGGAGCGGGATAGCGCTTACCTGCGGCGGCTTGGGGAGGCGTTAAAACAGGCCGAACCTTTTGTGAAAGGCTTCTTAGTCCGCAGTCTGGAAGGACTGGCATGGGCGAGGAAGATTTGTGGAAAGCGGGAGAACGGTTCGCCTGCTTATCAATGGATACCGGATGCGGGACTCTACTGCTTTAATGCGGATGCGCTGGCATTTTTCAGGGATTTTTCAAAGGAGATCACACTTCCCTATGAATTGAATGCGGGGGAGGCAGCGCATCTTGTCTGCGCGGCCGGGGAACGCGGCGTGGGCGCCAGTCTGATTGTGTACAGCCGGATTCCCATGATGATTACGGCAAACTGCCTGCAAAAAACCGCGGGAATATGCGGCGCGGGAGAGGAAAAAAAGGGGCAGCTTTTGTTAAAAGACCGTCGGGGCAATACATTTCCGGTGGAGATAAACTGTGAACACTGTTATAATATCATTTATAATTGTGTGCCGTATTCTCTGCAAGGGGCGAAAAAGGAGCGGGAAAGGATTGGCGCGGATGCGCTGCGCTATGACTTTACCTTGGAGGACGGGGCACAGTGCGCAGCGGTTTTAGAGGGGAATGTGCCCTTTCCGGACTACACGGCCGGACATTGTAAGAGGGGTGTCGAATAGTGCATAAAGTGCGAAGTATCACGGGGAGAATGCTTGTAAATCGGCGTTCTTCGTGTTTGATCAAATATAGGTGGTTATGATGGAGCTGTATATCACAGAGCTTTCTAAATATTTTATCACGCTGTTTATCGCCTGCTATACGCTGGAATGCTTTTTGGTGTTTCGGTTTCAGGAGGAGGAGAGGCGAAAAGCAGGGTATTTCCGCCAGAACATTTGGATGTTTCTGGTGCATTTTTCGTGTTTTCTTGTGATCTGCTTTGAGACCGGGAAGATCGAGTATCTGCTTTTTTATGTGCTGCAGCAGATATTACTGTTTTCCACGGTCATGCTGTTTCGCATGATCTACCCGAAGGGAAATCTTCTCATTATCAATAATATGTGTATGCTTTTAAGCATCGGCTTTGTGATTCTCACGAGGCTGTCCTATGAGCGGGCAATCAAGCAGTTTTTTATTGTGACGGCGTCCATCATCATCGGTATGGCGGTGCCTTTCTTTATCCGCAATCTGAAGTTTTTGAAGAGTCTGACGTGGGTTTACGCGGGCGTGGGCATTGCGGCTCTCGGTGTGGTGCTGATTCTCGGATCGGTCACTTACGGCTCGAAAATTTCCTACTCTGTGGCGGGAATCACCTTCCAGCCCTCGGAGTTTGTGAAGATTGTATTCGTATTTTTCGTGGCAAGCGCATTCAGTGAAACATGGGATTTTCTGCGGGTGGCGGTGACAGCCGTGCTGGCGGGGGCACACGTGCTGATTCTGGTGGCGTCCAAGGATCTGGGAAGCGCACTGATTTTCTTTGTGGTATATGTGCTTATGGCGTTTATCGCTACGGGCAGATGGATTTATCTGTTTCTGGGGGCGGCTGGCGGCGCAGGCGCGGCGGTCGTCGCCTACCGGATGTTTTCCCATGTGCAGGTGCGCGTGCAGGCGTGGCGGGACCCCTTTAGCTGTATTGACGACGCGGGATTCCAGATTACCCAGTCCTTGTTTGGCATCAGCAGCGGCGGGTGGTTCGGTCTGGGGCTTTTCCGGGGAAATCCCACCGCGATTCCGCTGGTGGAGGCGGATTTTGTCTTCTCGGCGGTGGCGGAGGAGCTGGGCATTCTCTTTTCCATGTGTATGATTCTGATCTGCATCAGCAGTTTTATTATGTGCATGAATATTTCCTTGAAGCTTCAGGATCGTTTTTACAGGCTGATCGCCTTTGGACTGGGCGTGACTTATATTTTTCAGGTGTTTCTGACCGTGGGAGGCGGAACCAAATTTATCCCCATGACGGGTGTGACGCTGCCCTTTATCAGTTATGGCGGCAGTTCGGTGTTGACTACATTAGTCATATTCTTTGTGATAGAGGGACTTTATATTATCAGACGGGACGAAGGAGACAGACGTGCCAAAAACAGAAAACGAAAGAACAGAAAGAAGAGCGGGCAGAGAGCGGGAGAAGAACCGCAGGACAGGGAAGACGAGGAAGAAGCGTAACCGGCAGATTATGACGGTTACCTGGTTCTTTGTGGGCCTGTTTTTTGTGATGATGGGATATACTTGCCATTATGCGGTTACCCACAGACAGACATTGATGAATAACAGCTACAACACGAGGCAGGAGATTTTGGTTGCCCAGAACAGCCGGGGAACGATTTATGCGGCGGGCGGTCAGATTTTGGCGGAGACGGCGACGGATACGGAGGGAGAGGAAGTACGGGTGTATCCTTACGCCAACATGTTCTCCCACGCGGTGGGTTATGCCACAAACGGAAAGTTCGGCATAGAAGCGCAGGCAAATTATTACCTGATCAATTCCAACGCCAGACTCTCCGAAAAGGTTGCAAACGACGTGGCCGGGGAAAAGTATCCGGGGGACAGCGTGATCACGACGCTGGATGTGGATTTACAGCAGATCGCCTATGATTCCCTCGGTATCTACAGCGGGGCGGTGATCGTGTCGGAGCCGTCCACGGGGCGGATTCTTGCCATGGTTTCAAAGCCGGACTTCGATCCCAACGAAATTGATGTGATCTGGGACGGACTGATTGCCGACAAGGAGAGCAGTGTCTTGCTAAACCGGGTGACGCAGGGCTTATATCCGCCAGGCTCCACCTTTAAGATTGTGACGGCGCTGGAATATATCAGAGAAAACATTGACTCGTATAGTCAGTTTAGATATCAGTGTAACGGCAGGCTCACACACGGGGAGGAGAGAATCAACTGTTACCACGGCACGGTCCACGGCAGCGAGGACTTTTCCAAGGCTTTCGCAAAATCGTGCAACGCCGCCTTTGCCAGTATCGGCCTGTCCCTTGACAGAAAGAAATTCGGGGATACGCTGGATGACCTTTTGTTTAACAGGGAGCTGAAGGTGGATTTCGCCTATAATCAGAGTAAACTTGTGATAGATGCGGACACTTCGGACGCGGATGTGATGCAGGCATCCATCGGGCAGGGAACCACGCAGATGACGCCTTTGCAGTTAAACATGATCACCTGCGCCATCGCCAACGACGGTATGCTGATGAAACCCTATCTTTTAGAGCGGGTGGAAAGCAGCGGGAAAACGGTGGTAAAGCAGTTTTCGCCAACCTCCTACAAGCGGCTTATGAGCAGTGAGGAGGCGCAGATCATGACGGGGCTGATGGAAGAAGTGGTGAAGAGCGGCACCGGCACGAAACTTTCCGGCCTTTCCTACACGGCGGCGGGAAAGACCGGGTCGGCGGAATACAATAAAGTCAAGACAGACTCCCACGCATGGTTTACGGGCTTCGCGCCCGCAGAGGAGCCGCAGGTGTGCGTGACGATTATCATAGAAGGGGCGGGCAGCGGCGGAGATTATGCCGTGCCCATTGCAAAGCGGATTCTGGACGCTTATTTCGAGGAATAGTAAGACAGGAGCGTATACATGAGAAAACCGGATGCCGAAGCACCCGGTATGCAATCGTATTTAAAAAATAGCGGTTATATATAAATCGGGGCGGGCGGCGAGATCTATGGTGCTTCCGTCTTCCCGTTTTAAGAGAGGCCTTGACAGGCTGTCTTTATTGACGGTACCGGATACGCTCGCCTCCTCGTCATTGTTTAAGCGCACCCGAAAACCGAGCTGGGTTGCCGCTATGTGGTAAAGAATGGGCTGAAGAAGCGATTTGTCGTATTTCTCATAGCCTTCCCGCTCAAAATTTTCGATGACCTGAAAGGGATGGAGCGGCTGTCTGTAGGTGCGGGCGGAGGTCATGGCCTCGTAGGCGTCAATGATTGCGATATACTTGGCGAAAATATTGATTTTATCGCCGCGCAGCTTGGAGGGATAGCCGGAGCCGTCGCAGCGTTCATGGTGCTGGAGTGTGGCCTTGATAATGGCGTCTCCGATTTCCGGCTGGTCTTTTAACAGCTCAAATCCGAGCATGGTGTGGGTTTTCAACTTCGTGTATTCCAGATCGGTCAGCTTCTCGGACTTCCAGAGAAGCTCCTGCGGGAGCTTTAACTTTCCGATATCGTAGAAGAAGCCGCACTGGACTAAGAGCATCATGTCCTCCTGCGACAATTCCCACCAAGTGCCGAAAACACCGGCGAGCAGCGCGGAGTTGAGGCAGTGGGCGTGGGTCATGGTATCTTCTCTGGGCAGCATGTTGTAGAGGAAATCGAGGAGCGCTTCCCCGGTCTTCGCACAGGCCGCGATTTTCAGGTAGATGTCTTTTAGCTGGCTGGTGCTTTTCCAGACGCCGGTTTCGACGAAACGGTTCATCAGCTTGGCGTAGATGGGCATACAGTTGTTGTAGGTGAGCTGGAAGGACTGAAATTCCCTGCTCAGACGCACTTTTTCGAAGTGGGTGGTGGCGAAGTCAACATCCTCCTTCACGGTAACGCAGATGATAGAGTGGTGTTCCAGTTTTTTCAGCACTTTTTTGTTCACCACGGTGTCCTTCGGAACAATCAGCTCGTTCCGGTAGCTGTAGATGTCCTCACCGATTATCATGCCTTCTTCCAGTGTCATGCGGGCTACATCTTTCATAAACAAATCCTCCGTTTCTGCGGGGGCCGCGCGCAAAGGGGACTGCGCGAACCCTATATGTAGTGGTAAAATTGATTATAAAAATAATAAGCAGATATAGTAAAAACTTCTGCTTTATAGTATAAAACTTCTGCTTGAGAAGTCAATCGTTTCCTGCTGTATTATGGGTAAAACGTAACAGTTCATCTTTGCACTATTTTTGTAAAACGGTATGGATTGAAAAAAGCGCAGCTTCGGACGAAGATCCGGAAGAAATGCGGCAGAAAGGCGGATAATATGAGTATTTGCGATACTTGCAGCAACTATCAGTACGACGAGGATTATGAGTATTATGTGTGTATGGTGGACCTGGATGAGGACGATATGAGCCAGTTTTTGCGGGGCGGGAGCTTTTCGTGCGCCTTCTACCAGCGCGACGACGAGTATGCGGTGGTGAGAAAGCAGATGTAAGGCGGCGCGGTGGCAGTGAAGCCAAAGGCTGAACTGTTACGCGGCGCGGGAAATTTCCCTGTCCTATTTATGGGAAATGTGATAAACTATTTCCGATAGCAATGAAAAATGGCAGGGGCAGATGCCCGGCGCTTTATTTTATAAGGAATCCACATGAATTTTTATAAAAACCTCTATATCGGGGATACTGTTAAAAAGCCCGAAAAGGCCATAAGAAAACTGAAACGCCACAAAAAACAGCCGTGGCTTTATGTGATCGCCTACGACGGCGGGACTGACCGGCTTGCGGTGTATCACAGCCTGATGCTTTCCCAGTGGTACTATAAGGAAAATCCGCCCGGATGTATTGTCGGATTGGCAAACGGCAGGGAGGAGGCTTTTGACTTGATCGAACGGATTGCGAAGGAGTCACTTGCCGCCACCGGTCAGGCGCAGCTTGTGACGTATCTTTCCGGGATTGACCCGGAAAACTTTAAAAAATAGGCTACTTGGAGACGAAATGCTACATATACTGCTGTTCATATTAAAGATCATAGGGATTGTGCTTTTGTGCATTCTGGGCATACTGTTACTCGCAGCTGTCTGCGCCCTTTTTGTGCCGGTCCGCTATCGGATCGAGGCGGTGAGGAAAGAGGGGGCGGGGGAGCCGCCTGTTGTCGTCACGGTGAAGGTCACATGGCTTTTGCATTTTGTGAATGTGCTGGTACGTTTTGCCGGAAGTCTGTCTGTGCGGGCGCGGCTCATGGTGGTTACGGTTTTTAGGCTGCCGAAGCGGGAGAAGTCCGGCGGCAGGACGAAACCGGGTAAGACGGGAAGCGGAAAAGACAGAAAGAAGAAAAAGAAACTGGAAACCGCGGCAGAGAGGCCGGAAGAAAAATCTGCCGGGGAGACAAAGGCAGAGAAGCAGGAAAGCGAAGAGAAGCGAGAAGAGACACGAAATGCAGAAGGAAAACGTAATATAGAAGAAACGCAGACGGTTAGAGAAATAGGAGCCGTCGGTGGGACAGAGGGAGCTGCGGAAGGCATCGCGCAGGATGAGGAAAAAGAAAGCGCGGTTTCTCCCGGTAAAAAGCCCACATTTTGGGACAAGCTGCGTGCGATTCCAGAGATTCTTCGTAAGATTTTCGCAAAAATTAAGAGTATCTTTGAAAATATACAGTACACAATCCAAAATATCTGTGATAAAATAAGGTCTGTATCGGATACTATAGAGTATTACAAGGGTGTGATAGAAGGGGAACCGTTTCAGCGTTCCTTTGCCCTGTGCAAGGGTGAACTTATGACGATTCTCAAGCGCCTGAAGCCGGACCGGTTCGAAGTTTCGCTTATTGTCGGCATGGACGATCCCGCTGCGACAGGGGAGATTCTGGCGGTATGCGGCATGTTGTATCCGATTTTCGGCCCGCAGGTGAATGTGGCCGGAGACTTTGAGAGAAAACGCCTGGAGGGACGTGTGTTCATCAAGGGAAAGCTGCGGTTTTTCACTTTTGTCCGGACGGCGGTTCGGATTTATTTCAATAAGGATATCAGAAAACTGTACGGTCTGTTAAAAAAGGAGGCAGTGTAAATGGGTGAGAATAATTTTAGCGGAGTGATTGAGTCCCTGATGAAGGGCATGAATGCCGTGATCGGCACCAAGACGGTGGTGGGCGACGCCACACAGGTCGGAGATACCATTATTCTGCCGTTGGTGGATGTGAGCTTCGGCGTGGGTGCGGGCGCAAGCGCAGGCGATAAGAAAAACGGCGGCGGAGGCGGTTTCTCCGCGAAAATGACGCCCAGCGCGGTGTTGGTGATCAAGGACGGCACGACAAAACTTGTCAATATCAAGAACCAGGATATGGTCACAAAGGTGCTCGACATGATCCCGGATATCGTGGAGAAATTTACATCCCCCAAGGAAGAGATGCTGGCCGACGACAAGGCTGTTGACATTGCTTTCCCGGAAGAAAATAAATAGCAACTTTCCGGAGTGGCTGCATATAGTATTGTAAGAGCATAAACAGGGGTAGCCCATGAAAAAAATGATCGGATTTGTGGCGTTTTGTGTTGCGGCAGGAATGCTTATTATGCTTTTTCTGGTAAATCGTTTTCTTGGGCTTCTTTTAATTGTGCTGCTTTTGCTGATTGGCTACAGCTTTTTTTGCTGTTAGACAAAAGATATGAGGATTACGATGGAGAATATGGAAGAAATACTTTTGGAAGAAGGACTGACTGCGGATGATCTGCAGGAATTGAAATCCTGGCTTTTTAAAGAGAATATCAGAATTATGACGGCTTCCGCGGAGCTTGAGGAACAGCGAGAGAAATTTGAACGGGAAAAAGACCAGTTTAAAGAGGAAATGAAGAGCCTGAACCGGAAGATGTCTGCAAAGCAGAGCCGGATCAGGAAGGACAATGAGCTTGTGGACGAGCGGTTAGAGATCATAAAGGACGGTTTTCAAAAGCTGGATATGGATCGCAGGAGGCTTGATAAAGAGTGGGCGAGACTTGCGGCTGAGAAGGAATTGCTGGAAGAGAGGGGCCTTTATGACAGTTTTCCGGAGACCGGCGTTTTTTTCCATGGCGTAAAAAATCTGTTGACGCTCAAAAAGCGGTACAAGGATCTGACGAAGATTTTCCACCCCGACAATGTGGCGGGGGATACGGAGGCCATTCAGCGGATCAACAGGGAATACGAGAGACTGAAAAGGGAGTATGAGACATGTAAGCAGGCGTAGAGCGGAGTTGCGCCTGCTTTTTCCTTGAGAAAAGCGTGCGGGAGGGCACACAAAAAAGAGCCGACTATCCGCCAGCTCTTTTCCAATGTCTTATGTTCGTAAACAAAAATTACGCGCGTTCCACAGCGCCGGATCTTAAGCAGCGAGTGCACACATGCAGTTTCTTGCTTGCGCCATTCACCTTGCATTTCACGTTCTGAATGTTGGAATTCCAAATTCTGTTTGATCTTCTATGAGAATGGCTGACATTATTTCCGAAATGAGCGCCCTTACCACAAATATCACATTTAGCCATCTTAGCACCTCCTAACAAATGTAGAGTTATTTTAAAATAATACCGGGCCGCGAAGCGGACCCTGCAATCGAACTTGTTCGATTTTTGCAACATTTGTATAATAGCAGAAAGTGGAAGAGAATGCAAGTATAATTTGCAGAATTTTTTTCGGTTTCTTTTTTGGAAAGATCGGGTTATAATATAAATATCGCGGCTTGGGTCCGCGAGTCTAACAGCTTAAATTTGGATTAGGAGGTAGTCTATGAAAGTCTCTTCAATGGATACCCATATGGGAAATATCTCTATCGACCAGGAAGTGATCGCGCAGTTTGCGGGAAACGCGGCGATGGAGTGTTTCGGTGTGGTCGGCATGGCGAGCATGAACGTCAGGGACGGGCTGGTTAAGCTCTTGAAAAAGGACAGCATGACGCGCGGCATACAAGTTCTTTTGAACAACAATAAGCTCATCATCAATTTTCACATTATTGTGTCCTACGGCGTAAGTATTTTGGCAGTGGCGGATAATTTGATCGACAGTGTGAAATATAAGGTAGAAGAGTTTGCCGGGATAGAAGTGGAAAAGATCAATATTTTTGTAGAAGGTGTGAGAGTAATTGACTAGAGGGAGGGTCAAATAAGTGGATTCAAATACGATAGATGCCGGCCGGATGGCCAGAATGTTCCTCGCCGGAGCGAAAAATCTTGAGAGCAAAAAGGAATGGATCAATGAGTTGAACGTGTTCCCCGTGCCGGACGGCGATACGGGCACGAATATGACGATGACGATTATGGCGGCAGCCAGAGAGGTGTCCGCCCTTTACGATATGGGGGATATCGACATGGTTTCCCTGTGTAAAGCGATTTCCTCCGGGTCTCTTCGAGGGGCGAGGGGAAATTCGGGCGTCATTTTATCACAGTTGTTCAGAGGATTTACGAAGGGTGTGAAGGAGTGTCAGGAGATTACGGTTCCCGTACTGGCCACAGCCTTCGAAAAGGCGGTGGATACGGCTTACAAAGCGGTTATGAAGCCCAAGGAGGGCACCATCCTCACCGTGGCTAAGGGAGGCGCGCTCAAGGCGAGAGAGCTTGCGGATGCGGGCGTTACGGATATGGCTGAGTTTTTGGGACAGGTGATCGCCCATGCGGACGAAGTGCTTTTGCAGACGCCGGAGCTTTTGCCTGTGTTAAAGCAGGCGGGCGTTGTTGACTCCGGCGGTCAAGGACTGATGCAGGTGATGAAAGGCGCGTACGATGCTTTTCTCGGAAAAGAGATCGACCTGACGGTGGAGAAGAATACCATAGCGGCTCCCGGCAAAGCGGTGGGCGCGGCAGGTTATGAAGCGCAGGCGAACGCGGAAATCAAATTCGGCTACTGCACCGAGTTTATCATCATGTTAAACAAGGTGTTTAATATCAAGACGGAGATGGATTTTAAGGCGTATTTAGAGTCCATCGGAGATTCCATTGTAGTGGTTGCGGACGAGGACGTGGTAAAGGTGCACGTACATACCAACGATCCCGGTCTGGCGATTCAGAAGGCATTAAAGTACGGTGCGCTCTCCAACATGAAAATTGACAATATGCGGCTGGAGCATCAGGAAAAGCTCTTTCGGATGTCCAAACAGGAGGAAAAGCCTGTAAAAGAGGAGGATGATCTGCCGGGACCGAAAAAGGATGTGGGCTTTATCGCGGTTTCCGTGGGAGACGGCATTGCGGAGATCTTTAAGGGTCTTGGCGTCGACTACATCATCGAGGGCGGACAGACCATGAATCCCAGCACGGAAGACATGCTGAAAGCGATCGATAAGGTGAACGCGGACACGATTTTCATTCTGCCGAATAACAAAAACATCATTCTGGCAGCCAATCAGGCACAGTCCCTTGTGAAGGACAAGAAGATTGTGGTGATTCCCACAAAGACTGTCCCCCAGGGCATCACGGCGGTGATCAACTATGTGCCCGGCCTGTCTGTCGAGGAGAACGAGGAGACCATGGTTTCCGAAATGAAAGCGGTGGCCACGGGACAGGTTACCTACGCGGTGCGCGATACAAACATCGACGGGCAGGAGATCCGGCAGGGCGATTTCATGGGGCTTGGCGATCACGGTATCCTCGCCGTGGGAACGGCGATTTCCTCTGTGGCGGTCAATATGGTGGAAGCCATGATGCATGAGGAGAAGGAACTGATCAGTATCTATTACGGGGAAGAGATCACGGAGGAGGACGCCGAAAAGCTGCGCGGCAAGATCGGGGAGAAGTATCCGGATTGCGATATTGAGCTACAGTACGGCGGACAGCCGATTTACTATTATATTATTTCAGCGGAATAAGCGGACATTTATGGATATCAGAAATTTGAAGGGCGTCGGTGAAAAAACCGCCGCCCTCTTTGAAAAATTGCATGTAGATACGGCGGAGAAGCTGGTGTCGTATTATCCAAGGGACTACGAACAGTTTTCCCTTCCGGCTGCGCTTGATGGAGCGCCTGACGGGGAGATTGCGGCGGTGGCGGGGCAGCTTTCGGGCAATGTGGCGACCAGACATGTGCGGGGGCTTTCCATCACCACCTTTGAGGCAGCCTGTGAGGGCGGCAGCCTGCACATGACCTACTTTAACATGCCCTATCTGAAAAACAGTCTGAAACGGGGGCAGACCTATATATTCAGGGGATGTCTGCACCGCAGGAAAGACCGGTATGTGATGGAGCAGGCACGGATCTATAAGCCGGAGGAGTACGGGAAGCTGACGGACTGTATGCAGCCGCGCTACGCCACCACGAAAGGGCTGACCAACAACGCCATCACAAAGGCGGTGAGACAGGCCATCGGTCTTGTGGATCTGTCGCAGGACCCGCTTCCGGAAAAGATCCGCGTGGCGGAAGGATTTCCGGCTTTTCGTGAGGCTGTGGAACAGATGCATTTCCCGTCGGGTAGAGAGGCTCTTCTGGCCGCCAGAAGCAGGCTTGTGTTTGACGAGTTTTTCCGCTTTATCCTGACGCTTCGCAGGATGCGGGAGTCTAACGAGCGGATGAAAAGCGCCCGGCCCATGATCGAGGTGGCGCAGACAGAGCGGTTGATCGAGGCTTTGCCTTACCGGCTGACGAAGGCCCAGCAGAAGGTGTGGGCCGAAATTCAGGCGGACTTAACCTCCGAATATGCCATGAACAGGCTGGTGCAGGGGGATGTGGGCTCCGGCAAGACGATCTTAGCGTTTCTTTCTCTCATCATGTGCGCGGCCAACGGGTTTCAGGGGGCAATGATGGCCCCTACGGAGGTTCTGGCCAGACAGCATTATGAGAGTCTGGAGAAACTGAACCGGGAATACGGTCTGCAAATACATCCCGTGCTTTTGACCGGATCGGTCGGCGCCAGGGACAGACGGGAAATCTACGCGCAGATCGAGAGCGGGGAGGCGGATATCGTGATCGGCACCCACGCGCTGATTCAGGAGAAGGTGGCCTACAAAAACCTCTCTCTTGTCATTACCGACGAGCAGCACCGTTTCGGGGTCAGACAGCGGGAGACGCTGGCGGAGAAGGGCGGCATCAGCCAAGGTGCGGGCGGCGCGGGCCCGGATGCGGAAAGCGGGTCTTCTTGGGAGGAGCAGGCCGTGCATGTGCTTGTGATGAGCGCGACGCCCATTCCGCGGACGCTGGCCATCATTTTGTACGGAGATCTGCATATTTCCGTACTGGACGAGCTGCCGGCGGACAGACTGCCCATCAAAAACTGTGTGGTGAATACGTCCTACCGGAATACCGCCTATAAATTCATAGAAAAGGAAGTGGCGCAGGGCAGCCAGGTCTATGTGATCTGTCCCATGGTGGAAGAGGGGGAAGAACAAGAGCTGGAGGACGTGGTTTCCTACGCGAAGAAGCTAAGGAGCGCGCTTTCCCCAGAGGTCCGCGTGGAGACGCTTCACGGCAGAATGCGTCCGGCGGAGAAAACCAGAATCATGGAGGCTTTTGCGGCGCATCATATAGATGTGCTCGTGTCCACCACGGTGATCGAGGTGGGGATCAATGTGCCGAACGCCACGGTGATGCTTGTGGAGAACGCGGAGCGGTTCGGGCTTGCGCAGCTTCACCAGCTCAGAGGCCGGGTGGGGCGCGGGGACAAGCAGTCCTACTGCATCTTTATCAGCAAATCGGAGCGTCCCGAAACCATGGAACGGTTAAAGATTTTAAACGAATCCAACGACGGTTTCTATATCGCAGGCAAAGATCTGGCCCTCCGGGGGCCGGGAGACCTGTTCGGGATCAGGCAGAGCGGGGATTTACAGTTTGTGCTGGGAGATATTTACCGGGACGCGGCGGTCCTTCAAAGCGCAAGCGATTGGGCGGACAAGGTGCTTGCCGAGGATGAGGCGCTCGCAGGGGAAGCGTATGCGGCACTTAAGAGATCGTTGAATCTGCAGGGGACAAATGAGGTTGACTTTAGGAGTATCTGACGGTAAACTGAGGGAGAACAGAGTGAGAACAGAGTGAGAACAAAGTAAGAAGTACTTCTAAGACTCGGCAGTATTGACTGCCTCGCCAAGAAGTACTAAGTCTTACTTGAGAGAATGCCAAAATGCAGGCATTCTCTGTATGGATTTGTGAATATGAAAGCAGAAAATGAGGGTGACTATGAGTAAGAGAATTGCAGTCGTGACAGACAGTAACAGCGGCATTACGCAGTCTCAGGCGAAGGAGATGGGGCTTTATGTACTGCCCATGCCGTTTATGATCAATGAGGAGACATTTTTCGAAGATATCACGCTGACGCAGGCGCAGTTTTATGAGCGGCTTGCCGAGAATGCGGACGTGATTACGAGCCAGCCAAGCCCGGAAGCGGTGATGAAGCTCTGGGACGAACTGTTAGAGACATATGACGAGATCGTGCATATCCCGATGTCCAGCGGTCTTAGCGGCTCCTGCCAGAGCGCGCGGATGCTTTCGGAAAATTATGACGGCAGGGTGCAGGTGGTCAACAACCAGCGGATCTCCGTGACCCAGAGACAGTCGGCGCTCGACGCCCTTGTTCTGATCGAGCGGGGGATGGACGCGGCGGCAGTCAGAGAGTTTTTGGAGGAGGATAAGTTCAACTCCAGCATTTATATCATGCTGGACACGCTGTATTATCTGAAAAAGGGCGGCAGGATTACGCCTGCGGCGGCGGCGCTCGGAACGATTCTGCGCTTGAAACCCGTCTTGACGATTCAGGGGGATAAGCTGGATGCTTTTGCCAAGGCGAGAACGGTCTCGCAGGGAAAGACGATTATGATAAACGCGATCAAGGCGGACATGGAAAAACGCTTCGGCGGCGTGTCGGCGGACAAAATCTGGCTGCAGATTGCCTACACCTATGACAGAGAGGCTGCGGAGCAGTTTAAGGAGCAGGTGCTTGCGGCATTTCCGGGCTTTGACGTGCATATGGACCCGCTTTCTTTAAGCATCGCCTGTCATATAGGACCCGGTTCTTTAGCGCTTGCCTGCGCAAAGAAAATCTAAAACATATGCAGAAAAGGGGAATTACAAACATTGTCAAATGAAAACGAAATGGAACTGGAGCAACAAAAGAAGTACACAGAAAATTGTCAGATTTATGTAAAGGCTTTTCAGGTGGAACACGGGCGTGTTCCGAAAGCCTGTGTGGTGACTTTCGGCTGCCAGATGAACGCCAGAGATTCCGAAAAACTGTCAGGCGTTCTGGAAAAGGCGGGCTATGAGCTGACTGATGTGGAGGAAGAGGCAGATTTTGTCCTTTACAATACCTGTACCGTGCGGGATAACGCAAACCAGCGGGTTTACGGGCGTCTCGGTTACTTAAACAGTCTGAAAAAAAAGAAACCGCACTTAAAAATCGCACTCTGCGGCTGTATGATGCAGGAGCAGTCTGTGATCGAAAAGATAAAGAAAAGCTATCGGTTTGTGGATTTGGTCTTCGGCACCCACAACATTTTTCAGTTTGCGAAGCTTCTTTCAGAGACGCTTTCGTCCGGAAATATGGTTGTGGATATTTGGCAGGAGACAGATAAAATTGTAGAAAATTTGCCGGTAAAACGCAAATACAGCTATAAGTCCGGCGTTAACATTATGTTTGGCTGCAATAATTTTTGCAGCTATTGTATCGTGCCCTATGTGCGCGGGCGGGAGAGAAGCAGGGAGCCAAAAGATATTCTGAGAGAGATTGAGACGCTGGTGGAGGACGGCGTAGTGGAAGTTATGCTGCTTGGGCAGAACGTCAACTCTTACGGGAAAAATTTGGAAAATCCCCTGTCCTTTGCTGCGCTTTTGCAAGAGGTGGAGAAGATAGAGGGACTGCGGCGCATCCGTTTTATGACTTCCCACCCCAAGGATCTGTCTGATGATCTGATCGAGGTGATGCGGCATTCCACAAAGATATGCCGCCATCTGCATCTGCCCCTGCAGGCGGGGTCTGACCGCATATTGCAGGCCATGAACAGGCGCTACACGAAGGCACAGTATCTTGCGCTTACGGATAAACTGAAAACAGCCATCCCCGACATTTCGATCACCACGGATCTGATTGTCGGTTTTCCGGGAGAAACGCCCGAGGATGTGGAAGAGACCATTGACGTGGTGAAAAAAGTACAGTTTGACAATGCCTTTACGTTTATCTATTCTCCAAGGACAGGCACGCCTGCGGCGGCCATGGAGAATCAGGTGCCGGAGGAGACCGTGCACGAGGGATTCAACAAGCTGCTTGCCGTGGTACAGGAGACGGCAAAGGAGCGTGCTTCGCTCTTGCAGGGAAGAGTGATGGAGGCCCTTGTGGAGGAAGTGAACGAACAGGACCCTGCATTCGTCACCGGGCGGCTTGGCAATAACATGCTGGTGCACTTTAAGGCGGATAAAAGGCTTGTGGGCAAACTTGTCATGGTAGCGCTGGACACCTGTCATGGCTTCTACTACACGGGACGAATGGTTGACTGGCTGGGTCAAACCAAACATACGAGATTAGGAAAGATGGTTGATAACCAATGGCTGAGCTGACACCTATGATGCAGCAATATCTGGATACGAAGAAGGAGTATCAGGACTGCATTTTATTTTATAGACTAGGGGATTTTTACGAAATGTTTTTTGAGGACGCGCTGACGGCCTCAAAGGAACTGGAAATTACGCTGACGGGAAAAAGCTGTGGGCAGGAAGAGCGCGCGCCGATGTGCGGCGTTCCTTATCACGCGGTAGACAGTTATCTGAATAAGTTGGTATCCAAAGGATATAAGGTGGCGATCTGCGAGCAGGTGGAGGATCCCAAAAACGCGAAAGGCATCGTGAAGCGGGAAGTGATCCGGGTGGTCACGCCGGGTACGAACCTGAATATTCAGGCTTTGGATGACAGCAAGAACAATTATCTGCTCTGTGTTACTTATTTCCCCGGAAAGATCGGGCTTTCGGTGGCGGATGTGACCACCGGGGATTACTATCTGACAGAGGTGGAGGACATCCGAAAACTTCAGGATGAAATCAACAAATACGCGCCCTCGGAGGTAATCTGCAACGAGCAGTTTTTTGTCAGCGGTTACGATATCGAGGATTTAAAAAACAGACTGAACGTGTCTGTTTATTCTCTGTCCCCTCATTATTTTGACGAGGAAGGCTGTAAAAAGACGCTGATGCGGCATTTCCGGGTGAATACGCTGGGAGGACTCGGCATAGAGGACTTTCCCGCGGGAATGACGGCGGCGGGGGCGCTGCTTTTATACCTCTATGAGACGCAGAAGACTTCGCTTTCCCATTTTACCCATATTTATCCGTACCTGAGCAGCAAGTACATGCTTTTGGACAGCTCCACAAGACGGAATCTGGAACTGATCGAGACGCTTCGTGAGAAACAGAAAAAAGGGTCTCTTCTGGGTGTGCTCGACCGCACGAAAACGGCCCTTGGCGGGCGGCTTCTGCGCAAGTACATAGAACAGCCCCTGATTGACAGGGAGCGGATTCAAAAGCGGCTTGACGCGGTGGAGGAACTGTGTGGGCGAAGCGTTGACAGAGAGGAACTGCGGGAGTATCTGCACACCATTTACGATCTGGAGCGGCTTCTTGGCAAAGTGAGCTACAAAACGGCGAATCCCAGAGATTTGATTGCGCTGCGCAACTCCCTGGCAATGCTGCCTTCCCTGCGGACGGTGCTGGCCGATTTTGAGACGTCTCTTCTTCGGGAGATACGGGAAAATATGGACCCGCTGCAGGATATACACAAACTGATCGACGACGCGATTACGGAAGAACCGCCCATTGCCGTCAAGGAGGGCGGTATTATCAGGGAGGGATTTAACGAGACGATCGATTCCCTGAAAAAGGCAAAGACCGACGGGAAAAAGTGGCTGGCAGAATTGGAGGAGGAAGACAGAGAGCGCACGGGCATCAAAAACCTGCGCATCAAGTACAATAAAGTCTTCGGCTATTATTTTGAGGTGACCAATTCCTACCGGGATCAGGTGCCGGAGGACTATGTGCGCAAGCAGACGCTTGCCAATGCGGAGCGGTACACGACGCCCAGATTGAAAGAGCTGGAGGATTCTATCCTGAATGCGGAGGATAAGCTCTTTACGCTGGAGTACGACCTGTTTTGTGAGATCAGAGAGGCCATAGCAGGGGAGGTGGAGCGGATTCAGAAAACCGCCCGGGCCGTGGCGAAGCTTGATGTGTTTACGTCTTTGGCCTTTGTGGCGGAACAGAACCACTATGTACGCCCGGCGCTCAATGAAAAAGGCGTGATCGATATCAGAGAAGGACGGCATCCCGTGGTGGAGCAGATGATCCAGAACGATATGTTTATCGCAAACGACACCAGACTGGATGACAAAAAGCACTGTATCTCGGTCATTACAGGCCCGAATATGGCGGGAAAGTCCACCTATATGCGGCAGGTGGCGCTGATCGTGCTGATGACTCAGATTGGCTCCTTTGTGCCCGCGAAAAAGGCGGATATCGGCATTGTGGACAGGATATTTACGAGGGTGGGCGCCTCCGACGATCTGGCCAGCGGCCAGTCTACTTTCATGGTGGAGATGAACGAGGTGGCCAATATCCTTCGGAATGCCACGCCGAACAGCCTGCTGGTGCTCGACGAGATCGGGCGCGGCACATCCACTTTCGACGGCCTGAGCATCGCGTGGGCAGTGATCGAGCACATCAGCAACAGGCGGATTCTCGGGGCGAAGACACTGTTTGCCACCCATTACCACGAGCTGACCGAGCTGGAAGGCAAGATGGACAATGTAAACAACTACTGCATCGCGGTCAAGGAGAAGGGGGACGACATCGTTTTTCTCCGGAAGATTGTGAAGGGCGGCGCAGATAAGAGCTATGGCATTCAGGTGGCGAAGCTGGCCGGGGTGCCGGATATGGTCATCGACCGGGCCAAGGAGATCGTGGAGCAGCTAAGCGACAACGACATCACCGAGAAGGTGCAGAGCATAGAGATCGACCGGGGAAAGAGCGAGAAGAAAAAGCCCGTCAAGTACGACGAGGTGGATCTGGAGCAGATTTCCCTGTTTGACACGGTGAAGGATGAGGACGTGATCAAGGAGCTTAAGGAGATCGACGTGAGTAACCTGACGCCGATGGATGCGCTGAATACATTGTACCGATTACAAAACAGGTTGAAAAATCGGTGGGGATAAGAAAGGCGAAACCTAATTATATGTATCGAAATTGTACAAATGAATAATCAACACAGACGCGCTTGCGCTCCGTTCCAGCCGTAACAGCGCTAAACTCGAAAGTACCTC
>CARUOB010000012.1 GCA_949076555.1 uncultured Lachnospiraceae bacterium | reverse complement strand
CAAAGGCCGACGCCTCCGCGATGGAATCCGCGATAAATTTCACCTGCACATTATAGAGGGTAGTCTTTCCCGTATTATAAATGCTGAACATCACGTTGGACTGAGAACCCACCTCGATGTTGTCGGGCACCACTTCCGGGATGCTCGTGTCAAAACGGCTCTCCTGCGAAATCGGGATCGACACGCTGGCCTTGTCCGTCAGGTCAAAGACGGTGGCCGCGTCGTATTTCATGTTGACGTCCAGCACATAAGGCTTCTGGGCCAGATCCGCCTTCGCCGTCATTTCGATCACGATATCCGCCGAGGTGTCCGGGGCAATCTTTTCCATGTAGACAGAGCTTGACCCCGACGTTGGCAGAAAGGCCGAGTAAGTGTTCGTCTTGTCCTCCCCCTCCTGCGCCGCCTGCATGTCAAAGAGCACATTGGTCACCGTCGTATCCTTCGAGGTATTCTTGACATGGATTGTCAAGGTAAAGGTTTCGCCCGCAAAGACCTGTGCCGGATTCGTCTCAAAACCCGTCACCACAATACGGGGCTTGGAGCCGGACGCCTCCTGCCCGTTGCCGCCGATCATACCGCTACCTGGTTTGCCGACGGTTTTTACAAACACCGTAAGCTCTACCGGCTCCTCGCTGCGGACGCCCGCTTTCGTGTAAGATATTTGGAACTTTAACGGGTAATAGCCCGTCATCACGTCGCTTCTCGTCTTAAAATGAAAGGTAAACTCGCGGCGGTTCGCCATGGCCGCCTCCTTCGTCTGGCAGCCGGGAATAAAAGGCTCCGTCTGTAAATAGTTGGTGGTGTCCGGCTCGAAAGGCCACTCCGTCACAAGCGTAGAGATCTTCGGTTCCACAATCAGATCATTTAACTCCTCCGTCCCGAAATTGACGATAGGAAGCACGATGGATACCCCCTGCCCGTAGCTCACAACAGGCGTCTGCCAGTTGTCGGCCACCTGTAAAAACTCGCTGGTGGTCTGACTCACCTTGGCGATTGCCGCGGACTCCATATTGCCCTTGACAGAAGACACATAGGACCACATCTCCGTCAGGGACATCTCCGTGTTGGCGATATAGTAGACCGCGCTGTCAAAGAGCTTGTGCAGTCCCTCCATCACCTTCTCGTCCAGATGGTAGCGCACCTCCAAACTCTGCATGTAGTAGAGCAAATCCTCATCGGCATCAAAACGGTCGTCATCCGTGATCACACGGTCGGAGTTTCTCTCCACATACTTGATTTCGTTCTCGCTGACGCTCTCCTTGTCCTCCTCCGCGTACACCACCGAAGCCATGTCCCAAGATCCGGCCTGCCCAAACACAGACAACGCAAAAAACAGGCCCGCCAATCCGCCTGCCAACTGTCTGATCCTACTGTTTTGGAATCTTCTCTTTTTCTCCATCGCCCTATCCTCTCCACTCAAACTTACCCACATCGGATTCATCCGTCTTCTCACGAAGATAACGTCTTCTCCTCCTGCACCGCAATCTCCTCCGGCATGTCCTCCCCGCTTCGCTCCTCGATCTCCAAAATTTTTCCGTCCCGAATCCGAATCACGATATCCGCAAACCCCGCCAGATAATTGTCGTGGGTAACCATCACAAGCGTCTGGTTTTTTTCACGCACCACCCGTTTCATCAGATTCATCACCTCCACGGAGGTGTTGGAGTCCAGATTGCCCGTAGGCTCATCCGCAAAAATGATTTCCGGTTCCACCACAAGCGCCCTTGCCACGCCCACACGCTGCTGCTGGCCGCCGGACATCTGGTTTGGCCTGTGCCGTTTATGTTTGGTCAGCCCCACCAGATCTAACATCTCCTCCGCCCTTTTGTTGCGGCTCTTCTTATCCATGCCCTGAAAAGTCAGGGGCAGCGCCACATTCTCGATGGCGTTCATGGTACCCATCAGATTAAAAGACTGAAAAATAAATCCGATATGCTCCCTGCGAAACGCCACAAGCTGGTTTTCCGTCTTTTTCTCCATATGTTCTCCGGCAATCACAATCTCACCCTTAGTCGGTTTTTCCAGCCCCGCCAGCATATTGAGCAGCGTGGACTTGCCGGAACCGGAGGCGCCCACAATGGAGCAGAAGCACCCCCGCCTGATGGAGAAGCTGACGCCGTTTAAGGCGCGCACCCTCTCCTCTCCGACCCGGTATATCTTATAGAGATCCTTCACCTGTATCACAGGCTCATCCCATCTGTTCCCGTCCACGTCCGTTTCCTTTCTATGAATATCGTTCATTTGTGTGAGAGGGCGTTACAAAAAAACTCTTCTCACACTATTCACCTGTATACGCTGTCGCCTCAGCCACAAATTCCGGCACACGCTCTGCGTAGAAAGAGTAGGTGAAATAATAGCTGTCCCGATCATAAGGATAAGCCGTATCCCTCTTAAACACAACCTCTACGGAATAGTTGTCGTCCATTTCCTTATAGTTCCCCCAAGGTACATCTATCCAGTTAGAGTAGATGTTTGGCAGGATTTGTGCAATCTGCTCCTCCTCATAGAAGGTTTCGGAAACGGTATAATCCGTATCGCCCCATGTCGCTGTCTCAGCCACAGCTCTGGGTTGGATTCCATAATCCACAGGATTCTCCTGCTCTTCCAGCTCGTTGTGGTAGCATGTCACCGTAACCGACTCGACATCCGTTTCGTCAAGCTCCATCGGATAGTAAGCCTCCAGCTTTTTCAGCGCGGAAACCGTATTTTCAAAGCTGTCATACACCACCCACTGTCTCTGGTTATAGCCCCCATAATGAAAATAGAGGATACCGCATGGACGGTTGTGGCGCACCATCGTGAAATCAAACTGCTCCATATCTTTCATCCATGCTTCCCGCAGTCTCCCCGCCTCCTCCACCGGAATCACCGCCCGTGCCGGGCCGTTGGTGTAAGTAATCCGTACCAGATTCGCATAGGAAGCGTCGTCCGTGATTCCCTGGAACACACCCTTTTTAAAAGCGTCCGTGCGAAAAATCCGGTTGAGGAGTTCCTCCGTACCAGGATCATCATAGTCCACCCATATCGATCTGGCAGCCTCTCTGCCTGACGTCAGGCGGTACAAGATCTGTACGGAACGGGCGTCACTCATTTTTTCCGGGTCTGCCCCTCTGGCCGAATCCACCAGCGCCAGAACAGACGGGACATCCGTCAGAAACATGTTCTCTTTTTCAAAATCGCTTTTTTCGAAATACTGTCGGTTTTCATCCCAATAGCTATCATAGTACCCATCGGCTGAAATTGCAATACTCTCCACTTTATTTTGCGCCGGTATGTAATTGTCATACCCAAATACATCCCATTTGAAGACACAAAATATTGCCAATATGCTGACGATCGCGACACCGCTTGAAAACAGATGTCTGAAAACGCTCCTGATATCGAAATCAAAAAGCACCTCCGCCGCCGCGCAAAAAATCACTCCTCCGGCCAGCATGCCGACAATCTGCAAAAGCTCATTCTGGTAGGACGTATCATACACCACCATCCCCGCCAGAAGCGCCACGGGAATCGCCACCGCCACCTTTGCAACAGGCTTCATAAACGGAAAGGCAATGGCGCTGCCCGCCGCCTCGGACGGTCTTTTTTTGTACGCCAGATAGGAAAGACAAAAAAACACAGTTCCAATCAGTATCCACTTCGCTACAATCGGCATGGCGATAGCCGCCGCCTCCGCGGCATCCTGCGCATTTTTAATATTCCAGATATGAAGCGTACAGTCATAAATCACCGACAACTTCGGTTCCGCCCCCATATAATATTCGGAATAGGTAGTGAAAAAGAGCCGTTTCAATGCGCTGATCTGGGTCTGCAGACCGTACTCGTACAGAACGAAAGTCAAAAACGCGCAGACTGTCACAAAACGGTTTCCCGTCAACATCACTGCCAGCACCATCATATGGTAAAACGCAAGAAACAGGAACAGGTTCCACACGAAGGCAAGTCCCGCGTTTGCCAGCACATCCATATTTACCGCCCCCTGGGATGCCGCGATGACAGTTCCTAAAACCATCCCGGACAGGTTGGCCGCCAGATAAATCACAATACCATTTATGTAAACCACTGCAAACCTTCTGTTCTTCGATTCCGGAACGCTGTGGTACATGTCCACCTTTCTTCTGTCGAACAGATAAGAAAAGCCCTGCATGCCGATGATGGCTGAAAGAAGAAAAATCACCCCGTAGAGATTATCGGAAAAACCGATGGCGTCACGCGCCGCCCGGCACATTCCCTCCTTAAACGCCTCCGGGGTTTTGAAACCGCCGTTCGCATACACACCTCTGATCCGGCTTAAATAAATGGTCATCATGCCGCCGTACAGGAGAAGCTGGGACAGCACCGCCACGATCCAGACCCACACCCTCCGTTTATGGTTTTCCCTGCAGCTAGCCAAGAATGAGTTTTTTGATGTCATATCCTACCACCTCCGTCTCGCTGATAAATATCTCCTCCAAGGACAGCGGGAGTACCTCATAAAAGACCGTGTCCACCGTGGCAAACCGCGCCTCCACTTCCTCCCTCGTACTTCGCACCGTGATCGTGCAAAGCGATCCCCTCTGTTCTTTCTTCAATACTTCCAGTCCGTTTAACGCCTTGCGTTCATCCTCCACACTGTTAAATACGCACTGCACCTTCTGGATATTGCACTTCATATCTTCCAAATCCTTGGACAGCAGGACGCCGCCCTTATGCAAAAGCCCCACATGGTCGCAGATGTCTTCCAGCTCCCTCAAATTATGGGAGGCGATCACTGGCGTCAGCCCCCGCTCCTCCATCTCTTTCGCAAAAATGGATTTGATTCCCTGTCGCATCACCGGGTCAAGCCCGTCGAATGTCTCGTCACAGAGAATATATTTCGTGTGGGCGCATATGCCAAGGAGCAGGGCAAGCTGTTTTTTCATGCCCTTGGAAAACGTACCGATCTTCCTGTTTTTGTCCAGATTAAACTTTTCCAGATACCGGTAAAATTCCTCCCTGTCAAAATCCCCGTAAACCCCGCTGTAATACCGCTCCATGGCTCTCGCATTGGAATTGGCGAAAAAGTATGGCTCATCGGCAATAAAGAACAGTCTCTTTTTCGCCTCCACATTGTCATACACAGGCATATTGTCCACCGCCACCGTGCCCTCGTCAGGCTTGATCACGCCCGCGATCATGCGAAGCACCGTGCTCTTTCCCGCGCCGTTTGTGCCGATCAGTCCAAAAACGGTCTTTTCCCTGATTTGCACACTGACTTCATCGACGGCTCTTATCTTTTCAAAATGCTTCGTCAGATTATGTATCTCTATCATATCTTCCTCCTCCCTGCCGCTCACACCTGCAGGTTCTCAATCTCCAAAACAATCTCCATCTTTGTCATACCGATTTCAAGAACCTCTCTCACCAGCTTTAAGATCTGATCCACATATTCCCTTTTTCGCTGCTCCACCAGACTGCTGTCCCCGAGCACAAAGCTGCCCCTGCCCTTAACGGTATAGATAAAGCCCTGCCGCTCCAGCTCCGCGTACGCCTTCTGAATCGTATTGGGATTGATCGATAATTCCATGGCAAGACTGCGAACCGACGGCATCTGTTCGTCCGGCTGCATGACGCCCTTCAAAATCAAAGTCTTAAATCGTTCCACAACCTGTTCATAGATCGGACGGGTATCTTTATAGTCTATGATGATCATAATATCTCCTTTCTGTGGAATATACCCCCCCCCACACAATATTAAGTGTACTATTTGTGGTGGTACACTTAATATACGTCCAAAGGAGAATTTTGTCAAGCACACAGGCAAATAAAAAAGTGTAAAGCTCTCTATCATCCCTAAAGCTCTACACTTTTTCATTTACTTCTTATTTACTTTTCTATTCGGCCGTTCTTTTATCTTTTCTGATTCCGTGAGATTACTTCACCAGCAAGGACTTTCCTGTCATCTCTACAGGCTGCTCCTTACCCATCAGCTCGATGATTGTGGGCACGATATCCGCAAGACATCCGCCTTCGCGCAGTTTGTAAGCGGGGTCCGCATTGATCAGAATAAAGGGCACCGGGTTGGTGGTGTGGGCCGTGAAAGGCGCACCCGTCTCCTCGTCGATGAGCTGCTCCGCATTGCCGTGGTCCGCGCAGATAAACAGCACGCCGTCCACCTCTTTGACCGCGTCAACCGCCTTGCCCACGCACTCGTCCACAGCTTCCACCGCCTTGATGGCAGCTTCCTGCACGCCGGTGTGGCCCACCATGTCGGGGTTCGCAAAGTTGATGATGATCACATCGTAGGTGCCTGACTTGATCGCCTCCACCAGCTTGTCGCACACCTCGTAAGCGCTCATCTGCGGCTTTAAGTCGTAGGTCGCCACGTCCTTGGGCGAATTGACCAGAATGCGTGTCTCTCCCTCGTTTGGCTCCTCCACGCCGCCGTTGAAGAAGAACGTCACATGGGCGTACTTCTCTGTCTCCGCGATTCTCGCCTGCTTCATGCCGTTCGCCGCCAGCCACTCGCCGAATGTGTTGGTCACCGAAATCTTGTGGAACGCCACCTCTTTATTCGGAATGGTGGGATCGTAATCAGAGAAGCACACATAAGTCAAATCCAGTCTCTTCTCCCTTGCAAAGCCCTTGAAGTCATCGTCGCAGAAACTTCTGGTGATCTCTCTGGCTCTGTCGGGACGGAAGTTAAAGAAGATCACGGAATCGCCGTCCTTGATCGTCGCTACGGGCGCACCGTCCTTCATCACCACCGTAGGTTTTACAAACTCGTCCGTCTCTTCCCTGTCATAGGAAGCCTGGATTCCGGCAGGGCCGCTCTGCGCCTCCAAGCCCTCGCCTTTGGTGAGCGCCAGATAAGCCTTCTCCACTCTGTCGTAGTTATTGTCACGATCCATCGCGTAGTAGCGTCCCGTCACGGTAGCCACCTCGCCAACGCCGATCTTTTCCATCTCGGCCTCCAGATCCTCCACATAGCCCTTGCCGCTTGCCGGAGGCGTATCTCTTCCGTCAAGAAACGCATGTACGTAAACCTTGGTCAGCCCGTTTCTCTTAGCCAGCTCCAGCAGGCCGTAGAGATGGGTATTGTGGCTGTGCACGCCGCCGTCGGATAAAAGGCCGAACATATGCAGGGCAGAATCCTTCTCCTTGCAGTTGTTTACCGCATCCAGAAGGGCAGGATTTTCAAAAAAAGTGCCGTCCTGAATCTCTTTGGTAATTCTGGTAAGCTCCTGATACACGATACGGCCCGCGCCCATGTTCAGGTGTCCCACCTCGGAGTTGCCCATCTGGCCGTCAGGCAGACCCACCGCCATGCCGCTGGCATTTCCTTTCACGAAAGGGCACTCTGCCATCAGTTTGTCCATCACCGGCGTCTTCGCCAGCGCAACCGCATTCCCTTCCGTCTTCTCATTGAGGCCGTAGCCATCCAAAATCATCAATACTGCCGGTTTTTTTGTTCCCATGACTTGTTTCTCCTTTTCTATTTCCTTCTTGCCTAATACTACTTTTATTTTGTCAATATCCGCAATCTCTCCTGCCCGATACAGCTTTATTATATCCGTTTTATAAAAAAGTGTAAAGTTATGACGCTTGTATTTCTATCAAAACATTCAAATCGATTTCCCAAATATTAATCTGATCCCGCTGCACTCAATATAAAAGGGCAGGTAAATTCCCGCCCTTTTTCTCATTCTAATATGCTGCTCTTTCTAATACGTTACTCTGCTGCCAGAAATTCGAGTCCCTGTTTCTGGATCTCGTCATATACCTTCTGTGCCCCTGCTGCCTCCATCTTATCGCGCAGTTTCGCGATATCCGCCTCCGGATCATCTGTAAATCCAAGTCCCAGAAGTTTATAATCTGTGTCGAAAATTTCTCCCATTGCAGCAATTTCATTTTTCACCGACTCATCGTTGAATACGAAAGTCTGATACCGCTCACTTCTCGCGGATTCCTGCCATACTTGATTCAGTTCAGTCAGATTCGGAATGCCTCCCTCGACCACACGCCAGCTGGCATCATTGCGCACGCCCCAGTTACAGTTGCCGTCATAAGCGTAATTAGCGCTGTCCGGAAGAGATACAAGCGCGTTGTCACCTGCCGCTTCCCAATGTTTGCCTTCAATACCGTAACAGAACAGATTATTGACTTCCACATCATTTCTCAAGTAATCTAACGCCATCAGCGCACGCTCCGGATGTTTCGATTTAGAGAAAATGCTCATTCCATTTGCCAGATAGGAATTCAATACGGGCGGCACGCCGTCCTGTGCATCGAAAACACGAATATCCCAATCCGGATGTTCTGCAGATACCGAAGCATAAACACTCTTCGCCGTATTTACATTCATCATTGCCAGCGCGGATTTTCCTGCCTGGAAACTTTCCGTATTATTC
Organism: uncultured Lachnospiraceae bacterium; assembly: GCA_949076555.1. Lineage (GTDB taxonomy): Bacteria > Bacillota > Clostridia > Lachnospirales > Lachnospiraceae > UBA3282. The sequence continues at coordinate 48,843 of CARUOB010000012.1, read as the reverse complement.
TGTGTGTTGACAACCGCATTTTTACTCCAGAATCCCCGGTCCTTCCAATCCTTTAAACGGGTGATGACATCCTGAAACGCAGGCTGGTCATAAGTCCCGGCAACGCTTACCGTATCGTCTACTTCGCTCACACTCGCCATTACCTGCCACGGCCCAATTGGTATCACCTTTTCTTCGCTTTCCCAGTTCGCTTTCTTAAACATGCGGTCATAGAAAAACAGTTTATCGTAGTCAGATCCCACATCAATAGGAATCAGGGTAGGTTCGTTCTTCACAATAGCGTCCATGTAGGCTTCTGCCTCATCCAGTGAGGAAACCGATGTAATATTGTATTTGTCCATCAAATCCCCTCTTGCCATATAAACATACGCTGTAATTTCTTTATAGTTCATCGGCAGCATATAAACCTTGTCATTTACTTTTGCCTGTTCCCACGCTTCCGGATACATAGTCTCCGCCGTCATAGGCGCATACGTTTCAAGCGCTTCCTGTGTGATCTCATAAAATCCCTGTTTTGCAGCCTGTGCATTGTAGAAACACCAGTCAGCCGTATAAATGATATCCCAGTCTTCACCCGATGCAAAAATCAGAGGATATTTCTGCTCATATTCACTCCAGCTCATAAATTTCACATCGATCGTCGCATTGATTTCCGCTTTTAACCGCTCGTTGATCTTTGCAAATACTTCGTCATTATCCACAGGGCGATCCCCGATCAGATACATGACAAGCGTCACTTCCTCTGAAATATCCGGTCCGGCAGCTTCCGTTTCTGCCGGTGCCTTTTCCTCTTCTTTTTCAGAACTTTCCACTTTCGTATTATCCGGCTGTCCTGCCCCTCCGTTATTGGTGTCTTTCGCACCGCAGGCACACAATCCGGTCGTCAAAACCACGAGCGCCAGCAGTAAAGACATGCTTTTTTTCTTCTTACTAAACATACTTTTTCCTCCTTTAAAATAAATTTATATAACTTTAAATTGTTATCCTTTGACTGCTCCAATCGTCACTCCCTTTACAAAATACTTTTGCAAAAAAGGATAAAGCAGCACGATTGGTCCCGTTGCAACAACTGTCATCGCAAGTTTCATCGGTTCTCCCGGCACCTCGCTTGCCGGAATCCCGCTGCGGGCCGCCGCCGCGTTCATAGCCTGGGCTTTGGTCAGTATATTGTTCAAATAGTATTGCAGGGGATAAAGATCCTTGCTCCCTTCATCCAGAAACAGCATCGCGTTGTACCAGTCATTCCAGTAATTCAGGGCAATAAACAGACCCACCGTCGCCAGTCCCGCCTTGCAAAGCGGAAGCGCAATCTTGAAATAAACCGTCAGATCACCCGCACCGTCTAAGTAAGCTGATTCATACAGTGACTCCGGTATACTCATCATATAGCTTTTTAAAATCAGCAGATAAGTCACATTCACAAGAATCGGAAGAATCAGCGCGATTATATTATTGTGAAAGTGCAGATACTTCGTATTAAATATATACCAGGGAACCAGTCCTCCTCCAAAAATGGAAGTAAAGTAAAAGAAGAAGGAAACCTGATACCGGTACCGGAAATTTCTGTTTGCCAGAACATAGGCCGCCATACTTGTGATCAAAAGGCCAAGTCCCGTTCCCACTACCGTCACCAGTATGGTGACTCCATATGCCCGTAACAGTTCCTCCGGAATCTTAAACAGCATCCGGTAGGCATCCAGCGAGAACTCCCGCGGAATCAGCCGGTATCCGTATAACTGGATAGACTGCTGTTTTGACAAGGAACCGCTGATAACCAGCCAGAAGGGAATCACGCAGGCAACGGAAAGTATTCCCAGCACCAGACAGGAGATCAGATTAAACATCACCCTGTCGTAACTTTTGTTTTGTTTCTTTTTTTGCATGGAAAACTCCTCCTTTCATCCCAGCCGTGCCGTCAGAACAGCGCGTAATCCGGTTCTACCTTCTTGACTATATGATTGGCAATCAATACCAGGATAAAAGAAATTCCGGACTGATACAGTCCTGCTGCGCTCGTCATGCCGAACTCCTGCAGCGTCAGGAGAGAACGTGTCACATAAGTATCAATTACGTCCGTCACATCAAGCACCATCGGATTATTGCCCGTCACCTGCCAGAACATCTGGAAATCGCCCTTTAAAACCGTGCCAATGGCAAGCAGGAACAGGATGACCACCGTAGGCCGGATGCACGGCAAGGTAATGTAACGTATCTTCTGCCACATTGTTGCGCCGTCCAAATCGGCGGCCTCATACATTTCCCCGTCGATATTCACGATACTTGCCAGATACATGACCGTACCGTAGCCCACGTTTTTAAACGCGCTTACAATCACCAGAATCACCGGCCACGCCCTCTTGTTGGAATAGACATCTATGGGCTGCGCCCCAATGCCCTTAAGGAACGTGTTCACTGCACCGAACTCATAATTAAAAAGGTTATAGATAAACGCGCCAACTACTACCCAGGAAATGAAGTAAGGAAGAAACATTACCGACTGCGTCACCCTCTTGAACTTCTTTCCGGCCAGTTCACTCAGCATAATCGCACAAGTAATCTGTAAAAAAGTATTGATGCACAGAAACACGAGATTATAAAGAACCGTATTTCTTGTCGTAAGCCAGGCCTTCCCGGACTTAAAAAAATATTTAAAATTCTCAAACCCCGCCCACGGACTTCCGAATATTCCGTCATGGTAGTTATACTCCTTAAATGCCAGAACAATACCGGCCATGGGAATATAACACATAAGAATCACCACCACTGCCGCCGGAACTAACATCAGCCACTTCGTACGGTTTTTATGCAGGTCATGCAAAAATGGATGTTTCCCGCTATACATGTATGTATCTCCCTCCCTCTTTCCTGTAAATTTTATTTGAACACTCCCCCTGTTCTCCTGACTACTTTATCTTATCAAAAGCCTTTGGGCATATACAACGGGACTAATTTATGAAAGGGGTACAGAATTATGTTACTTGTCATTTTGCCAGTCAATCTACCCAATTTGAATTGAAAATTCCATCTCCATTGTATATTATTAACATAAGAGGATGGTTAAAAGCGGGAGGATGTTGTATGAATTATACGGTATTAATTGTAGATGATGAGACCATGCCCAGAAAAGTGCTAAAAGAACACCTGCCATGGGAAAGTCTGAAAGTCGCCCGGATTGTTCAGGCATCAGACGGCCTGGAGGCAATAGAACAGGCCCGTTTGTACAGACCGGATATCATTATCAGCGATGTAAAAATGCCCCGGATGAACGGATTGGAAATGGCCGGTGAAATCCGAAATTTCTGCCCACAATGCCAGTTCATCTTTCTGAGCGGATATTCCGACAAGGAATATCTAAAAAGCGCCATCCGGCTGAAAGCCGCCAGCTACGTGGAAAAGCCAATCGACCTGGAGGAAATGGAAGAAGTCCTCACGGAAGTCGTAAAAGAATTGGAAAAGCTGCATATGGAGAACAATCCAGACAGCGAACGCCTGTTGTTCTTTCGCGGCAGCCAAGGGACAGATACTCCACTCAACAGCCGAGTCTTCCAGATCAATCAGGACCAGCTTGATTCCATAGCCGATATGATCCGGCACAGAAAGGAGGCCGATACGGAAAATGCACTGCGCAGGCTCCACCGGGAGATCCAGCAGTACGAAGGCACCGACCCGTCTTACCTGCGTCATTTTTACCGTCAGATTGTACATTTGTTCCTGACAGCGGCAGAAAATTCTAATATATCCTCCATGATCCGGAATGCCGACTACTATTTATATACAGCCTCCCAACAGGAAACGCTGTCTCAGCTGTGGGATACCCTCCTGTCGATCTCAAAGGCCTATTTTGCCTCTTTCCAGTGCGGGGATATGGACATTGTCTCCCGTGTGGACCGTTATCTGGAACAGCATTACCGCAATTCCGGACTCACGGTACAAGACGCAGCCCACGACCTTGGATTTACCAATACGTATCTGTGTGCTGCCTACAAAAAAAGCTGTGGAAAAACCATCAACCAGAGGCTTACGCAGCTGCGTATCCTTCATGCCAAGGAACTGCTCGCAGACTCCTCCCAGAAACTATACGAAGTAGGCCGCAATGTAGGTTACGCCGACGGAAAATATTTTACCAGACTTTTTACCCGCGAAACCGGGCTTTCACCCAAAGAATACAGGGAGAGACACCGCTATGAAACCTAAGACCGGATGGTTAAACCGATTTTTTCCGAAAAGTCTTAAAAACAAACTTTTTTGCACCTATTTTCTTCTGGTCGTGCTTCCTCTTGGCATTTTTACCCTGTACGCTTACCAGCGCGTGCGTAACGTCGTGCAGGAGCAGACTTTTATCGCGGCCCAGAATGCCTTTGATGATACCGTCAGTTCCATGCAGAAAGCGCTTGGCCGGCTGGATGCGGTGCTTGATATCCTTGTCATGGACCCTCTCGTATACCAGATGGCTTCCAACGACCCCGAAGACTACAGCTATACCAGACGGCTGGAAGATTCTGACAAACTTGCCCTGACCTTTGAACATCTGTGCAATCTTTCCGGCATAGAGCGTATCCGCCTTTATGCCGACAGCGGCTATCTCTACCGTCAGGGAAACATTACCCAGCTGCGCGATGCATCGGCATACGAATGGTACCGGAAACTCTCCGGGCAGAGCGAAAGAATGTGGTTTGCTCCGGCGGACTTCAGCGACCAGCCTCCCGGCGAAAAGTCCTGGTTTTCCTCCATGCAGGTCATTTACAACCCGCGCAATATCACAGAACCCCTTGCCGTACTCAGAGCGGATGCGGATGCCTCGCGCATTATACAGCTTGCCGAGAGCACTTCCATCACGGAAAACGGCATCCTGCTGCTTTTAACGGAAAAAGAAATTCTTTATCATTCCTCCAGCAGCCCCCATGCCGACACATTATCCGCCATTGTGGAAGAACTCCCTGCCTCCGACACCGGTACATGGGAATCCATTCAGGCAGGAGGGAAACGCTACTATGTGCAATGCAGTTCTCTCTCCCACTCCGGCTGGTGCATGGCCGCTGTCCTTCCTTTTGATGACGTGTTCCGCTTAAGCCATGAACTGCGCTCCAAGATGCTGATCGCAGTCATACTGGTCAGCACTGTCGCATATCTGCTTGCCATTGCCATCAGTCGTTCCACGCTGAACAGGATCTCTCTCCTGACCCGGACCATGCAGGCTGTGCAGGAGGGAAACGTGCAAATCCGGCCCGAACCTTCCGGCAGCGATGAGATAGCCCGGCTGATGAGCAGCTTTAACCAGATGATGGACCGCATCGACCATCTGATGGAAGAAAAGATGATTTACGGACAGCAAATTAAGGATTTGGAGCTAAAAGCGCTGCAGGCGCAGATCAATCCCCATTTTCTCTATAACTCGCTGGATTTGATCAACTGTACCGCCATCTCCCACAGCGTACCCCAGATCAGCCGTATGGTAAAGTCCCTGGGGCAGTTTTACCGCCTTTCCTTAAGCGGCGGCAGCGAACGGATTGCGTTATCTTCCGAGATGAAACACGCACAGCTCTATGTAGACATCCAGAATATGCGGTTTGAAGACCGCATACAGGCCAGTTGGCACTTAGATGAATCGGCCGCTCATTGCGAAATCATCAAAATCATACTCCAGCCGCTCATTGAAAACGCCATCATGCACGGCATTTTTGAAAAACCTTCCAAATGCGGTTCTCTGCATGTATGCGCCAAACGAGACCGCGGCACGATAACCATTACCATTGAAGACGACGGCGTCGGCATGGACGAAGAGACACTACAGACCCACTTCTGCCCGGCCACAGCCGGAACCGTCACGCAGACCTCCGGAAGCTACGGCATCCGCAATATCTGCGACCGACTGCTTATCGCCTATGGCGCACCTTACGGGCTGTCCTGCGAAAGCACGCCCCAAAAGGGCACCATCGTCACGATACGGATTCCCGCTATGGAATCCGCATCCCAGAAAGGAGACTAACGATATGAAATATTCTGTTTTTACCGATACCGACTGGATCTATCCGGATTCCGCCCATAATGAAACAAAAGCCGTCCGGCTTCGCATCCCCCGCGGCGGCCACACCGGCGCTCAGATTTTGGGAGAAATCCCGGCCGCTCCCCTGCGCCTGCAGTTTAGCTGGCATCAGGAAACCGACTTGGATATCCGGCTTTTTCGCCTGCTTCCTGTAGGCGTAAACGAAAATACCGACAGCAAGCTAATGACTACCACCGATTATGAACGGTGCAAAGATTTTGTCACAAGAAAAGCGCCCTTTGAAGTCTACGATGCTTTGTGCCCCTTTGAAGACGCCCCCGAAGAAGACGGACGGCTCGCCGTTTATCTTTGTATCGAGGCAAAGGACTGTGTTGTCCCCGGCACTTACACGGGGGAATTATCTGTTCTGGAAGGCAGTCTGGAAACAAAAATTCCGCTGACGTGCGAGGTCAGTTCCGTTCTGGTGCCGCCTCTGTCCGCTTCCCGTCTTGGCATGCTGAACTTTTTTGATTATGACGGACTCGCCACACAGCACCATGTGGAGAAAGGCAGCGCTGCGTATTGGAATTTATTTGCCCGCTACGTAAAGGCTCAGATCGATATGCGCTGTACCCATATTTTGCTCCCACCGGGTGAGGCGCTGTTCGAAAACGGCGTCCTTACGGGATTTGATTTCTCCATGGCCGAACAGGCAGGACAGATTGCGAAAAGAGAAGGGGCTTTATGGCTCTGCGGCGGACATATCGCCCACTGGCATGAATGGGACGAACAGGAATATTATCCCATCTGGAATCAGTCCCTTGGCATAACAACGACGGAAGGTTATCTGCAGCTTCGCCTTTATCTGACCCAGTGGGCAGAAATTGTCAAAAGAAACAACTGGCAGGATTGTATGGCACAGGCTCTCGCGGACGAACCCCAGACACATAATGACAGTACCTATCGGATTCTCGCCGGTATCTTCCGCAAATTCCTGCCCGGTATCCCCATCATAGATGCCGTAGAAACCACCAATCTGGGAGGCGGCATTGATATCTGGGTTCCCAAACAGGACACCTATGAAAAATGGCGTTCCGAGTACGACAAACTCCAGGCCGCCGGGGAGACTATGTGGTTTTATACCTGTGCTTTCCCTGCCGGACCCATTATGAACCGCAGCATGGATCTTCCCCTTACTGCCAGCCGCGCCGTATTGTGGATGGGAGCGCTCTACCGCCTTTCCGGATTCCTGCACTGGGGATTCAACTACTATATCGGCAGCGATATATGGCACAGCGCATGCTGTCCCCATAAAGGAGCGCTGCTGCCTGCCGGAGATGCCCATATCGTATACCCGGGCAAAGACGGCCCACTGCGCAGTATGCGGTTTGAAGCCCAGAGATCCGGTGCGGAAGACTATGAACTTCTGATGCAGGCCATAGACACTGCCCCTGAAGAAACCGACCGCATCATCCGAAACATATGTACCAGCTTCCGTGATTATACAAGAGAAGGAACCAAACTGGCACAAGCCAAAAGTCATCTTCTGACACTGCTAGAACAAGACAAATAAAGAGAGGTAATTAAAATGGTTGATAAAAAATGGTTTACCGATGCAAGATTTGGCATGTTTATCCACTTCGGCCTTTATTCTGTGGCCGCCAAAGGAGAATGGTATGCAAGCATCCAAAAGGTATCCCCCGAAAAATACAACGAATATTTCGAGACATTTTCTCCTGCTCATTACGATCCGGCCTTTTATGCCCATATGGCAAAACAGGCTGGTATGAAATACGCTGTACTGACCGCAAAACACCACGAGGGATTCTGCCTGTTTGACTCCGCCTATACCGATTATAAATCAGTCAATACCCCTGCCGGACGGGATTTGGTACGGGAATTTGTGGATGCCTTCCGGGCAGAAGGGCTGGGGGTAGGGCTGTACTACTCTCTGGTAGACTGGCACCATCCGGACTATCCGGCCTTTCACGATCCCTTCCATCCTCTGCGGGGCAGCAACGCTGCCCAAAGCGAACAGTGTCATTTTGACCGTTATCTGGACTACATGCACGCCCAGGTAAAGGAACTGTGCACCAATTATGGAAAAATCGATTTGCTTTGGTTTGATTTTTCCTATGAGGGACATTCCGGCGCCGACTGGCGGGCACAAGAACTGGTAGATATGGTCAAATCTCTCCAGCCGGACATCCTCATAAACAGCCGTCTGGAAGCAAGCGGCGGAAGTCTTGGAAGCCTGCTGACGGATTCCCCTTCTCCCTGGGCCGGAGACTTCGCGGTGCCGGAACAAATTATCCCTCCGTTTTCACTAAAGACTCCCTCCGGCCATCCCGTATGCTGGGAAGCCTGTCAGACATTTAATAACAGTTTCGGATATACGGCAGATGACCATGCCTATAAAGATGCGCAGACTTGTATCCGTCAGCTGACTGACTGCGTTTCAAAGAACGGAAATTATCTGTTAAATATCAGCCCGGACGGCAACGGCTCTATTGCGCCGGAAATTGTGAAATCACTCCGGGAAATCGGCCGATGGATGCAATACAACGGGGAAAGCATTTACGGCTGCAAGGAAAGCCCGCTCCCTGTTTCCTCCTTCGGATGCAGGGTCACTGCCAGGGATAATATCCTTTATCTGCATGTCCTGCAGCAGCCCGTAGGGCCTCTTCCCCTTGCCGGTATCCGGCCCCAGGATATCCGTTATGCCCGGATACTCTCAAACGGAGCCGAGGCCGAAGTCCTTACCAAAGGATGGGCAGCAGAAAATTATCCTGACTATACCTTTATCAGCCTCGCCTCACAGTCAAACGAAACACAGCCCCTCCCCGATCCTGCCGATACCGTCGTCAAGATCGTGCTGCATTAATCAGGCGTTTCCACCGCTCATACGATTTAAATAACACTATGGAAAACATATACCGCATCAAATACCAAAGCAAACTATATGAACTGCCCTACGAGGTCGTCTACAGCCGCCGCCGGACATGCGCGATCAGCATTCTGGCTGAAGGAAAAATCATCCTGCGGCTGCCCTTTGGTACCTCCGAAGCGCAGATTAAGCGCCTCCTGTCGGACAAGCAGCACTGGATCATCACGCATTATCTGGAAGCCGTAAGACGAAACGAAACCCGGCCCGTATCCGACCTGACGGACACGCAACGCGCAGTCCTTGAGAAGCGCTACATCGAAGCCGCTAAGGCATATTTCCCGAAACGGGTTTCTTATTTTCTCCCGCTCACAGGCGGAACCTTTACGCGCATCACCATCCGCGACCAGAAAACCCGCTGGGGAAGCTGCAGCGCAAGAGGCACCCTATCCTTCAACTGGCGTCTTATGCTGGCGCCGCCCGCGGTTCTTGACTATGTGGTCGTACACGAGCTGTGTCATCTGACCCATATGAACCACTCGAAAGCCTTCTGGGCGCTGGTGGAGAGCGTCTGTCCCGACTACCGCGCCCACAGAAAGTGGCTGAAAGAGCACGGGCAGGAACTTTTCCTTTAATCAAATTTGGTTTTGATACGCAGGCCGCCGTAGCGTGGTTCAAAATCGGATTCCCTTTTGTACACCGCGCTGCCGTCCCGCCTGACGTCCCTGGGCTTTGAGCCTGCAAACCTGCTCTTCTCCCGGTTCTTCTCTCCCTTAGACGAAAATCCGCCCTTTTCGTTCCGGCTGCTATTTTTATCGCCATAACTGCCTTTGCTCTTTTCTCCGTCTTTGACGCCCTTTAAGCCGTAGCCGCTCTTATTTTTATCGTTACCTCTGCCGCCGGGCTTTTTGTCGTAACCGCTTCGCTCTCTGCCGCTTTTTCCGACGCCAAACTTCCTGTCGCCGCCCCGTCCGCTTCGCCCGGTCTTGATCGGTCTTTTCTCAAAGAAAAACTTCTCCGTGCGGATATCCTCGATCTCATCACCCAGCTTCATTTTCATAAACGCCGCCGCGATCTGCGTGGCGCTGTACTGTCCCAGTGCCACGGCGTCAAGTATATATTCCGTCGCCCTGCTGATATCCTCGTTCTCGATTACATCCGTGACTTCCTTCAAGATCTTTTCCGCTTTTCTTGCGGTAATATCCGCCGCGCTCGGCACCTTGCGCTCTTTGATTTTCGTGTGACAGATGCGCTCGATATCCCGGATCTTATAGGCCTCTCTGCCCACCACAAGCGTGAACGATCTTCCCGTCTTGCCCGCGCGCCCGGTTCTGCCGATGCGGTGCACATAGTATTCGATGTCATCGGGCACGTCAAAGTTATAGACCGCCTCCACGTCGCTCACGTCGATGCCTCTGGCCGCCACGTCTGTGGCGATCAGGATGTTCGTCTTACCGCTTCTAAACAGGTTCATCACGGTGTCCCTCTGCCCCTGTGTCAGATCTCCGTGAAGCCCCTCTACCTCATAGCCTCTCCCCTTCAAATGCTCCGTCAGCTCATCCACCATCCGCTTGGTGTTGCAGAAGATCAGAGCGCGTCCCGGCGTATAATAGTCGATCAGACGGCAGAGCACTTCCTCCTTGTCCTGCTTGCGCACCTGATAGTAAGCCTGTTTGATTAAGGGGATCGTAACCTCCTTCGGCGTCATTTTGATATAAGCCGCGTCCTTCTGATAGGTTTTCGTGATATCCAGAATGGGCTTTGGCATGGTGGCGGAAAAAAGCCCCGTCTGCCGCTCTTCTGGCATGCCCTCTAAAATCGTTTCGATGTCTTCCCGGAATCCCATATTTAACATCTCATCCGCCTCGTCGAGAACCACCGTATGCACCTGATCCATCTTAAGCGTATGTCTGCGCATGTGATCCATCACACGCCCCGGCGTTCCCACCACGATCTGCACGCCGGTCTTTAAGTTTTTGATCTGCTTGTAAATCTCCTGTCCCCCATAGACCGGAAGCACCTTGATCCCGTTCATATATTTGGCAAACTTGCGCAGCTCATCCGCCGCCTGCATGGCAAGTTCTCTGGTAGGACAAAGGATCACCGCCTGTAAACCACGGTTTTCCGGATCAATTTTCTGCAGAATCGGAATGCCGAAAGCCGCCGTCTTTCCGGTTCCTGTCTGGGCCTGCCCGATGATATCGCGCCCTGTCATAAAGAGCGGAATGGCCTGCTCCTGAATCGGTGTCATATGTTCGAAGCCAAGCTCCTTCACCGCCCGCAGAATCCTGCCGTCAATCCCCGCGTCCTCGTAACAAAGCCCCTCCTTCTGTTCTCCTTCCGCATCCTCCGCTCCCCCGTCATACCGGTTCGCCGTCAAAATCTCTTTCTCCAGAAAGGCGTCAAAATGTTCGTTTTTCTTTTTTTTCTCTCTGCTCATGTTTTCCTCATTCTCTCATCAAATTTTACGTTGCCGCGTGTGCTCTACAGGCTGGCAGCATAGAAAGGCGCTGCCAGCTTTTGAGGCATGGCAGCACCTATCAACCACTCTCTGTTTCCTTTCACATTGCCACATTCTTTTAAGCACGGTAAATCCTGCGCAGTCTGCTCACCGCCCGATCTCTGATCAGGCACTCGCCGTGCTCTTCAAGATACTGCATCCGCTCGTCGGAAACCGCAATCAGGTTTCCGAACTCCACCGCCTGCGCACTGATTTTGTTAAACGACTTATAGGACAGCCTGTTTTTCTCGAGCACCAGATAATAGTCCCCGCCCTCCTTAAAGAGATGGCTCTTCACGGAATATGTATTCGGAATTGTAGCCGCGTACTGCATCGTCTGATGCATGCTGGCAAAGACAAACATCCTGCGGCTTTCATCATACTCGTCCGCCGTCTGAGACGCAGTCCGGGCGCGTTCTTCCTGTCCGGCAAGCTCCGCGCTGAATTCCTGAAGCACTTCTTTTAAATTCTGCAGCATCTCCTTAAAAGCCGCAGGCCCTTCATCCGTAAAAGTCACCACAAGGCCGTTGTCCTTAAGCGGCGTGATCTGCATGGCGATATTCCCGTTGTTAATCTGGTATCCCACCTCGTCATGCGCCCGCTCGATGATATCCCTCAGAAATTCTTCGCCTCTCTCATTGCGCTCGAAAATGTCCGATAACGCAAGTCCATACTCAGCCATGTCGTCCGCCGAGACGATACACTGTACTGTCGCATCATTGATCTTTTTATATTTCATGTATTTTCTGACCTCGCTCCACTGTAAAACCACGCCTAAACTATTTTTACATGTATGAGTATAACATAAAGAGACGCAATAAGAAAGAATCTTATCGCGTTTCTTTAAAAAACTTTTATCTGTCCTGTCAGAACGCCCGCGCCACATAGCGCTCGTCAATCCTCGGCGATTGCAGACGGAAACCGGAATCACTGTTCTCATCGGCCGTAACCTGTATCGTCAAAAGCGGCAGACCGTCGAAATACAGCCCTTCGACACCTTCCAGTTTCAGTCCCGCCGCCAGGTGCACGGCCAGTCCTTCCTCACCCGATACGGCCGTGCCCTCCGCAGCCGTATCATCCAGCGATATCCCGACAATGTCAGGCACGATCTGCACATCCTCCGTCACCCGGTCCTGATAAGCGGAAATATCAATCGCCCCCAGATACATGTCCCCGTCATAGACCACATGCACTTTTGCCGCCTCTTTGTCGATGTCGAAGGTCAGATACTCCTTTGCCCACTTGAGGCACTCCTCCTGCGTGAGGGTCTTTAAATCGATCGTCCCGGTATCATAGCGGTATCCTTCGTAAAGCTGCCATGTCTCTACCTGCCCGCTCTCCTCGGTGGGGAGCTTCCACACAAACCGTCTGGGCCTTCCGTCCTCCGCGGCCTCCAAAACGCGGATATTTTCGCTGTTTCCGTTTTGGTAGGAAGCGCACCACGGAATGTCAAGGGTGTTCACATCTGTCCCAATCCGCGTCTTTAACCCCCGGAACCCGAACGCTTCCGTGTAGAGACCGTAAAGGGAAATCATCCCCCCGTCTTCACGACAGAGCAGATACCATCCGTCCTCCGGCTTTTTGCCTTCCTCTCCCTGCTGCCAGTCATAATATGCCTGAATGTCAAATTCCCGGTTTTTCGAAAGTTCGCTGTCGTCCTTCCCCTCCATCACACCGTGGTAGTGCAGGGTTTCCATGAAGACCTGCCAGTCCGCCTCCTGCCGGGCGCTCTCCTCCTGCGCCTTGATCTGCTCCTCTGACAGTTTTACGGATTTGGCAGCGTCCTCGTATTCTTTTTGGACGCGGGCAGGTTCCCCGGTATTTTCCTCGCCAGACATCTGCCCACTTTGCGCATCGGGAACCGCTTCGGTATCCTTTTCGCCCTGCGCGTCCCCGCCCGTTTCTGCCATATCCTGCGCTCCGGATTCTTTCGCCGGATTCCCGTTTTCCCGCTCTGCCCCCGTAAAGGCGCAGCCACAGATCAGCACTGTCACCGCGAAAACCATCGCCAAAACCGGCCTTTTCGTCCGGCCCCTCCTGGCCAGCGCCGTAATGCGCTCTCTGACGTTTTGCCCGCCGCCTTCCATCATAAAAGTCATGCCCGGGCACCTCTCTCTTCCCCCGCCGCTCTCCAAAAGGGCAAGAAGCGTCCTGCCGTAGGCAAATCTTCCGGACTCTCCAAGCAATTCCACCGCCGCCTCGTCACAGGCAAGCTCGCTGTCCTGTCTGGCCGCCAGGACCGCCGCCCACACAAAGGGGTCAAACCAGTAAACCGCCGCCAGCCCACAGCGCAGAAAAGCCCAAACCCCGTCTCTATGTCTCGCATGGCAGTATTCGTGCGCCAGAATATGTGTAAGATTCTGCTCCTGTGCCGCCGGGCCTTCTCCGATATAAATATGCCCTCCCACAAGACAGGGGCCCGGCAGTCCCTTCACCTGATACACCTTCATCCCACGACGGGAAAGCCGCGCTGCAAACGCTTCCGGAAGGCGCTCCTCCTGTAAGGCGCTCCTATTTTTATACAAAAATCGTGTGAAACGCCACTTCATGATAACCATGTACCCGCCCACGGCCAAAAATCCCGAAAGCCAAATCATTCCCCATACGCTACTCAGAGAAATTTCGTCGAACTTCGCCGCCGCAAAACCGGCATTCTCTTTCGCTGCGCCTGCCTGACTCCCTTCCGCCGTCTCCCTGAGGTTTTCTCCAAGCGTTCCGTTTCCCGCCACAGGCGAAACCGCGTTTTGTGCCCTGCTCTGCCCGGACAGCGCTTCCACCTGCCGTCCACCGGCATAAGTGCTGTCCGACTCACCCGCAGACACCGAATCCCGGCCGCCCTCCACCGACATATGCCATCCATTCTCCTCTCCTGTGAAATCCGCCTGTTCACGCACCCGTACCGCCTCCGGCAGCAGATTCATCACGCTGAAAGCGCTCGTTCCGACAGACACCGGGACAAGCAGCCTGACCGCCGCAAGAAGCCACAGCGCATAGCGGAGCCGCATACTGATCCGCCCCTTTGTCAGTCTCCGCAGGCAGAAAATCCCGATAATCAACACCGATGAAGTAATCAAAATTTCCAATACCATCACAGCCGCTCACCTTCCTCTCCCCGCACGGTTCGCTCCACCGTGCCGTCCGCACTTTCGCCCTGCTCCTCCGCTCTTCTCAGAATCTCGTAAAGCTCCGCGATCTCTGTTCCCGAAAGCGCTTTCTGCTCCACCATCGTGTTTAGCATCAGCCCCATCCGTCCGTCAAAAACCCTTTCCAAAAACTCCTCCGTCTCCTGCAGTACCGCCTCACGTCTCTCAATTTTCGGAAAGTACTGCTTCGCGCGCTCTCCCGCATCATAGTAAACAGCGCCTTTATCCTCCATCCGCTTTAAAAAGGTCATAATCGTATGCTTCGTCCAGCCCGTCGTTTCCGAAAAACAGCGGGTCAACTGCATAATTGTCTGCGGCGCCTCCTCCCAAAGCACATTCATCACTTTCCATTCCGCCTCTGATAATCTGATCATAAGTGTCCTCTCTTTCACTCCTGGCACGCGCCTGCCGTGTCAAGCCTTCCTATGCCATCCGGTCCGTCAATAAAGGTTGGCATTTGTCTACCTCTTATATTCCCATCATACACTCGTGGTAGTCACTTGTCAACCTACATTTTTTGTGATAACGATCCCTCTTTTTAAATCGTCTGTTATTATCGCTTTGCCGTGTGTTTTGTCTCTCATTTTGTACTTTTCATGTATTTTTTTAGACTATTTTCTTTTCAATTTTAGTAAAAACTGTTAAAATGGGGTTAAGTAAAAGGGATTCCTGCCGATATCCTTAATAGAACAAGGAGTTCGCTGTGCAGTAAAGGATATGGCCATATCACAGTAACGCACAAATATGAATCCAAGGAGGGATCACCGCAATCTATGCAAATGAATGGACTTATAAAGTGGAAGCGGTTATGGCGGTTACACCGGTAAAGAAGTCAACTTCTGACAAAAATCGCCAGTCCAAGCAGAACTCGTCCCAAGACTTCGCCAAGAAGTTTTTTTCCGAAGTGCTCGACGAGGCTTTTGAAAAGGAGAAGAGTCGAAATATCGAAATCCGCACTACCGGGTACACGAAGAACGCGCTCCCTTTTCATAATTTTGTGAATTTACGAGAATATTCTTAAAATTGCAAAAAATACACAAGAAGTCAGAAACCTCAGCGCGTCCGGGCTGAGGTTTTTGATTTTTATATGCGCAGTCGCCTGCTTTTTCTTTTGTACCAACATTTTTTGCGGACTGTCAGACTCGCAAACCCGCGCTTCGCGTTCCCTGTCAGATTACATAGTTCCCGCTCTTTTGTTCGTGCCACTCCACAAGGTCTGCCAGCGTCACGCGATCCACCACATCGCTGACCGCCTGATTCAACATCTGCCACAGCCGCAGGGTAACGCACCCCTCCTGCCGTTCGCAGGCATTGACCTCGTCCTCCAGACAGGCCACCGGGGCAAGCGAACCTTCCGTCAGGCGCAGAATCATGCCGACCGTGTACTGCGCGGGCGCTTTCATCAAATGATACCCGCCCTGCGGCCCCCTGACGCTCTTCACATACCCCGCCTTATTCAATATGGAAATAATCTGTTCCAGATATTTTTCCGAAATCTCCTGTCTTGCCGCAATATCCTTGATCCTGACCGGATCACCCGTATCATAAACCGCCAAATCCAACATCAGCCTTAGCGCGTATCTGCCTTTTGTGGAAATTTTCATCCCCTGCTCTCCCTTCCCGCCACTGAGAACCGTCGTCTCAAATCTTCTCTTTTCCTATCGTGTCAATATGTTTTATATCCAAGTTATATAATAAAAGAGGCGCGCTGTCAACAAACCCGTCCTTGTTCAAAAAAAGCAGGACTATTTTCCCATTTCCCTATTAAGAAATTTCTGCCAGCGGGCGATATATAGAGTAAGAGGTGAAGTCCGAAAACCTCCCGACGGGTAAACGGATTTACAGTGTAATCAGGTAAAGCTAAGGAGGGCAAGAACATGAACAATATGAACGGTATCGGCAGCTATGGCGCCATGCAGAAAAATCTCTACAGTCCTGCAGCGCAGAGCAGAAAGACCGCGAAGGCTGACGATAAGAAAACCGAGGAAACCAAAAAGACAAACAACAATTCCGTGCAGTTGAGCGACAAAGCGAAAGCGCTTTTACAGGAAATGAAGAAAACCTACAACAACGCGGATATCTATGTCGCTGAATACGAGACCGACGAGGAGGCTGCGGAATATCTCTCCCGCGGTTCGAAGGATTACAGCATATTGATCGATCCCGAAGAGCTGGAGCGGATGGCCAACGACGAAGAAGTAAAGAAAAAGAATTTCTCCCTTCTGGATGAGTCTCTCGGCAAGCTGAGCGAGATGAAAGAAGAGTTGAAGGAGACCGGCCGCGAGGATGAAGTCGTAACACTCGGCGTGAACATCGGCAAGGACGGTCAGGTATCCTACTTTGCGGAACTCGAAAAGTCCGGCGAGCGCACGAAGGAATTTGTGGAAAAAATGCGCGAGGACAAGAAGGAAGCCGCTAAGGAAGCGGAAGCCGAGAAAGCAGGCAAGGCGCAGGACAAATACAGTTATGAACACAGCAAACGCGCTACCGTCTCCGCAAGCAGTGTTGAGGATCTGCTTGAGAAGATTAAAAACTTTAACTGGGACACTGTAAAGGAAGAGACAACCATTCCCATGCCCGGAAAAAATTTCGATTTCACCGTCTAAACAAAAGGACCGCTCTCTTGCGATAACGCGGAGGGCGGTCTTTTTATGTTAAAATCTCTTAATCTTTTTCGTGGTATTCTTTTCAAATTCCGTGTCGCGCAGTTTCACGCTTACCACTCGCTTATACAGAGGCGCTTTCTCATTGTAATCATCGACGATCTTGCGGATCTCTGCCTCCACATCCCTGATCTTTTTCTTGGATGCATATTCCTGGTCCGGGAAAATTTCCGCCTCGATCACGCCGTCCTTCTCTCTCACCAAAACTTCCTGCACAAGGCGGGCTGCGCCAATTTTATTCTCCAGCTCCTCCGGGGAAACATTCTCGCCGTTTGGCGTGATAATCAGATTCTTCTTCCTTCCCGTAAGGAAAAGGAAACCATCCTCATCCACATAGCCGAGATCGCCCGTGCGAAGCCATCCGTCCACAAGCGTTTCCGCCGTCTCTTCCGGCATTTTATAATATCCCAGCATCACGCTTGAACCTCTCACCCAAAGCTCCTCGTCCACCACCTTCACCTCGCAGTTTGGCATACATTTGCCGATGGAGCCGTCCTTTTTGTCCTTCGGACAATTGGAACTGATCACGGGCGCACACTCGGTCATGCCGTATCCCTGCAATATGGTAATCCCGTACTTTTCGAACCGCTTTAAGTAATCGGGATTTAAGTACGCGCCGCCGCTGCATATGGTATGAAACTGTTTGCCAAAAACCTTCGCCTTGATAAGGGGCGCGGGCAGCCAGTCCGTCTCCTCCAGCTTCTTGGCAAAAGTCTCAATCATAAGCGGCACCATGAGCATGATGTTCGGCTCAAAGAGCTTGATGTTTTTTAACACTCGAAGCAGGGAATCGTTGATGCAGATCACCGTACCCAGAGACATGCCCTTTAAGATGTCCATGCTCAGGCAGTAGGCATGATGAATCGGCAGCACCGAAAGCAGCACCATCCCCGGCTCAAATCCCATATCCTGCGCCGTGGCGTTCTCCGCCAGATTCCTGTGGGTCAGCATCACGCCCTTGCTCTTGCCTGTGGTGCCGGATGTAAACATGATGGTCGCCAGATCCTCCGGCACCGGACTGTAGGAATAGCCCGGCACCTGTTTGCCCAGCACCTCTTCGAAGAGAAGCGTTCCCTCCGGCAGACCCACCGCGGACGCTTCCGGGTCTGTGGCAATCCGGTGTTTCAACTTCGGACATTTCTCTCTGGAAAGCGCCGCCACCGCCTCTCTGGCCTTATCGTAGACAAGCACCGCCGCGTCCGAACGGTCGATCAGCTCGCACAGCTCTTCCGCCGGCAGATTGGCGTCTAACGGCACCGCTACGCTGCCGCCGTTCACCGTGCCGTAGTAAGAGACAAGCCACGGATAGGAATTGTCGCCCACAATCGCTATGTGGGACCCCTGCTCGCCGAGACTTTCAAGAGCCGCCGAAAAGCGCTCGCTGTCCTCCCTAAGCTCTGTGTAGGTCTTCGCCGCCACTACCGTCTCTTTTTTCCCGTTTCCTTTGTCACGCTTCGCCTTATACCTGACCGCGTCCTGCGGCCCGTAAGCCTCGGAAGCCTTGACTAAAAGTTCCCTGATGGTACTGCTCAATTCATTCATATTTCCTTCCATTCCGAAGCGTTCTGTGCCGCACGCAGGCACCATCCCCAAAACTGTCCCGTGTCCATAATCACCTGTGACACCCCTGCGCACCCACAGGCTGCGGCTTGCATCACCTGTAACGCCTCTGTACAACCAGCCCTGTTTTTTCCATCCGTTATAAGCTCTCGAGATAATCCACAGCCTCCTGCACCGTGCGGATGCCTGCGGCCTTCTCCTCCTCGATCTCCACGTCGAAGGTGTCCTCCACCTCCCCCAGCATACTCATAAAGTCGAAGGACGAAAAGCCCAGATCCTCCATAAACCGGGACTCCGGCCTGATATCCTCCTTTTTCACTTCCACATAATTCGTAATCATTTCCGCCAACTGATCAAACATACGATGTCAGCCTCCTTTTTTTATTTTCTTTTTCCCTGTTTAACCCGCAGTGCACGCTCGATTCCGCTTCGCTTCATCTCGCTCGCTATATCAATTTTATAATATCGCCGATTTTCATGTTCGGGTTCTCCGTCCCCTTGAACATGATCTTGCACATATAGTAGTAGAAACGCTCCAGCGTCTCACGGCTCACCGCAGCCACCTGATGCTCGAAATTGAAATCCAGCCCGTTGTCGTCGGGACGGTGCATCACCGTCAGATACATGGCCTGGGTGGTCGCTCCGTTGGGATACCATCTCGTCTTATACCGGATGTCTCCAAGCTGGTTCAGACCTTTCTCTTTCAGGGTCATGGGCTGGTAGGTCAGGGACATCGGCTCATATGTGGCACCCTGCGGTGTATGATAGACCTTACTCCTGTACGCGAAGTACTCCACCGGATTAAAATTCGTATGGCGGAACACCTCGTTTTGTCCGTTGCGGATAGCAAAAATGCCCTCCATGAAGGTCTGCTCTCTGGAGAGAACGGTCCGGAACGGGAAGGAGTGGATTCTCGTACCACCCGACTTTTTCTCCAGAAGGGTCGCCCTTCTCGCATAGGCCACATTAATCGACACGTCGTCGTTATCGTTCATCTTCTGCAGATAGGTGCGGATTCCCATAATCAGCAAACACTGTAAGGATATGTGCTGCTCCTCGCAAAAGCGCATCAATCTCCGTGTCGGCTCCTCCTCCAGATGGAAGATATCAAGTGCGGAGTCCACCTTCGCCGTCGCGGAAAAGGCCGCCCTTGTCCCGGGGAATTTTTTCCGCGCTTCCTCAAGCTGTCCCGGCCCCTCGATGCCGTTAAAGATCGGCTCAGACTCCTCGATCAGCTTCCGGAAATACTCTCTGTCTCTGGCCTGCGCCTTACTCTCCGCCTCATAGGCCAGATCCTTCTCCAACTGCTCGGTAAAGGAACGCATATCCGACGGATAGGCAACCCCCTCAAACTTGGCGTTACAGTAAAGCTCGATCACGTCCCTGAGGAAACAGATCAGGGATTGGGCATCCATCAGCATGTGGTCTCCCAGCACATATAGCCCCTGACAGCCGTCCGGCGTCTTAATCATCACAACCCGGTTCATAGGGCTGTCCTCTCTCCGGAAAGGCACCCGTGTCCATCCTGTCATGATCTCGGCCGCCTCCTCCATGGTTTTTCCCGTGAAGTCCACATACTCGATATCACGCTCTTCTTTCTCCGCCACATACTGATACCACTGCTCTTCCTTTTTATCATAAGCGAAGCGCACCCGCATGGACTCACAACGCTCATACGCTTTATAAACCGCACGCTTCAGCTCCTCGATATCCAGCTCATACTCGATGGTCAGGCTGGTGCCGATATTTACGACCTCTTTCTTGGGACAAAAATCCATATAAAAAATATGGAATTTCTGTGCCACCGTCAATGGATATGTCTTTTGACCCTTTCTTGTTTTCATCTTCTCTCCCTTTTTCCGCTTCCATAATTCGTGCGGAGAATGCCGCTTTTCAGGCATTCTCCTGTGTGAGACTTAGTGCTTCTCCGCGAAACAGCCTCTGCTGTGAGCGGCTAGAAGTACTTCTCACACTACTTCACCGATAAACTCCGTCAATGCCTTCTCATAACTTTCCATGTCCTTGTAGTAGCTCTCCGCGTGGGCCGCACCCTCAACGATCAGCTTTCTCTTTGGCGAAGCGCAGTGTTCGTAAATCTCATCGCACATCTGCCATGGCACAAAGGTGTCGTTTCCGCCGTGGATAAACAGGATCGGCACTTCGGCCTTCTCCACTTCCCTTTTGGCATTGCACTCATCCATGCCGTAACCCGCCAGTTTCCGGTTCACCAGATCCGCGCCCGGTATGATCGGAAAAGCGGGCAGATGATACATGGTGTGCAGCACATGGGTGAACACTTCCTTCGGAGAAGTAAACCCGCAGTCGGAGACAATGCCCTTCACCTGCTCCGGAAGTTTCAGGCCGCTCAGCATCAAAAGCGTGGCCGCCCCCATAGAAGTGCCGTGCAAAAGAATCTCCGTCTCCTCACCAAGCTCCATAACCGCCCATCTGACCCAGCCAAGCGCATCCTGCCTGTCAAGGCATCCGAAGCCTATATATTCTCCCTCGCTTGTGCCGTGTGCTCTCGCATCCGGCAAAAGCATGGCAAAACCTCTTTTCTGATAGTAATCCGACAGGCCGATATAGTCAGACATACCCTGACTCGTATAGCCGTGGAAACAAATCACAATCTTCTGTTTTCCCGTCTGCGCCTGCGCCGGAAAATAAGTGGCATGCAGCTTCAGACCGTCGAAGCTCGTCTGCCACACGTCGTTGTGCGGCCGTTCCAGCATGGCCGCCTTACGCTCCTCCATAAGCGGCATATACTGACTCCAGTCCGTGCCCGACATCTTGATGGTGCGCTCGGTCTTCGCCCTGCCGCGCTTCATGGTGCGCCCGTAAAAATAGGCGATCTCACCGCCGCAGACAGCCGCCAGAAGTCCCGCTCCAAACACTGCCTTTTTTAGAATCCCCGTCTTTTTCCTCATTTTTTATTCGCCTTCTTTTCCTGTTTCGCCGCCTTTTTCATCTCCCGCTGCTTGGCCTCGATGATCTCCTTTAAACGAAGCGCCTTGTCAATATTGCCTTCCACCTTTAATTTCTGGGTCGTGAACGCCCACACCGGGTCCATCTCACCCTCCGCGATCTTTACAAGCACCTCGGGCGCGCAGATAAATCTGGCATCCCTGTCATAGTACTCGTAAGGCTCCACATAGAGCGCGCCGTCCTTCACTTCCACATAGAAAGCGCCGCCCGCTTCCTCGTCCTCGATGTTAAATTCAAAAGCAAGATGCTCATGAATGTCACTCACATCCGCGCCCATGAATCTCCCCTTAATGTCATAAAAAAAATCTGCGTAAGTCATTTTACTCTTTCCTCCTGGCAGGAGTCTTTACTCCCTTTTTCTTTGCCTCTACATTTTTCGACCGACGGTCGATTCCATCCTCCTAACAATACCATATTTTTCGACCGACGGTCAACTGCTTTGTGAAATGTATTGATTTAAATACTTTTTTCCCGCCCGGCGATTGTCCGCGCCGTTAAACTGTGATAAAATGAATGACATCATACTCAACCAGAAAGGCGCTCATCATGGCAGACACACAAAAATACGACCGGATTTTAGACGCGCTCCAGCAGCTTATGATTGATGAAAATATACAGAATATCTCCGTCAGCGACATTGCTGCCAAAGCCGGCATCGGCAAAGGCAGCATCTATTATTATTTTCCGTCAAAGGAGGCAATTTTAGACGCGCTGATCAGAAGAAATTACGAAGCGCCATTACAGACCGCAAAACTGCTCGCAGATCAGGCGGATATTCCGCCCTTCACAAAGATGGCCATGCTGTTTCAGGCCTGCCGCAGTTCCGCAGCCGCCTTTTTAAAGCAAGGCAGTGAAAAAAACCGAACCATCACCATGCAGGAATCCGCTTATCTGCACCAGAAATACTTAAATTATCTGATTTCGGAGCTAAAGCCGAATCTGTCAAAGATTATCAGACAGGGGATTGCCGCCGGAGAAATCCATTTCGAATATCCGGAGGCGCTTGCGGAAATCGTACTGATTGTCCTTGGCGTAAAGCTGAACAACACGTTTCTCTCCACCACGCCAGAGGACTGCGAATACACCATACGGGGACTGATCTCCCTGTTAGAACAGGGAACGGGACTTCCCGAAGGCACTTTAAGTTATCTGCATTTGACCGAATAGCAAATCGAACGCCGTTCTATTCCTTCATTCTAAGCAGCATGCACATAAAAAGAGAAGGACGGAAAACAGGATATACCTTGTATTCCATCCTTCTCTTTTTATGTATATAACCTTCTCTCCCTTTTGAAACCTTACTTCTCCGGCAACGTGAACTTGGCAATCAGCTCGTCCAAAGAGATCGCCTGCGCCGACAGCTCCTCGCTGGTAGCCGAAGACTCCTCGGCAACCGCCGCATTGGTCTGGATAACATCGGAAATCTGATCTACGCCCAGCTCTGCCTCTTTCATGGTAGCCATCTGATTTGAGGAAATCGTGCTGAGTTCCTTGGAAGAATCCGCCACTTTCCTGATTCCTTCCACCACGATCGCCAGCGACGCAACCGCACGCTCCGCAACCTTATTGCCGTTCTCAACTTCTCTCATCGTTCCTTCAATCAGCGCTCTGGTATCCACAGCCGACTTGCTGCTCTGCTCCGCAAGCTGTCTGATCTGATCAGCCACAACGGAGAATCCACGTCCCGCTTCTCCCGCTCTCGCCGCTTCGATAGACGCATTCAGAGAAAGCATATTCGTCTCGGACGCAATATTTTCAATTTCGGAAATAATATTTCCGATCTTATGGGAAGCCTCACTGATACGTGACATAGCCTCCACCATTTCCTTCATGTCGCCACTGCTTCGGTCAGCCACATCCGCATATTCCTGTGACTGCTTGTACGCATCCTCCGCGGAATCTGCCGCTCTTCTTGCCGCCTCCGAAATGGTAGTGATCGTCGCGTGCAGCTCCTGCACCGCGCCCGCCTGCTCCGTCGCGCCCTCTGCAAGGCTCTGGGAAGTATCCGCCAGATTGGAAGAGCCTGCGGAAACCTGTTCCGAAGACATCCCGATATGACGCAGCGTCTCGACCATATTGTCCCGAAGCTGCCTCAGGGAATCGAATATCTGACGGAACTCCCCCTTGTACCGTTCGCTGTCCTTTGAGCGGATGATAAAATTGGAATTTGACATCTCGCCCAAAATATATTCCAGATCATAAATGACAAAAATAAGCGTCTCCGACATATCCTTTGCCGAACTGATGATTTCTGCCACTTCATCATCCGCCTGCGATTCCGGGAACGGTGTGGACAGATCTCCTTCCGCGAACCGCCCCAGTCTTTCTTTTAACCGGATTAACGGTGCGGAGATTCCTTCCGCTATATGCTTACCCAGTCGGATAGAACTCGTGATCGCGATAATAATAATCACGGCAATCGCTACAGAAACCACGATGCACACGATTGTCATTATAGTGGAAACACTGTTTCCGCGGTCTACCTTGATCTCCATAATGTCAATCAATTCGTCGTTGATCTCCTCATATAGTGGAGCCAGTTCATTGATCGCCCGCGCCTGTGCGATCTCGCACTGCTCTCTGTCCGTAACGCCGCCCTGCACGATAATTTCATTGTCAAGCGCCCAGTAAGCAGGCAGCTTGGAACTGATATCCGCATACACTTTCTTATTCTCCTCGGACACCATAGCCTTTTCCAGCGCCTCAAAGCTGGCTGTAAAATTTTCTATGCTCTCCGCGTGAGAAGTTTTCAGACTCTCTATCACGGCTTCGTCATCATAACCGATGACACCACGCATCGTGGATCTCGTCTCAGCGAAATAAGTCATCGCCTTACCTACGTCTCCCTGCGCAAACCCGTAAACCTTCAACGCATTCGAGTATCTCATCGCCACAATAATCAAGGCGATCAACGCTACTGCAGCTACCACTGCCGGAATGCCTGACGCAATCACAAATCCACGCACCAAACGTTCCCTAATCCGATACTTATTCAGTTTCTCATACATTTCTGTTCCCTCCTAATACACCGTCATAGCTTTGCCCAAAGTCTCTCCCCTCCCGTCAGATATACATCAATCTTCCAAGACCTCACACAAAACCGACACTTCCTAATATTCTTCTGTATTGAATATTGCCTCTATTATTATAGCATTTTTCCTCCATAATTCCAGTCTATTATTCACAATTTTTTTAAAAACGTTTATAAGAATTTTATTACTCTGTTTGTTGTATGTTGCCACAGCCTATAAATATACGGCAAATATACGGCAAAGTCGCAAAAAAGTCTTGCATCCTGCCTACAGATAATAGTAAAATATAGATAAATATAGCAAAATATGGTTTCTTGGCGGGGGAAGGAGATGCTATTATGGGAATAGGCAAAATCGCGTCGACAAACAACATGCCGGTCATGCAGACGCCTTCGACCGGCTCCAAAGATCACAAGAGCAAAAACATTCAAAACAAAATCACGCAGGTACAGCAGCAAATGCAGAAACTCTCATCCGCGGAGGAACTCTCTGCCAATGAGAAAGCGGATGAGCGAAAGAAACTGCAGAAGGAGAAATCCGCTCTAGACAACGAGCTGAAACAGCATCAGGAAGAACTGCTCCGCACACAGAAAAGAGAAGCCATGCTCGCAGAGCTTCGCAAAGAGCAGGGTCCTGTCAAAGAGGACGGCGCCGAAGACGTGAGCGCGGCGGCGAAGCCCTTTGCTGATGACAATGACAAAAAGGAAAACCCGTCAGCTGACGAGGAACAGGCGCAGCCTTTGCAGCCGGGCACGGTCATCAGCCAGAGCAGCGACGGCACCGTGATTTTGAAAGAAGTCATGAACTCTGCCGGAAGCGATACGGCCGCTGCCAAGAGCAGGCCGACAGAGGAAACCAAAGAAACGGCCGCTGCCGCAGAGGAAGCGGACCAGGCGAAAGAAGAGGAGACGGCCGCAGATCCGGCTGAGGCGTTCAGACCGACCGCTTCCGAAATGCAGGCTATGGTGTCGGCTGACACTTCCGCGCAGATTGCAGACCGCATGGGAACCCTTGTAGCCAAAACCGAGGACGGCATTGCCGTTTTAAAGGGAGAGATCAAGCTGGATGCCTATCGCGGCACAGATACGGACAGAAAAGAGGCAGAGCTTGCGGATATGGAGAAACAGAGCAAGCGGGAAACGGCCTTCCAATTTTCTCTGTTTGGTACGGCAGAAAGCGGCATACAGACGGCCCCGGGGACAGACACAGCCGAGAAAACCGGCGCACAGGCGAATGCCGGGAGAACGTTCCAGGTAAGCGGCATTGATTCGGCCAGGCAGGAAGAAGAGGCGGCCCAGCAGGGATTTCAGGTTTCCATCGCTTAATTTCCTGATTGTCAAATTACGATTATCAAAAAAGAGTATAGGCGGAATTGCCAAATTCCGGCCTGTACTCTTTTTCTTTACGCTTTCTATGATCGGATCGCTCTCCGGCTCTCCCTGCCGTGCAAAATCTGCCCCTTAATGGGCCGTATCCACAATGGCAATGTTGGAATCTCCCTTCATGGCCTGCTCTATGACCGCGGCCTCCAACTTCTGAAAAGATCCGTAGGAAGAAGTCGCGCCAGTCAGCGCGTCGATTTCTTCCTCCCCCTGTCCCTCCAAAAGCTGCCCCGCATAATAGCGGGTGTACTCGTTCGGATAAGTGCCCTGCGCATGCAGCATGTTCTGCATATACGCGTTATCCCAGCTCTTGATAAAGCCGCTGGCATTCTCCGCATTGTACTCCACAGAGACGATGCTCCCGCCTTTAACCATAATCGTGATATATTCTTTCCAGCCGTGGCTGAACTCAGAAGCCTGCGCGGTATAATAACCATCCTGCATCCCTGTCTGTTCCCCGCAGGCCGTAAACAACATCATAGCCGCCAGAATCAGCGCTGCGCTGATTAACCGTTTCATATGTCATATCCTCCCTTCAAAGCAAATCTCTTTACCTGTGCCTGAAGCTCTTCTGCCTCTTTCGCCAGAAGTCCGCTGGACTGACTTGTTCCGCCCGCATTCTGCAGATTTCTGTCCGCAATGTCGGAAATGGTGGCGATCCGCCCCTCCATACTGATCAGCGCTTCCTCCTGTCCCTGCACCGCCGACACGAGCTGGTCGGAAATTTCGCTGATCTCGGTGGAAACGCCGTAGATGGACCGAAGCGACTGTGCCGTGCTGGCATTCAACTCCACGCCGGTCTGTATAACGGCTCTCGTATTTGCCACAATTTCCATCGCGCTCTGGGCTGCCTTGGCGCTTTTTCCCGCCAAGTCCTTCACCTCTTCCGCCACAACGGCAAAGCCCTTGCCCGCGCTCCCGGCGTGTGCCGCCTCCACGGAAGCGTTCAGGGCCAGAATACTTGTCTGGAACGCGATATCATCGATCGATTTGGCGATGGTTGTTATCTCCTGGGCTTTTAAGCTGATTTCATCCATGGCGCTTGACAGAGCCGACATTTGGGTGTTCGCCTCCTGCACCTTTCTTGTAATGTCCAAGGTCATGGTACGTGTCTGGCTGCTGCTGTGTGTGACGCTGGCAAGCTGCTCTTTCACATGGGTCACCTCATCGACCAGCGCTTCTGTCGCCTGATTCTGTTCCAGAGACGCCTCGTGAAGCTGTCCTGACTGTCCGCTCAGCTCATCCGCCATGCTGGCAAGCCGGGTCGCCGCCGCACGGAATCCCGTGATGGTCTCGTTCATGGACTGCAAAATATTGCCAAGGCTGTTCCTGATCTGTGTAAAGTCTCCTCTGTATTCCACATGCGGCTCGATCTGCAGATTGCCGTCCGCAACTCCGCTGAGCACCTGTCGGATATCCGATATGTAGCGGTTGACACTCTCCACCGTATCGGCCAGCGTGCTGGTCATAACCTCCAGCTCATCCCCGGACCTGACACCTATAACCTCTGTGTGCAGATCTCCGTCAGCAAGGGCAACCATCCGGTTGGTCACATTTTTTACCGGCCTGGAAATAGACCCGGCCATGCGCAGAATCCCCAGAATGGAAAGCACCAGCACCGCAAACGTACAGACACCCGCCACCACCATGGCCCCGTTGATCAAATGATTGTAGTCCGACTTAGGCACCTGAATGACCAGCGCCCACTGCGTACCGCGGATGGGTGAAAACGCTGCTAGCACCTTCTGCCCGTCGATATCAAATTCCGTCGCCCCTGTTTCCCCCGTCGTCACACTCCTGATGGCTTCCTCATAACCGCCGCTGAGCTCTAACAGCGTGGAACCTGATTTTACTTTTTCCTGATCCGGATGGCCCGTGACAATTCCCTCCCGGTTCACCATATAAGCCATTCCGTTTTTACCTATATTGATGCTGCTAAGCACATCGTTCAACACGTCATATTTATATACGCCGACCACATAGGAGGCGGTTTCCCCGTCCTCCTTCACCGGCATACCTATCTCAATGCCCAGATTATCCTGAAAGACCGTTTTTGTGTAGACAGTCAGATTGTCCGTCTCCTGCAGCAGCGCCAAAAAGTCGCTCTCAAGACTGCCCGGTGCGCCGTCTACCCCTTGCACCAGATTCCCGTTCAGATCATACAGGGCAATTGTGTGAAACTCATAAATCTCGTCCGCTTCGGTCAAAACTGCCGCCCAGCTATCCTCTTCCGTCGCTTCGAAAGCCTCCTCCTCACTCCCAAAACCAACTATGCTCATCCTCGAATCACCGGCGATCGTCATCATCCGGTCCGCCAGCATATGTATGTTGGCTTCCACTGTCTTGGCCGACTGCCTGGCCATAGGCTGTAGACTGTCCAGCAAAATGCTGTTTGCAAGTGACTGCATGGAAAGCGCCATAATGACACAGCATACCGCCACCACTACTAAAATATTGAGTGTGGTATTCCTCAATATTCTTCCGTTGAGACTCCTTCTCATTTTACGGCCAGAGCGGGAGTCTGACTTATTCGTTACCATCTTGCACATCGCTCCTTTTCTCCAGATTTCCTGTTGTCAAGACACATAGCAAAAGCCCACTTAATCCTCCGGCAGAAGCGTCCGCTTCCCTATGCCAGTGGTCAATAGACTTCGTTGCTATCATATCACGAACGGAATATAAAGAAAAGACTTTTCTGGTACTTTTGATATATTCTTCTTTGGCCCACTTAACAGTTCCCAAACCTCTGGCTACTCGTGTTCCACCAGCATTTCATATGTCACCCCATACTTCTTTGCGATATCGCCCGCATAGGACATACCCTCCGGCGGCGCCATTGCAATTTTGAAGGAACGATTGCCGCCTTCCGCTTTTACAATAAGCGAAACCGCCTGCACGGAATCGTAAAACCGGTTCAATTCTTCCAGATCGAAGGCCAGCTTATGCATGTGGGTGTTGTAGATGGTCCGGACTCCCTTTTCCAGAATCGCCCTGACCGCATCTTTTGCGATAAAATAGCCCTCTTCAAAGGAGGTCGTGGAAAATGTCTCGTTGAGCAGTAGCAGGCTGCTTTCCGCGCTGTCGCTATAAATCTGACGAAACCGCCTGCACTCTTCTCCCAGACGTCCCAGGTCCATGGTTTTGTCCTCGTCCGCGGGAAAATGCGTGTAAATGCAGTCAACCGGCTGGAACGAAAAAGAATCCGCCGACACGAAAATCCCACCCTGCGCAAGCACAAACAGCAGGCCGACCGCCTGTGTGACCGTCGTCTTCCCGCCCCGGTTCGCTCCTGTCAGCACATATACCAGATGCCTTTTGTCAAAGTCCAAATCATTTTTAACGATCGTCTCCTGTTTCTGCGCGACCGCCGCCGCAAGTTTCAGATTGTAAAACCCTTTCGCGCGCATCACCCGCTCTCCCGCTTCTTCCGCCGCCAGCGTCCCCTTGCAAAACCCAAGTCCCCGGCCGCTTAACTTTTCTATGTACTGCGCAAAACGGACATAATAGATAAATTCCGGTATCAGATCGGTAATCTCCGTGATGGTCACGGAAACATAACGGTCCAGTACGCTTTTTAACTTTTTCACCACCGCCGAGAGCATCTGGTTGGTGACACGGTTCATATACCGCGGCACGTCCTCCATCATATCGCCCTCGGGAATCAGCGCGATTCCCCGAACGGGAATGATTTCCGGCATTTTGGATGTCTCTGCGGCAAAGGGATGAAACTTATACTCCTCCTTCCATTCCGTATCCGGCTTTATCACTTCCTTCATGGAAATTTTTTCACAAAAATGATCCAAAATATTAGATTTGGTAAAATACTTGCTGTTGATGGAAATCAGGCCGATCCCGTCCGCTTCAAAACGGTCGTTTAAGTTGATGCCCACCGTAACGCTCCGCAGTTGTTCCGTCGTTGCCCGCAGCGCGGCAATGTCCTTTTTCAACTCCGAAAACCCGTTGTCATGATATAACCCGTCAACGTATTCCTTTAAACGAAGCAGCCCCTCCGCCTGCACCGGCGCATCCGAAAGGCTCTTGAAAATAGCTTCCACACACTGGATATAGTCTTTCAGTTCGTCCAGACGGTGCATGAGGTCCCACACATTCGCCGCCTCCTCAAATGTCTTTCCGATACTCCCATAGTCGCGCAGAAAATTAATTTTATCCAGAATGCGCAGCATTTCATCCCGCATCGGCTCATTTCGGTAAATATCCGCAAAAACATCGCTCCGGTATTTCGTCACCTCAGGGTTATCCGTCATTTTGGAAAGAATGGACAAAAACAGTGTCCGCTCCTGCTTCTTCTCCGTGACCTGTTCGCACAGATAGTCAAGCCCCAAATCGTGTATGGCCGCCTCCGACAAGACTTTATAGTCGGGCGTATATCCGGGCGGCGTCAATAAACTGATGGCTTTTTCTTTGTGATTCATGGCAGTTCCTCCAGTGTTCGCTTTTCTTTTTTCACGTTTTTGCTGTATTGTATCCCTATTTTGTGTTTACCACTCCGTATGTCATTCCATGCGCTGCCTACACTTCATTTTACATCAACTGCTTGGCAAATGAAACGGAAATTGCTCTGTCATAAAATAAATCTTCCCCTGAAATAAAAACTGTGATATAATACCGTCGTTTTAAGAAATCGTGGCAGAAACAACAAGACCGAAACAAGAGACATAAGATGACAGACAAGAGGATACGCAGACGAATCAGCATATGGATTATTCTATCGCTGTTCTTCGCGGGCATGTATATGAATGCAGAACCCGCCGAAGTTTTATTTGCGTCCGGCTTTTCGGGACATACAGCCGAAAGTCTTGCTCCTGTCCACTCAGATACCTATCATGACACGATCGGTACGACGGGACTGCCTGCCATACATAATATAGAACTGCAGGGGTCCGGATACCAGCAGCAGTACAGGGAAGTCAACGAGTCCCTTGTTTTGCCTTGCTTTGGCATGCATTCTGTATTAAAGGGAAAATTTCACAGTAACCATAGGGCAACATATTTATTCTGCCAGACGCAAAATGAGCGGATTACGGAATCCGTTTATCAGTCTGACGGAAAAAAGCGAATCTAAAACTGTATCTACCAAATAAGAAATACATCATTTAATAACAGTTTTAGAAAGAAGGGAAATATATGTTGGCACAGGTTGTTGCAGTAATCATTTTTATTGCAATGTTTCTTTTTATTGTGACCGAAATTGTGGAAAGACATGTAGTTTCGCTTGTCTGCGCACTGTTGACGGTCATTTTCGTTTTTGGTCTGGGGATGCACAGCATGACGGCGGTGATTGAGACGCTGAATATCAAAAGCATCTTTATGACTGAATTTTGGTATCTGTCCGGAGAAACGTCAGGAAACAGCTCCGGCATTAACTGGGAGACGATCCTGTTTATCTTCGGCATGATGGTTATGGTGGAAGGCATGGCCCGCGTCGGCTTTTTCAGATGGCTCTGTATGCGCATCGCCAGGCTCGTGCATTATCAGATCATACCATTGTTTGTCACTTTTATGATTTTATCGACTATACTGGCCATGTTTATCGACAGCATCACCGTGATTCTGTTCTTGGCCGCCGTGACGATTGAACTCTCACAGCTTTTGAAATTCAATCCGATCCCCATGATCCTATCCGAGATCTTTTGCGCCAATCTCGGCGGTTCGGCTACCATGTGCGGCGATCCGCCCAATATTATCATCGGCACTTCGCTCGGGTATTCTTTTACGGATTTTGTGACAAACACGGGCGTGATTGCAGGCGTCTGCCTGATTGCGGTACTGGCCTATTTTTATCTGCTCTTTCGTAAGGAGCTTCTGGCGGGCGGGCCAAAAACAGTGGATTATGACAGTCTGCCAAGCCCGGAATCCACAATCACCGATAAAAAGGGCTTTGCGGTGAGCTGTGTGATCTTCGCCGCCGCCATTGTCCTGTTAATCACCCACGCACAGACGGGACTTACCGTCTCTACCATCGGAAGCCTTGTGGCCGTCGCGACTCTGGTAACTTCGTG
Source organism: uncultured Lachnospiraceae bacterium (assembly GCA_949076555.1). Taxonomy (GTDB): domain Bacteria; phylum Bacillota; class Clostridia; order Lachnospirales; family Lachnospiraceae; genus UBA3282. The sequence goes on along the minus strand of CARUOB010000012.1, from coordinate 16,691 downwards.
GAAATATGCTATACTTTTGTTAAAAAAAGTGGACTATAAGACGCTGCTGTTCTTTATCGGTCTGTTCGTCGTGATCGGTGGATTGGAGCAGACCGGCATACTCGAAATTATGGCCGGATTTATCGGCAGAATCAGCGGTGGAAATGTGATGGTCATGATCGCGATTATCATATGGCTGTCAGCCATTTCAAGTGCGTTTGTGGATAACATTCCGTTCGCAACCACGATGATTCCGATTATTAAAAGTCTGTCGGCCACCTACGGCGTTGATTTGTCCATGCTCGCCTGGACACTGGCAATGGGCACGGATATCGGCGGAAGCGCGACGCCCATAGGCGCATCGGCAAATGTGGTTGGCATCGCTACCGCGTCACGGGAAGGCTACGTGATCAAGTGGGGGCTTTACTGTAAAAAAATGATGCCGGCAACCGTAATTGTTGTCCTGATATCCATGCTTTTAATTTATTTCCGATATCTGTAAAGGGAGGTGGAACGGATGGAAAAACAATTGATTATTTCCGTGGGAAGAGAGTACGGCAGCGGCGGCCACGAAATCGCCGAAAGGCTGTCCACGCATTATGGCATCCAACTGCTTGACCACAATCTTCTCGACGAGATTGCCGCGAAAAAGAACGTCAAGATGGATCATTTGAGAACGCTGGATGAAAAACACAAAAATCCGCTCTCTTCAAGAACGGTAAGAGGTTACAGCAGCTCGCCCGAGGAAAACATGCTGTATCTCCAGTTTGACTATCTGCGGGACAAGGCGGATGCCGGGGAATCCTTTGTGATCGTGGGACGCTGCAGCGAGACGATTCTGAAACAGTATGAAAACATGATATCCATATTTGTTCTCGCCGACCGCGATAAACGAATCGAACGTATCATGCGGCTGTATCACCTGACGGAAAGTGAAGCCGTCAAAAAGATCCGCGAGAAAGATACGAATCGAAGGCGGTACCATAATAGTTTCTGCGTCGGGAAATGGGGCGATTGCAGAAATTACGACGTTTCCCTAAACAGCAGCAAACTGGGCATCGACGGTTCGGTGAAACTGCTGACGGACTACATTGACAGAAGAAGACAATAGCTCATAACCGACAAGCTGCCGGAAATTTTCCGACAGCTTGTTCTATCTTGGAAAGCGGGAAAGGCGGCGCCCACAGGCGTCATTCCTACTCTAAAATCCCCGCCATCTTCTCTATCATTTCGTCTTCCTTCAGGCGGAACTTAATCTCCACCCTTCGGGAAGCGGGCATATCCACCTCATCCGTGAAACTGCCGGAAGCGTCCTTCTGATAAACCGGCGTGCTCCACGATTTGCCATTGACGGTGAGTATCTTTTGAAGCTGCTCTATTTCCGTCTCGCTGAGTCCGTTTCTTTTGTTCAGACAAAAATCCGCCACGGCCTTTGCGCGCTCGTAGGACAGTTCCATATTGCTCTGGTAGCCGCCGTCCGTGTCCGTGTGCCCTTCTATGATGATCTCCGCGATGTACTCCCGGAACTGATCCTGCAGCAGCACATCCAGATACATCGGGATAATATGCTTTAGCGTCTCCTTGCTGTCCGCGGTAAGGGACGCGCTGTTGTAACGGAACAGCACATCGGAGGAAAACGTGATGGAGCCGGTCTGGGCGTCCACCTTCATGGTGGAATTGCTGAAAGCGGACTGCAGCGCCCCGATGATATCCGTGCGGATGCCGACGATGTCCTGCAATTCCTGCTTTGTCGTCGTAAGCTCATTCCTGGCGTCCTCGATCTCCAGATAGGCGTTGTCCAGCTCTTCCTGCGTCAGGGCTGCCTGATCGTAGGCCTCCTGTAACTGCGCCAGGGAGGAGGCCAGCTCCCCGTTTGACTTCTCCAACTCTGCCTTGGAAAGCTCCAGATCCGCTATCGTCGCATCCAGCTCGCTCTGCGCTGCGTTAAGTTCCAGCCTTGTCTGATCCAGATCATTCGTTTTTTGTCTGTATACGGCAAGGGTGATCGCTATCATCAAAATGAAAATCAGCAGAAGCGCCGCCATCATATCCGAGTAGGACTGCCAATAGCTGTGCTCCGCAAAGGCTTCCCTGTTCCTGCTTCTATTTCTCATATAAGTTCCTCATCTGTTCAAATGTATAGATCTGGGTGCTGATTTCATCGCTCATATCGCTGCACATATCCGCAAGCATTTTCTTCTGTTCCATAAGCTCTCCCGCGAATACTTCCTGCCTTTCCATCACATTGGCAAGGGCCTCCTGTACACTGCGGTTTACCTCCACCAAAGCGGTGACCGCCTCCACCATTTCCGCGGCATTGGCCGCGGTTACAGCCTGCGACTCTCCCGCATTCTTTAAAGCGCTTCCCAGCTTCTTAAAGTCCGTATCCAGCGCTTTCTCCATCTGCGACGTAAATTTCTCCACGATCCGCTCCACGCCCGCCGTCTGTTCCATCGCGTTCCCTTCCAGAAGCGCAAGCATCTGTTTTAAGGAATTGGCCATTCCCGCCTGATAGACGAGCATCGTCGCCGCGTTCTCATCCTCTTTCAGGGCAGTCGGCTGCGCCGTCTGGCGGAACGCATCCAGAAATTCATGCAGCACGTCATAGGCATCCGACATAAGGCTCCGGTAAACCACATTGAACACCAGTGAAAAAAAGATACCGTACACCGAAGTGTGAAACGCCACTTTCATGCCGGAAAGCAGAGAACCCACATTGTCGGAAATGGAAAAAATATCGTCACCGCTGAATGCCCCCATGCCCATGGAAAGTCCCAGAAACGTGCCCAGTATTCCCAGACCTGTAAGCGTCCCGGAAACACCGGAGTTGAAGTAGTTCATACCTGCCCTGTCCAGAAGATCCTCATTGATATACTCTTCCAGATCGCAGTTCGATCCGCCTCTTCTGGTCATCGAGCCTCTTATCCGCAGCCGGTACTTATCGAACGCATCCTGCAGAGCCTCTTCTTCAAAAACCTTGTCGTTATTCTTATAATTTCCCCAGAGATTTTTCCCGCCAGCCTCTTTATATTCCTTCTGCAATCGGATCGTGGCATCTTCCAAATCGTAAATGACTCTGTTCAGCCGCCCGAAGCTTACGGAAGAAATGATAAAGACAATCCCGATCACAAGTAAGAATCCGACATTGATGGAAAGGTTTACGACAGAAATCTCTTCCCCCGTAAACACGCCGTTCAGATACAAAACAAAGGCCACCACAATGGCATACAAAAGATACAGTACATAATACAGCTTACTTTTCATCCGTACTCCCGTCCTTTTCCTTAAGTCGATACCGTTAGTATGACAGTTATCCTGAAATTGATTCCTGCCGCTTATGACTTAAACCTATCACATTTTCATCCGGAGCGCAATCGACTTAAGGATATCTTAATCTCTTAGTGCATTTCCTTTTAGTTTTTCTAATTTGTCAAGAAATGACACATAAAATGCCCGCTCCATCTCCATCAGCTTTTTTTCTTCCATGCCTGCGGGCTGTCCGTCAAGCGGGTGGTCTAACCCATAAATCCACTTCTTCACAGCGCTGATTGCACTCCCCACAGAAGTTCCCAGCAGGTCCGTATAATTGTAGTCGCCATTATACCATCTGACAAAGCGTTCCACCCCCATCTGTGTCATATAGGACTGCTTTCCGTCATTGGATATCCAAAGACCATATACGGTCACAATGCCGCCTGTTTCCTTCTCCGCCTCCAAAAACGCCTGTTTCACTTCTTCCGGTGCATGTTCCCCAATCGAATCCAGAATGCTGGAAGGATTCGCACCCTTTTCTACCTTCTCTGCCTTTTCTGCTTCCGCTGATTTCTGGTTGACCACATCTGCGAAACGCTTTCCCGATTCTGTTTTTGCAGTGTTATTGCCCGTATAGCCTCTTGAAAAATATCCTGCCATTCCAATCCCGTTAATCCCCATCTTCAAACCCTCCATCGTGCTTTGCCTTTTTTGACAGTGCGTTCTTTTTCGAACTTATACCGTCTATAAGGAATACGAATCAGCCCGCCAAAAAGTTTCATGGAAATATACTGTTTACAAACAACAGCCAGAAAGTCGTTATATCCCATATTCGTACTCAAAAGATGCCCTGTCCGTCTCAAAGGACAAAAGGGTGCGGGTGCGGCTCCAGTTCCAGACGTCCCTGCATTACTTTTACCATGCCGTCCCCGATCTCAGATATCTTTGCCCCCAGATAGGTGGCAAGTCTGTACTCCCTGCCATCTAAAACCACAACGCCGATCACGCCCCGGAAGTGAAACCCCAGCATGGGAATATCTGCCACAGACAGCATAAGCGAACCCTCCGGAAAACTGCACTGTGTCCAGATGTATTCCTTGGGAAAGGACCGTCCCCTGTCTCCTTCCCAATAGCCCTGCGCACCGTCAAAAGAATAGGTCTCCCCATTGACGGACACCTTTCCCCACACCCTATGCTTCATGCTCCATATACTGTGGCGGCATTCCAAAAACGGAATCAGGGAAAAGGGCCCCATGATATGATACCTTAACGGCATAAGATCACCGAATACAAGCGTTCCCTTTACTTCCAGTCCCGGTGCGCATACCGCCAGACGGATTCCCCTCTTTCCAAACCGGTTCTCTCCCACAGCGATTGTCATGCCTCTTTTCTGAAACATATCCTCCGGCATGGAAACCGTCCACGACTGCTTCTGTGTGATAACCTGAATGGAGCAGGTCTTTTCCCTTCCTGCCCGGTGAACCGCCGGTATCACCGCCAACGTCTGTGTATCGGACTGGCATTTGAAATACCATCCGTAAAAATACCCACTTTTTCCTATCGTCATCCCTTCACTCCTTTCCACGCTAATCAATATGTCACAGTTCTGCCGTGACTCAAATCAGTGCGGAGAATGCCGCTTTTCACGCTTTTCACGCCTTTTGCAGTCCGTCTGGGCAGGGCCGTCAATCAGCCGCCCTTCCCCGTCAAAGCGGGAGCCGTGGCACGGGCAGTCATAGCTTTCCTCCGCCGAATTCCACTCCAGACGACATCCCATGTGGGGGCAGTTTTTGATCACCCGCCCCTTACCTGCGGGCAGGAAATGCTTTGCCAGTCCTTTCACTGTGTGGGCGCTGTGCATGGCCAGTTCTTTCGCCGCCCGCGCCGTAAAACGCCGGTCCGGTGAAAATATGTCCGCCTCCTGACAATTCCGCTCCGTGATCAGCGCCGTCAGGATGCGCGCGCTCACCATAGAAGAGGTCATGCCCCACTTTCCAAATCCCGTGGCCACATACCAGTTCGGCCTGCGCCTGGAAAACCGGCCGATATAGGGCAGCCCGTCCAATGTCATACAGTCCTGTGCCGACCATTGACAGACTTCGCTGCATCCGGGATACATGTCCTGCGCCCTGTTTCGCAGCATCTCATATCCGCATCCCGACCCCGTCTTTTCCGTCGGATGCACCCCTGTCCGGTGGCTGCCCCCTCCAAGAAGCAATAAATCGCCGCAGCTTCGAAAGGAAAGGCCGTCCCCGTCAATCCCCAGATACATGCCCTCCGGCCGCGCTGCCCCTTTCAACGCAACCACATAACTACGCGCCTGATACATTCTGGCAAAATAATATCCCGGCACATTGATGAACGGATAATGGGAGGCAAACACCACATGCTCTGCCGTCACTGTTCCTCTGGCTGTCTCCACCTTCCCGTCCTCCACTTTCAACACCTTCGTCTGCTCGTACACTTCCACTTCTTCCGCCATTTTTGCCAGAAATTTCAGCGGGTGGAACCTTGCCTGACGCGCAAACATGGTCACGCCCGCCACCGGAAAAGGCAGTTCACATGCCGTCTCGAAGGACGCCCTGATCCCAAGCGATGCCGCAGCTTCCGCCTCCTGCCGCAAAAGCGCCGTCCCGACGTTAGAATAAAGGTATGCGGGGCACCTGACGAAGCCGCAATCAATCCCCTTTTCCCGAACCAGCCTCTCGTATTCACCGATCGCAGCCTCGTTGGCTTCGGCATAATGCGCCGCCATCCGGCTGCCGAATGTCCGGATCAGCCCGCTATAAATCAGGTTGTGCTGGGATGTGATTTTCGCCGTGGTATTCCTGGTCTGCCCGCTGCCAATCCTGTCCGCCTCCAGCACCACCGCCCGGATGCCCTCCTGCTTTAAGTAATATGCCGTCAAAATTCCCGCAAGCCCCGCCCCGATGACAACAACCGGCGCCGCCATGTCTCCCGGCAACGTATCTCGTTTCCCGATCTCACTGCTTTTCATCCAGACAGATTCCATATTCCCCTCCGCTCTTTCCCGTCCCTGCATGGAAATACCCGCAAGAGACCGGACTGATTTTGTATAGCATGTGTCAAAATACAGCGATTATGCAAAAAGCGGCGTCTTGCGTACAATCCGGCGCATCTGGTCTGACTGCGTGGGAAAGAAAAAAGAATGCCTGCCACTTGAAACCCCAAAATCAGGTGTGGCAGGCATAAAAAAATCTGAAAATATGTTTTATGAGGAAATCACGCTATATGCTGTCGCGCCAAAGCCGCCGACACATCAGCACAATCCATACATAGGCCATGGTTTTCGGAATCATCAGCATCCCGATGACCGGCAAAGTCCCGCTAAACAAGACAACCGGCAGATAAAACCCAAACGACAGCCCTACCGCTAAAGGCATAAACCGAAATACCGGATCGCCTGCCTTCTTCGTCTCCTGTGCAAAAATGACGATAATGATCACTCCCATGATCGCAAACGGTATGTTGCGAAGCACGCCATACAATAGCGGCTGACGGTAGGTAAGCCACTGGTTCTGGGGAAGCAGACAAAGTGCGATGCGAAGTACCGATAGTGTCCACATCGCTGTCGTGAGGTCCTTTCGCTCCCTGATCTGATAGCGTTCCCGCCAGACATAATATAAAATCAGGTAAAATATCGTCATGGTGACGGAAGTGATAAGTTTTCCCACGCCCAGCGCCGCCGCGTTCGCTTCCAGTCCGTTCGTCCAGAGCGCATAGGAGCGGGGGACGAGGTGGAAGGAATCGCCCGCGCCGAGCAGCGCGGCCATCAGCCCCGCCTTTTTTACAAGAGAATCCTTCCCCTTTATCAACATCGTAAGACCCGTGGTGATTGCAAATCCAAGATACAGTACATCAAAAACGGTTTCTGCTATTGCCTGTGGCATACTTGTTCCTCCTTTTTTTCTTAATGAACATGTTCATTTATATTGTATGCTAATTTTTGCATTTGTCAATACTTTTTTTGAACACGTTCATTAATTAACATAAAAATTTACAGTGTGATAAATTTAAATAATTAATTTTAAAATCTGGCCATACTTATATTAGGGAATCTCTTGTTTTTCCGACATTTCTATGCTAATATACAAGGAGGATTATTTCGTGGATTGCGAAAAAATATCCATTAGGAGGGGCAATATGATTATTTTGAACGTTGATTTGGACAACTTTTATGCATTTAAGGACTTTCACTTAAACTTGACCTACCCCAAAAAAATCATTGACTCTTATATTCGGGATGAACATTTGAAAGATCACCCTAATTTTCGCTACAAAAAAGTTAATATCATAATGGGAGCCAATGCATCCGGCAAAACCACCTTTGGATATATGCTTAGGAATATCTTTAACTTTATATCCAAAAAGAACCCTGTCTTTATAACCAATACCATTAATGACCGGACACAGGCAGCTTCCTTTACTATTGATATGGTATGCGAAAGTGATATACTCTATCGTATAGCCTGCCATATTATCCCTAAACCAGACGGCAACTATGAAACCGAAGACATTTGTCTGGAAGTACGCAGTGAAAACATTTGGGCTAAGGATAGCTACCAGTCCTGTGTCGAGCGTCTCGAAGCTGCCTCATATTCTCCATGCGGAAACTATATTCAGGAACTGGATAAAATGGAGCCTTTGTTTTGGCTGTTTGAATATCCGACAGATACAAAACGCGTTCTTTCCTTTGATCCTAAAGATGAAAAATTCCCTTATGTGCTGGAAAATATACTAAAAGCCTTAGATCCCTGCATTCAAAACGTAGAAAAGTCGCAAGATGTAGAAGGCGCCTTCGTGATCCGGCTGAAAGACAGGGCCATCATACTGCAAAGCGGCTCCCCTTTTGACACGGACCTTCTCTCCAGCGGAACAAAAGCCGGTGTCGAAATTGCCATGGTTGTCTCTTCGCTGTTACAGGGTCTTCATTCTTTCTACTACTGTGACGAAAAGTTCTCTTATATTCACAGTGATATCGAAAAGGCCGTTCTTGCTCTGATGATTGACTCCATTCGACCCAACGAACAACTATTTTTTACCACGCATAATACCGATGTACTGGATATGAATTTGCCTAAACACTCTTTTACATTCCTGCGAAAAACTCTTGACGACAACGGACACCGAATTTCCTGCGTCAGCGCTTCCAGTTTGCTCAAGCGAAGCTCAGACTCTCTAAAAAACGCAGTCGAAAATGATATGTTTTCTACCGCTCCAATGGTTGATCTTATCTATGCAATAGCCGGGCTTTAATAATGGAGGGCACTTGTAATGAAAAGTAAATTTGTGCAATACTATGTGGAAGGTGAGGATGAGGAGAAACTTATTTATACCCTTAAATCCGACTTAGGTGTTATCCGTCCCGGAAAAGTGCAAAAGCTAAATGTCATAGAACATATTCTGGAAGATGCCCGTCTGATGACGCTCCGCCCCAGAACTATGGTCGTACTGATTTTCGATACTGACACCGGACAAACAAGCATCCTGAATAAGAATCTGGAAAAATTAAAAGTTTGCCCGGTAGTATCTGAAATCATCACTATTCCACAGATTTTTAATCTTGAAGACGAGTTAATACATAGCTGTAATATAAAAGATATCACGAAATTATTGGGAAGCAAGTCCAAAAAGGAGTTTAAAACGGATTTCAACCGGACAAAGAACCTGGCCAAAAAATTGACGGAACATGGGTTTGATATCAACAAACTTTGGAGCCAGCAGCCTTTACCTCCCTATCAGGATATAACAAATCAAGCCGAAAAAATTAAATTATCCGATCACTAAAACTGCACTTTTTCCTCACGCAGCTAATAAATCATTCTCTGAATGACTGTGATTAAAAAAGAAAGATCAGTCGCCCGCGCCCTTAACAGCATTGTCATGTTCATCATAATGAAACGGGCAAACTGCTCCCTGGTAAATGTTTCATTCCAGACGTCCCCGCGGACCCTCGCATCCTGCTCCAAAAGCTGAATCAATACCGCCTCCAATGCCGATTGCGCGGACGCCATATGGGCCTGCCCTGCCACTTCCAGACTGCCAAGACTGTTCATCAGTTTTCCGGCGGATTTGTCTATGCGCTCTTGCAGAAAATAAAATATTTCCTGCAGCTGCTCACAAAACGACTCCGCCGTGATCTCATTTCTCATTTCCGACAAAGCCTGATTCCAGTATACTTCCGTGAGAGCCAGCAGAATTTCATCTTTGTTTGAGAAATAATTGTATACGGTTCCGCTTGCAATACCGGCCTTTTTCGCAATGGAGCGAATGTTGACGGCCTCAATCCCTTCCGTATCTGCCATACTCCGAGCTATATTCAGCAATGTGTCACGCAGGGTATCGTCCTTTCTACGCACTGGCTCTCTCCTTCCGCCTTCTTTTTGTGAACGTGTTCATTCGTATTTTATTCATATATGTAAGATTTGTCAATTTTAACTCTGATCGCATTCACAAATATTGCCTTATACTTTAAGCCTTTGTCTGCGTCAGCTATTCCAATTTCAGTTACCGGCAGAAGCCATCGCTTCCTGTATCTTCTTCTCCCAGTACGAGCTGTCAAAATAATCCCCGCCCTTTGCCGCATTCTGGAACATATTCATAATCATATCGTAAGACATGGATCTCGTGTCGACAAACAGGCTTTTCCCATCCTTTGATCGAATCGACATGCCGTTTACTCCGGCAAAGGCAGTCGTATTGTCATCCAGATGTTGTATCATCCCTGTCATTTCCGCAAACTTTTTCAGCCACGACTCTCCCGTTTTCTTGCACATTTCCTTAAACTTCTCAGCGTCTTCCCCCACCATATAAGGGTGTTTCCCGTCCCTGACATACCATGTAAAACCGGTTTCTTCATCCACATATTTGGGGTCCTGGGCCGCCCATTCCTCCAAAGGCCTGCCGCCATACCACGCTTGCAGATCACTGGCATCGAATAAAAATACAAGGCTTCCCTCCCTCTCCGTGAACGTATTTGTTGTTTTAAGCGACTCATAAATATCCTGCACGCTGGCATCCTGCCTCGTCCCTTCGGAAGCGGATTCCGCTGCCGCCTGCTGCTGTGGGTAAAACTGTCCGGCTCTGCTCCTGTTGCACTTATTCGCTGATACATTGTTCTGATAAAAACTGTGACCTATGCCATTTACGCTCATTTTTCAAAGCCCTCCTTCGATGTCATCTATATTGACAATATCATACGGAAATCTCCAGTCCTGTCAGTCCGTCCTGTCATTTCCTCTATGAACAATACGAATCAACCGTCAGAAAAGTTTCACATTCCCCACATACACCTTTTCCAGATACTTCCCGGCGATCCCGGCAAGACGGTACAACTGCTCCACGTCCGTGGCCTCTTTGTCCAACATCTGATACCGCGGAAAAAAGCGTGTAATATGAAGCGGGATCGACGGACGTAAACCGGCGATCCATTTGGCCTGCGCTTCCATGTCTTCCGGCGCGTCGTTTTCCCCCGGCACGATCAGCGTAGTAAGTTCCACATGACAGCTTTCCGCCGCCCTCGCGATAAATGCCCTGACCGTCTCCAGATCCCCGCCGAGTTTCCGGTAGTACGCCTCCCGAAAGCCCTTCAAATCAATGTTCATGGCGTCTATCCACGGCAGCAGCTCCTCAAGCACAGCAAGCGAAGCCGTGCCGTTCGTCACCAGAATATTCCGCATCCCGTACTCTCTCACCAGCCTTGCCGTATCGCGGACAAACTCCCATCCAACCAGCGGTTCATTGTAGGTATAGGCTACGCCGATGTTTCCCGCCTTCTTCTCTTCCTTCCACGTAAGCGCTATCCTGGCAAGCTCTTCCGGGGACACATGCTCTGCACCGGAAACGCCCCTGCCCGCCATGGAAATCTCATGATTCTGGCAGAAAGGGCATCTGAGATTACAGCCAAAACTCCCCACAGACAAAACCTTGCTTCCCGGATGGAAATCATACAGAGGCTTCTTTTCAATGGGATCAAGCGCTAAAGCGGTAATCCAGCCGTAATTTTCGCAGATGATCTCCCCGCCCTCATTTTTTCTGGCTCTGCACAGCCCCGTCTGTCCGGGTTCCAGCGCGCAGTGATGCATACACACCTGACAAATTATTTTCATCCCTCTCCCTCTCATCCATGCGGAGAATGCCGTTTCTCAGGCATTCTCCTGCGTGAAATACAGAACTTCTCCACGAAGCAGCCTATGCTGCAAGTGGCTGGAAGTTCTTTTCACTCTGTTAGTGGTGCCGTATCACTTCAAACCGCTCCAGCTCCACGCTCTCATGGTCTCTGATTCCCGCCTTCTGTTTCGCTATGGCAATCTGCTGCTCTACCGTGTCCACGCCCTCCAGATTAGGCAGCAGCAGCCCGCGCCTGCCGCCCCTTGTCACGATGACGCCGTACCGGGCCACATCCAGCTCCTCCGGCGAGGAAATTTTCTCTGTCTCCCCCAGCACGTCAACGCTGATGGTCAGACGCTCCACTTCCCATTCCTCCACGGGAGAGAATCTGGTATCCTCCGAACAAGCGCTGACCGCATTGTGCATGATCTCTTCCGCAAGAGATGCTCTCACCGCCCGGATGGTTCCAATACATCCTCTCAGCCTTCCGTCCTCCTTCAAGGATACAAACGCACCCGCCCTGCTTTGATACAATTCCTCCGGCAGTCCTTCCGGCAGCTTCGGAAAAGCCCCCGTCTTTACAAACGTCTCGACAGTGTACCTCGCCAGCCTGACGTACGCGTCTTCCCGTTCCCGTCTTGCCAGATTCTCCCTGTGCTCCTTCTCCTCATACTGCTCCAGAAAATTCCGTGTGCCGTCATCGCCGCAGGGACGATAGGAACAGATGCCATACCCCACCCCGAAAGGCCCCTCATAGGAAAGCTGCTCCGCTTCCACACAAGTCTTGTCAAACGCGCCCGCCAGCATGGTAAAGGAGCGGTGCCCGCACTCCGCCGCCTTCTCGCAGAAATCTTCCGAAAATGTAAGCAGTTCCCCGAAATCGCCCCGGCCCATCACATCCATGATCCGCGCATCATAGACAGGCCCTTCCTCCTGATAGCCGTAGGGGCCGTCCTCCTTCAGCTTGTGGGACAGGTCGCCGCTGGCAATCACGACCGTACTCCGCCCAAGGGTCTGCACCGTCTCTTTGATACACTGTCCCAGACGATAATGCGCTGCCAAGGGCAGCCCCGACAGGCCGATTCTCACCAGACGGTATCCCGTCCAACACTGATTCACAAAATACAGCGGCACCATGGTGCCATGATCCAGCTTTCTCTCCCGTTCTCCCAACGTCCCCGCCGGTAAACCGGCCGCCTCCGCAGCCTCACACAGCGCACGGACAAATTCCGTATCATAGGAGACCTCCATGGCAGTCCGTCCGGCGCGAAACTGCCCGAAATCGCCCCTTGCACCCTTCCCCGGCGAAATGTGAAAATAGTCCGCATACATAGTCTGGTGCGGGGAAAGAAGTACGATCGTCTCAGGCCGTAGACGCCCGATCACCTCCGCCGCTTTTTTGTATGCGTCAATCGTCCTCTGAATCTTCCTTTCCTCACCGCCACCCACATCGGGTATGATGAGCGGCGGATGCGGCACCATAAAGCCTGCCGAAATTCCCATGATGATCCTCCTTTTGGTTTTATATGTTCACCGTGAACGTCCTGTCCCTAAGCACTGTTATCCGTTCCCCTGTATAGCGGCATGATAAACAGTCATCTTTAGCATATCAATATTTATCACATCCTGCCACAATAAATTCAACACAAACCGATTCCGTTTTGGAATCATTTGGTATTTTCTAGTAGCCGTACCTCTTCCTATATTTAAAGAACATAAAAGCGGACAATGCAAGCGCCATCAATTCCGCCGCAGGCGTTGCCAGCCAGATTCCATTCACACCTAAAATAAGCGGAAGCACGATCATCGTGACCAACATAAAGACAAACGATCTGGAAAATGCAAGGACAGCCGAAACAATCCCGTTGGATAATGCGGTAAACATTCCGCTGGCAAAAATATTAAATCCGATAAAGAACAATGCTGCCGTGCATATTCGGTTTCCCGTTACCGCCAGATCGTACACCGGGTTATCCGGCCGGGCAAATACGGATACCAGCGGCCTTGTCAGCATAAAAGAAGCAGCAACCGTAACCACGCAGATCCCGGCGATCACCTTCATGCTCAGCACAACCAGCTTTTTCAATTTTTCATGGTTCTGCTCCCCATAATAATAGCTCAGCATCGGCGCCACGCCATAAGAGTATCCTGTATACAAAGAGCTTGCAAACATCAGCACATACATGATGATAGTAACAGCCGCAACCCCGTCTTCCCCGACATAATGAAGCATCGTCCAGTTAAACATCATTGTAATGATCCCGGTAACAAGCGCAGTCGCCATCTCCGAGCATCCGTTTGCAGCCGCGTTCGCAAGTACCTTGCATCGGGCTACAGGCTTTTTAAAATGCAGCATGTTCTTTTTCCGGCTGAATACAAACAGACCTACCACCGCCGTTACAGAATATCCAAGCCCTGTTGCAATCGCCGCACCGCTGATCCCCATATCGAATCCGGCAATAAACACATAGTCAAGCACCATGTTAAGGACACCGCCTGCCACCGAACAGACCAGAGAAAGGGTTGCCTTCTCACTGGCGATCATATAAAGCGTAAAATTGTTCATCAGAAGAATCGGCACCGTGAACACCAGATAACGGCTTAAGTATTCCACACAGTACCCTTCCACATCCGCGGAAAGATTCATACCTGCAAAAATGTGATCCATTGCCAGATAGCCGACCACGCACATGACAAGCCCCACAATAACATTGACTGCTATTAAAAACGTAAAATCTTCCTTTGCCTCATCCGTTTTCTGCTCCCCCATCTTTTTCATGATGACTGCACTGCCCCCGGTGGCAAGCATCGTGGAAATTGCAGTGACAAGCTGGATCACCGGCGCCGTCAGATTGATTGCCGAGAGCGCGCCTGTCCCAGTCAGGTTCGATACAAACAGGCCGTCTACCATTGTGTAAAAAGACATAAACACTGTCATTGCAATCGTAGGTACGGCAAATTTTAATATGTTTTGTAATGTTACGGGTTTTTCATATACATTTTGATTTTCCATAAACTTTTCCTCCGTTTACCTTGTTTTTTTACTTTCTATTTGCTATCATATACCGTACAGTAACAGTACGGTCAAGGATGTTTTTATGTTTATGAGAGGTAACTATGACTAAGGATAACAAGCTCCTCACAATCGGCCAGTTTGCGGCCATGCATGGAATCAATAAGAAAACTTTGATGTGGTATGATGAAATTGGTCTTTTTAAGCCTGCTTCCATCAACCCCGATAACGGATACCGTTTCTATAACTATTACCAGAGTTCCATTCTGGAAACGATCCTCCTGCTTCGGGAACTGGAAGTTCCCATCGACGAAGTGCAGAATTTTATGAAGAACCGATCTGCCCAAAACCTAAAAAATCTGCTGGACGAAAAAATAGCAGACCTTGATTCACAGCTCATACACTTGCAGGCAATCAGGACAACTCTATGTACACAACGCCAGCATATGGTTACACTAATGACAATGGATTTATCGGAAATCAGTATGATTGAACATAAAGAACGCTGTCTTATAACGGTTGATGTGAACCCTGACACTTCCTTTGAAGAAGAAGTCGAACTGATCACTGCCGAAACGGAAAAGTACCATCTCGGACGTCTTCACGATGCTTCCTACGGCTCCATGATTTCCGTTTCCAGCCTGCGAAACGGAAACTTTAATGATTATTCCAAACTTTTTATTGAACTTCCTTTTCTCACATACCAGTCAGCCATGCACACAACTCCCGGCGGGAAATATCTGAGAGCTTTCCACAAAGGAAGCTGGGACAAAATACCTGAGCGGTATGAAGAAATTTTTTCATACGCCCAAAAGCACAACCTGACTCTTCACGGATATTCTTATGAGATGGGCATCAATGAAAATGTCATTGACAAAATGGAAGACTATATCGTCCAGATTGAAATCCCTGTTATCGAAATGTAGAGCATATGCGTCAAGACAGGCAGGGCTGCAGTCATGCAGCCCATGTTCCCACGACATATTCTGACAGTTCTGTGGTCTGTTTCTATTGCATTCTCTCTTTCCGACCTGTCGTAACCCTTTTCCATCTCCGTTCCTGCAAATTTCTGAATATCATTTCCAATCAGTCTGTGCCCCCGCCTGCTGTTCCCTTTCCATCTTCTTAAAAAAGCGCATTGCAGACAGCCCTACTGTAAAAACTATGATACCCGTTGGGATAAAGACGAAAGATACGGCACCGTGAAATCTGTCAAACCAAAAACCGTACACGATTTGTCCTATGGGCTGCACACACAAAGTAACCATTGCTGTATAAGCCATCACTTTTCCTATCAAATGATTGGGCGTCCTCTGCTGTATGAGGGAAACGGCAAAAACAGAAAACATGCTGATCACAGCCTGCATACCGCAAAAGGATACCATCGTAACACCATATTTTGTGAGGGCGCTTACAGGAAAGAGAAAAACAATGCCCACCGGAATCATAAAAATGCCCAGAGAAGCGAGCAGGACGGATAATTTATGTATTTTCAATCTTTCTGCCCAAACGCCTGCGGCAATGCTTCCTAAGATTGTAGCGACTGCTAACGCACTTTCCGCAGCCCCATAATATTTTGCGTTAAGTCCAAGGACCGTCCGCACAAGAAACGGAAGCCCCACTATGGTTATGCCCATCACAAAAAATCTTGAGACTGCTGTTAGGAGCAGCATTTTTGATATGCCCGTCTGCTCCTTTGAAATATATTGCATACTTAATAAAAAATCCTGCTTTATCATCTGAAGCACGCTGCCTTTATTTTGCGTACGCTGATACTCTAATTTTATAAAACATTCAAACATGGCCGTAATAAAAAAGCAGACAACGCTTGCATACATTACGGGCTTTAATCCAAGCATGGCATACAGTGCGCCGCCCAGCATAGGGGCAATCAGGTAAGATAAAGACGCCACCTGATTTACAACGGCGTTTCCTTTCATAATATTATCGCCCTGCAGCATTGTAGGAATACACGCTTGGACAGTGGGTGTTTCAAACGCGCCCAAAACAGAAAGTATGATAAGCAGCGCACTGATTACGGCAATGGCATTGCCTTCCTTCAGGAATAATGCCGCGCATAAAACCGATACGCCGGTCAATGCGTCTAACGCCACCATAATATTCCGCCTGTCTGCCCTGTCCGCCAAGATGCCGCCGAGTGGTGACAGTAAAATGGTCGGGATTGTGGCCGCAGACAAAATCCCTGCAAATATGGCTGCCGAACCGGTCACTTCCAGTACATACATGGATAATGCCAGTTTTAATATAAAATTTCCAAACAATGAGGTTAGCTGCCCCAAAATAAGGAGCGTAAAAT